>NZ_SUKD01000014.1:0-115496 GCF_013357275.1 Pseudomonas sp. BMW13 | reverse complement strand
GGACATGCCGTAGAAGGCCAGGGAGACCACCAGGAAGCGCAGGATCGGGTCGGTGCGCAGCTTATGCCAGGCGCCGGAGAGGGTCATCATGCCGTTGATCATGCCGCCCCAGCTCGGTGCCAGGAGAATCAGCGACATCACCATGCCGAGGGACTGGGCCCAGTCCGGCAGCGCGGTGTAGTGCAGGTGGTGCGGACCGGCCCAGATGTAGACCGCGATCAGCGCCCAGAAGTGGACGATGGACAGGCGGTAGGAATAGACCGGACGACCTGCCTGCTTGGGCACGAAGTAGTACATCATCCCCAGGAAGCCGGCGGTCAGGAAGAAGCCCACGGCGTTGTGGCCGTACCACCACTGGATCATCGCATCGGTCGCACCCGCGTACAGCGAGTAGGACTTGGTCAGGGTGACCGGAATCTCCATGTTGTTGATCAGGTGGAGGATCGCCACGGTGAGAATGAAACCGCCGAAGAACCAGTTGCCCACATAAATGTGGCTGACCTTGCGTTGCATGACGGTGCCGAAGAAGACGATGGCGTAGGACACCCACACGATGGTGATGAGGATATCGATCGGCCACTCGAGCTCGGCGTATTCCTTGGAGCTGGTCCAGCCCAGCGGCAGGCTGATCGCGGCCAGCACGATCACCAGTTGCCAGCCCCAGAAGGTGAAGGCAGCCAGCTTGGGTGCGAACAGCGTGGTTTGGCTGGTGCGTTGCACCGCGTAGTAGCTGGTGGCGAACAGTGCGCAGCCACCGAAGGCGAAGATCACCGCATTGGTGTGCAGTGGGCGGAGCCGGCCGAAGCTGGTCCAGGGTAGGTTGAAGTTCAGTTCGGGCCAGGCCAGCTGGGCGGCGATGAATACGCCGAGTCCCATGCCGACGATGCCCCAAACCACCGTCATAATGGCGAACTGGCGAACCACCCTGTAGTTGTAGGCGGAACGGGTTGTTGTGTTCATGTCTGGGCTTCCATCCACGGTTATGGCAGAGCGGTCGACATCCGTGGCACCCCTAGGCATGAGCAGGCCATGAACACCACGGATATCGACGCGAGGCAAGCATGAGCAAAGGGCCATCTGGGTTTATTGACGCCGATCAATGTGAGCAGGGGCTGCCCTGGTTGTGGGACGAACCGCCGCAGGCGGCAACGGCCACTCTGATCCTGGCGCACGGGGCAGGCGCAGCGATGGACAGTCCGTTCATGCAGCGCATCGCGCAGGGGCTCGCCGCGCGCGGCGTGCGCGTGGTGCGCTTCGAGTTCGCCTACATGGCCCAGCGCCGTGTGGATGGGCGCAAGCGCCCCCCCAATCCCCAGGCGCAACTGCTGCAGCAATGGCGTGACGTCCATGCCCAGGTGCGCCAACGCGTCGCAGGGCCCCTGGCCATCGGCGGCAAGTCCATGGGCGGGCGCATGGCCAGTCTGCTGGCAGACGAACTGGGGGCGGTTGCCCTGGTTTGCCTGGGCTACCCTTTCTATGCCGCCGGAAAACCGGAAAAGCCCCGTGTCGCTCACCTGGCCGAGCTGCGCACGCCGACGCTGATCGTCCAGGGCGAACGCGATGCGCTGGGTAATCGTGAGGCGGTCGCCGCCTACGCATTGTCCTCGGCCATCGACCTGCACTGGCTGGCTGCCGCCGACCACGACCTCAAGCCGCTGAAGGCGTCGGGCTACACTCATGAGCAGCACCTCGACACGGCCGTGCAGGTCGTTGCCGAGTTTCTTGCCGCCAGGCAGTGAGGGGGCACTTCAGCCGGGGACAGGTCATGCCGTCGCCTGCGTGCGAAAGCGATTGCACTTGACCGGGCGGTCACGCAATGTGACGGACAGCTTGCCCGCGTCCGGCGTGGAGCGGGTGGTGCAGGCTTTCTGCCTGCATCGCAAGGCGTTCGCCGCTCCTGCGCCACCTAATGGGGCGACAGGTTGTGACGGCAACATCGCGCCGCACCTTGATGGTGCGTGGAGTATTCGATCATTTGCTAGGTTGTTGAAATTAAAGGATTAATAGTGCTGGCTCGGGCCTTGCAGAGGATGCTGCAAGTCCGGGTGACAAGGAGTACGGCATGGCCCGCACCTTTTATGACGAGATGTACGACGCGAGTGGCGCTGTCCGCCCGCACTACCGAGAGTTCGCCCGCTGGCTGGCGGAAACGCCGGACGAGCTGCTGGCCCAGCGCCGGCGCGAAGCCGATCTGTTGTTCCACCGCGCGGGTATCACCTTCACCCTCTACGGCGACGATCAGGGCACCGAGCGGCTGATTCCCTTCGACATCGTTCCACGCGCCATACCCGCCAGCGAGTGGCGCATCGTCGAGCGTGGCTGCATCCAGCGGGTGCAGGCGCTCAACCTGTTCCTCGCCGACCTCTACCATGACCAGCGCATCATCAAGGCGGGCATCATCCCGGCCGAACAGGTGCTGGCCAACGAGGGGTACCAGATGGCCATGCAGGGGCTCGACCTGCATCGCGACATCTACGCGCACATCGCCGGGGTGGACCTGGTGCGCGATGGCGACGGCAGCTACTACGTGCTCGAGGACAACCTGCGCACGCCGAGCGGCGTCAGCTACATGCTCGAAGACCGCAAGATGATGATGCGCCTGTTCCCCGAGTTGTTCGCCGCGCAGCGCGTGGCGCCGGTGGATCACTACCCGAACCTGCTGCTCGATGCGCTGAAGAGCTCCAGCCCGCTGGACAACCCCACGGTCGTGGTGCTGACCCCGGGGCGTTTCAACAGCGCCTATTTCGAGCACGCCTTCCTGGCCCGCGAGATGGGTGTGGAGCTGGTGGAGGGGGCGGACCTGTTCGTGCGTGACGACAAGGTCTACATGCGCACCACCGCGGGGGCGCGCCAGGTCGACGTGATCTACCGCCGTCTCGACGACGCCTTCCTCGATCCGCTGGCCTTCAATCCCGAATCGATGCTCGGCGTCGCCGGGCTGCTGTCGGCCTATCGCTCGCGCAACGTGGTGCTGGCCAACGCCATTGGCACCGGCGTCGCGGACGACAAGTCGGTCTATCCCTTCGTCGGCGACATGATCCGCTTCTACCTGGACGAGGAGCCGATTCTCAAGAACGTACCGACCTGGCAGTGCCGCAAGCCGGAGGAGCTGTCCCACGTGCTGGCCAACCTGTCCGAGCTGGTGGTCAAGGAAACCCAGGGCTCCGGTGGCTACGGCATGCTGGTCGGGCCGGCGGCGAGCAAGGCCGAGATCGAGACCTTCCGTGCCCGCCTGATCGCCAAGCCGGAGGCCTACATCGCCCAGCCGACGCTGAGTCTGTCGACTTGCCCGACCTTCGTCGAGCGCGGCATCGCACCGCGCCATATCGATCTGCGTCCGTTCGTCCTGACCGGCCGCGAAACCCGCCTGGTGCCTGGCGGCCTGACGCGCGTGGCACTGCGCGAAGGCTCGCTGGTGGTCAACTCGTCGCAAGGCGGCGGGACCAAGGACACCTGGGTGGTGGAGGACTAATCATGCTCAGTCGTACTGCCTCCGATCTGTACTGGATGTCGCGCTACCTGGAGCGTGCCGAGAACCTCGCGCGCATGCTCGACGTCAGCTACTCGCTGTCGCTGATGCCGCAGGACGGCCGTGGCGACGGCCTCGACGAACTGGCCATGCCTCTGCTCATCACCGGCACGCTGGACGAATACCTGGAGCGTCATGGCCCGTTGCATGCCGAGCGCATGCTGCACTTCTTCGCCCTCGATGCGAGCAACCCCGGCAGCATCTACTGCTGCCTGCAGGCGGCGCGCAGCAATGCGCACGCGGTGCGCGGGCGCATCACCGCCGACATGTGGGAGAACATCAACGCCACCTGGCTGGAAATGCGCGGCATCGCCGAGCAGGGCCTGGGGCGCTACGGCATCAGTCGCTTCTGCGAGTGGGTCAAGGAGCGTTCGCACCTGTTCCGTGGCGCCACCTTCGGCACCATCATGCGTGGCGAGGCCTATCGCTTCATCCGCCTGGGCACCTTCATCGAGCGCGCCGACAACACCCTGCGCCTGCTCGATGCGCGCTACGAAATGCTCGGCGAAGAGATCGACGAACTGGAGGAGCGCACGGCGCGCAGTTACTACCAGTGGAGCGCGCTGCTGCGTGCGCTGTCCTCGTTCGAGGCCTTCGCCGAGATCTACCGTGGCTCGCCGCGCACACGCAAGGTCGCCGAGCTGCTGTTGTTGCGTCCGGACGTGCCGCGTTCGCTGCGCGCCTGCATGGAAGAACTCAACCTGATGCTCGCCGGTCTACCAGGAGAGAACGGTCGCCCCGCACAGCGCCTGGCCGCCGAACTGGATGCGCGCCTGCGCTACACCAGCATCGACGAAGTGCTCGACGAAGGTCTGCACGCCTGGCTGACCGACTTCATCCTGCTGGTGCGCCAGCTGGGCAACACCATCCACACGTCCTATCTGGAGGTCGCATGAGACTTTCGATCAGTCATGACACCACCTACCGTTACGATGATCAGGTGCGCGCGAGTATCCAGTACCTGCGCCTGACCCCACATGACAGCGAGCGACAGCAGGTGCTCAGCTGGCAGCTCGATCTGCCGCGCCCGGTGCATGCGCAGATCGATCCGTACGGCAACATCCTGCATGTGCTGACCCTGGACGAGCCGCACGAGGCCATCGTCATCGGCGCCCGGGGCCAGGTGGAGATCGACGAGACGTGCGAGGCCGAGCACGAGCAGCAGTCGGCGTTGCCGTTCCTGCGCTTCACCCGCCTGACCCAGGCGGATGACGCCATTCGCGAGTTCGCCGCGCAGCACGCCAGGGCGCATAGCGACCGCAACGGCCTGATCGACCTGATGCATGCGCTCAATGCCCATATCGTCTATCAGCCGGGCGTCACCGAGGTGGATACCAGCGCCGCCGAGGCCTTCGCCGGTCGTCGCGGTGTCTGCCAGGACCACACCCATGCCTTCCTCGCCTGTGCTCGCAGCCTGGGGGTGCCGGCGCGCTACGTGTCGGGCTACCTCTACACGGACGATGCCGAGCACCTGGCCAGCCATGCCTGGGCCGAGGCCTGGGTCGGCGATGCCTGGTACAGCTTCGACGTGACCAACTGCCTGGCACGCCCGGAGCGTCACCTGAAGCTGGCGGTCGGCCTGGACTACCTCGATGCCTGCCCGGTGCGCGGCATGCGCCGTGGCGGTGGTTGCGAGCAGATGCATGCGCAGGTGCAGGTCGCGCCGTTGCTGCAGGTGCGCCAGCAGTAGGGCCGCTCAGCCGCGCGCAGCAGCGGCCAGGCTGCCAGCGTCAGCAGGGCCGCCACGCCCCACACCAGCGGCCAGTCACCGTGGCGCAGGCCGGCGGCGACCAGCGTCGGGGTGAGGAACATGCCGGCGAACACCAGGGTGTTGGCCATGCCCAGCACCGTGCCTGCACGGGCCACGCCGGCCTGGCTGGCCAGTTCGGTATAGGCCACGCCATGCCACGCCGAGATCAGGATGCCGCAGCCGATCAGCAGCGCCAGCACCAGCGCCGGGGGCAGCATCTGCCGCGTCAGCAGGGCGGTGGCACCGGCCAGTAGCAGGTAGGCTGCAGCGGCCGCCAGCACGCAGCGCCACAGGTACAGATGACGATTGCCGTTGCGGTCGCTCCAGCGCCCGCTCAGCACGCGTGCGACGGCGGCACCGAGCTGCAGGGTGGCCAGGCTGGCGCTGACCATGAGCAGGCTGCCGCCGAGCTGCTCGTGTATGAACACCGCACCGAAGCTGAGGATCACGAACTGCGGCATGCACAGCACGCCGATACCCAGCGCCAGGCGCCACAGCGGCGCTTCGCTCCAGGCCGGGCGCAGGGTGCGGCGCTCGGGTTCCGCCTGGGACTGGCCGGGAGCCTCGTGCAGCCAGCGCCAGGTCAGGTAGCCGGCCAGCGCGCAGAGCCCGGCGAGCAGGCCGAACACCAGGCTGAACCCCTGCTGGCGCGCCAGTGACGGCAGCACGCAGGCCCCCAGCAGGCCGCCCAGGGGCACGGCGGTCTGGCGGATGCTCATGGCCAGCCCGCGTTCGCCGGGGCCGAACCAGGCCATCACCGCGCGACCGCTGGCGGCGTTCACGCTACCTCCGGCCAGCCCGGCGAGCGTCAAGCCGGCGCACAGGCGTATCAGGGCGCCATCACCCGGCTGCCCGCCGATGGCCAGGCCAAGCAGCGCCAGGCCAGTCACCAGCAGGCCGCAGAGCAGCACCGGGCGGTCGCCCCAGCGGTCGGTCAGCATGCCCCAGGGCAACTCGCTCAAGGCCAGTCCCAGACCCATGCTGCCGAAGACCCAGGCCAGTTCGGCATGGCCGAAGCCGTAGTCGCTGCTCAGGCTCAGTGCCGTGGTCGGCAGGCCGGCGGTAGCGGCGATCAGCGCGGCGTTGGCGACGAAACCGGCGATCAGCACCTTCCAGCGCTGGCTCAGCGGCGGGGCCTGTGGCGGACAGGTGGTGGCGGTGGGTGCGGGCATGTTCATGATCGGTTCTCGCTGCACATGCGCAGGCCGGATGCCTCGCGCTTGAGGTCTGGCAGTGTGCGAGAGAGAATCCGTGCTGAAAATCGGATAATTTCCAACTGTTGATTCCAAAAAACGGGAGTGTCATGCGCCTGACCAACTTCGACATGGACGCCCTGCGCACCTTCGTTACCGGGGTCGAACTGGGCAGCTTCGCTCGCGCCGCGCAGCGCCTGGGGCGCTCGACCTCGGCCACCAGCGCACAGCTGCGCAAGCTCGAGAGTCAGGCCGACGCCTTGCTGCTGCGTCGCGCGGGGCGCGGCCTGGTGCTGACCGACAGCGGCGAGCTGATGCTGGCCTACGCCCGACGCCTGCTGGCCCTCAATGACGAGGCCTGTGCCGCGCTGCACAGCGGCCGGCTCGGTGGTGAGGTGCGTCTGGGCCTGCAGGAAGACTTCGGCGAAATCCTCCTGCCGGAGGTGCTCGGCCGCTTCGCGCGCTTGCATCCACGGGTGCGCATCGAGGTGCGGGTGGCGCGCAACGCCGAGTTGCTCGAGGCGCTCGCCGCTGGTGGGCTCGACCTGGCGCTGGTCTGGGGTGGCGATCCCGCTGCGCCGGGGCGCGAGCTTCTGGGCCGGGTGCCGATGTGCTGGATCGGCGACGCCGAGGTGCTGGCCCGCTGGCGCGAACAGGCGGGCGAACCGTTACCCCTGCTGTGCTTCGAGGCGCCATGCCTGTTCCGTTCCGAGCCGTGCGCGGCGCTGGATCGTGCCGGTTTGCCCTGGCGCGTGGCGTTTTCCAGCGCCAACCTGGGGGGACTGTGGGCCGCCGCGCGTGCGCGCCTGGGCATCACCGTGCGTACGGCGTTGTGCCTGCCGGCCGGCGTCGAGGTCCTGCCGAGCGGCAGCAGCGGGTTGCCGCCGCTGCCGACGCTGGAGCTGGCCCTGCATCGCGCCGAGACGCAGCCGAGCGAGCCGGTGCAGTTGCTGCAGAGCCTGATTCGCGAGGCGCTGGAGGAGAGCCTGCCGCACTAGCCCGGCGGCGGGAGCTTGCGCGTGGCCATGTGCTGCAGGTAAGCGATCAGCTGCTGCAGCTGCGTGGCGTCGAGCACCTGCTCGGAGAAGCCGGGCATGCGTGCCTGTGGCCAGCGCCGCAGGCTTTGAGGGTCACGGATGTACTGGCGCAGGAAGTCGCCGGTGAAGTACTCGGTGGGGTTGTAGGGGATATTCAGATCGGGGCCGAACGCGGAGTCACCGGCGCCATTGAGGCGGTGGCAGGCCATGCAGTTCTTCTGAAACAGGGCGAAGCCGGCCTGCACCTCGCTGTTCGCGTCACCGGCCGGGAGCAGGGCGGGGAAGCGTTGCTCCACCGCTGCGAGCTGGCGAATCCTGACGACCTGGAAGGGCCACTGCTCGGGGCTGATCTGGCTGGCGTGCGGGTCGGTCCAGACCAGGTAGAACGGCCCCGCGCTGGCCTTGCCCTGGGCCAGCGGTGGCCACGGCTCGTCCGGGTCTTCGATGGCCAGCCAGGCCTTGGCCCCCTCGTCGGCCAGCAGCAGGGCGGCCGGAAGCTCGGCGGCGAAGCCGTCCGATGCCACCGCCTGCAGGTGATCGCCCGCCGTCACGCCCTCGAGCAGCGCGCGGATCGGGACCGCACGGTAGCGCATGGGGCGCTTGTAGCTGACGTCGTCGGCGATCTCGATGTCGCGGGCCTGAGGGTGGTGCAACAGTTCGCTGCTGCTCCAGCTGCGCGTGCCAGCGTTCAGTTGTGCGGCGAACTCGCCGGCCTGCAGCGAGAGGGAACAGCCAAGAAACATCAGGCTGACCAGCAGCCCCCTCATTCGCCGCGCTCCAGGAGCGGCAGCAGGTCGTCATAGCCGCCTGCGTTGATCACCCGGCTGTAGCCCAGTGCCTGCAGCTTGTCCTGCGCGAATGAGGAGCGCCGCCCGCTGCGGCAGTACAGCACCAGCGGGCGGTCCTTGTCGGGTGCCACGCTGGCGATGCGTTCCGCGATCCGATCATGTTCGAGGTTGATGGCGCCGGGCAGGGCGCCGTCGGCGAATTCCTCGGCGCTGCGCACGTCGATCAGCAGGCTGTCTTCGTCTTGCAGCGTCTCGAGTGCGGCAGCCTGGTCCACTTCCGCGGCGTGGGCGCCGGCAAGGGTGAACAGGCCGGTAAGGAAGAGAATGGCGAGGCGCATGTCTGGCTCCGGGGCTGGCGAGGGATCGAACTATCTTTGCCCGATGCGGGCGCGCCGTCCAGACGGGGTGTCATCAGGTCATGGGAAAGCACCCGCCCTGTGCCGAGCGCACCACGGCGTCTGCACAGCAGCGGGGTCGTTGCTGGGTCAGCTGACCAGACGGGTCAGGTTGGGAAGGATCAGTATGACCGCCGTGGCGAAGAGAATGACGCCAGCCTGACGGTATTTCGGCTGCTTGTTCATGGCCATATGCCTCTTGTTGTTATGGGCGTCGTGTCGGACGCCTGCCGGTCTGCCTGGCGAGCTGCTGCCTGGGCGTAGTTCCATCGACCGTCCCGGCATGACCCAGCGACGGTTCCCTGCACCGGTTTTCGTCAAGGTGCATGACTAACTCTAGGGCTGCAGTCAGCGCTTTCTTAGATGACTTGGTTGCTAATGGCTGGCTGCTAGGAAACACGCGCTATGACGCGCGCCAGGTGCGCAGGCCGCATGCCTTGTGGCAGACAGGTTGCTCGGGCCCATGTGCCCGTTGACGAACAAACGACCGTTCGTCTGAGCTCAGTGGTCAATGGCGCTGAGCGCTTCGGTCATTGAGCGCTGGCCTCGTGGCGCTAAGGTAGGGACGCTCAAACAAGAACCGGCGCGGCGCCGTGATCGCCAGCGCCGCATGACCTTCCGAGGATGCCATGACCGAAGCTTATATTTTCGACGCGGTACGCACGCCGCGTGGCAAGGGCAAGAAGGACGGCGCGCTGTACAGCGTCAAGCCCGTCCAGCTGGTCGCCGGCCTGCTGACTGCCCTGCAAGCCCGTAACGATCTGGATACCAGCCAGGTGGACGACATCGTGCTGGGCTGCGTGACGCCGGTAGGCGACCAGGGCGCCGACATCGCCAAGACCGCCGCGATGGTGGCCGACTGGGACGTATGCGTGGCGGGCGTACAGCTCAATCGCTTCTGCGCCTCGGGGCTGGAGGCGGTGAACATGGGGGCGATGAAGGTGCGCTCCGGCTTCGAGGACCTGGTGGTGGTCGGTGGCGTCGAGTCGATGTCACGCGTGCCCATGGGTTCCGACGGCGGCGCCTGGGTGATGGACCCGGAAACCAACATTCACTCCAATTTCGTGCCGCAGGGCATCGGCGCCGACCTGATCGCGACGCTGGAAGGGTTCACCCGCGCGGACGTCGATGCCTTCGCCCTGCGTTCGCAGCAGAAGGCCGCACGCGCCAGCGGCAATGGCGCATTCGCCAGGTCCCTGGTGCCGGTCCGCGACCAGAACGGCATCCTGCTGCTCGAACATGACGAATTCATCCGTGGCGACTCGACGCTGGAGGGGCTGAACAAGCTCAAGCCCAGCTTCGAGATGATGGGGCAGATGGGCTTCGATGCCACCGCCTTGCGCGTCTACAGTCATGTCGAGCGTATCGAGCATGTGCACACGCCGGGCAACAGCTCCGGCATCGTCGATGGCGCCGCGCTGATGCTGATCGGCTCCGCGGCCAAGGGCAGCGAACTGGGCCTGAAACCACGTGCGCGCATCGTCGCCACGGCGGTGACCAGTACCGATCCGACCATCATGCTCACCGGTCCGGCGCCCGCCACGCGCAAGGCGCTGGCCAAGGCGGGGCTGGCGGTGGATGACATCGACCTGTTCGAGGTCAACGAGGCCTTCGCCTCGGTGGTGATGAAGTTCATGAAGGACATGGGCGTGAGCGAGGACAAGGTCAACGTCAATGGCGGCGCGATCGCCATGGGCCACCCGCTGGGCGCCACCGGCTGCGCGATCCTCGGCACGCTGCTCGACGAACTGGAGAAGCGCCAGCTGCGCTATGGCCTGGCCACCCTTTGCGTGGGCGGTGGCATGGGTATCGCCACCATCATCGAACGTATCTAGGAGCTGTCACGGGCGACTGCGCTCGGCCACGCGGCGCTGGAAGTCCAATGATTTCCGCCTTGCCTGAGCTGCGCGCGTGACGCCCCTGAAGCACTCCCCGAATATTTGGGACGTGAAAAAATGACTGACGCCATCCGCTACGAAAAAGGCCAGGACGCTATCGTCGTCCTGACCATGGACATGCCCGGCCAGAGTGCCAACACCATGAACGCGGTGTACCGCGAGGCCATGGCCGAGATCGTCGACCGCCTGGAGGCGGAAAAGGACACCATCGCGGGGGTCATCGTCACCTCGGCGAAGAAGACCTTCTTCGCCGGCGGCGACCTCAACGAACTGATCCAGGTCACCCCGGCCGACGCCCAGGGTTTCTACGAGATGATCCTCAAGATCAAGGGCCAGCTGCGCCGTCTCGAGACCCTCGGCAAGCCGGTGGTCGCGGCTATCAACGGCGCCGCGCTGGGTGGCGGCTGGGAGATCGCCCTGGCCTGCCACCAGCGCATCGCCCTGAACGAGCCCCATGTGCAGCTCGGCCTGCCGGAGGTCACCCTGGGGCTGCTGCCCGGTGGCGGCGGCGTGGTGCGCATGGTGCGCATCCTCGGCCTGGAAAAGGCGCTGCCGTACCTGGCCGAAGGCAAGAAGGTGCGCCCGGAGGCAGCGCTCAAGGCCGGGCTGATCCATGAGCTGGCCGGCGACCGCGAGGAGATGCTGGCCAAGGCGCGTGCCTGGATCGCCGCCAACCCGACCGCGCGGCAGCCCTGGGACGTGCAGGGCTACAAGATTCCGGGGGGGGCGCCGAGTTCACCGAACGTGGCGCAGATGCTGGCCATTGCCCCGAGCGTGTTGCGCGACAAGACCCGGGGCTGCTTCCCCGCGCCGGAGAAAATCATGTGCGCGGCGGTCGAGGGCGCGCAGGTCGACTTCGACACCGCGCAGATCATCGAGGCGCGCTACTTCACCGAGCTGACCTGCGGCCAGGTGGCGAAGAACATGATCGGCACCTTCTGGTTTCAGCTCAATGAGATCAATGCCGGCGGTTCGCGCCCGCAGGGATACCCGAAGACCCGGACGAAGAAGGTCGGTGTGCTCGGCGCGGGCATGATGGGTGCGGGTATCGCCTACGTATCGGCAGCGGCGGGTATCGAGGTGGTGCTCAAGGACGTGTCCGTCGAAGCGGCGGAGAAGGGCAAGGGCTACTCGGCCAGGCTGCTGGACAAGAAGGTCGGCAGGGGGCACATGAGCGCCGAGCAGCGCGACGCCTTCCTCGGGCTGATCAAGGCGAGCGACAGCGAGGCGGACTTCGACGGCTGCGACCTGATCATCGAAGCGGTATTCGAGGATCGTGCGCTCAAGGGCAAGGTCACCGCCGCCGCAGAATCCGCCGCGCTGGGCGACGCAGTGATCGCCTCCAACACCTCGACGCTGCCGATCACCGGTCTGGCGACTGCCGTGGCCAGGCCGGAGAACTTCATCGGCCTGCATTTCTTCAGTCCGGTGGACAAGATGCCGCTGGTGGAAATCATCCGCGGCGAGAAGACCTCCGACGAGACGCTGGCGCGTGGTTTCGACTACGTCATGCAGATCAAGAAGACCCCCATCGTGGTCAACGACAGCCGTGGTTTCTTCACCTCGCGGGTGTTCGGCACCTTCACCAACGAAGGCCTGGCCATGCTTGGCGAAGGCGTCAGTGCAGCGATGATCGAGAACGAGGCACGCAACGCCGGCATGCCGGTCGGCCCGCTGGCGATCAGCGATGAAGTGTCGATGAGCCTGATGAATCACATCCGCCAGCAGACCATCAAGGACCTGGCGGCAGAGGGCAAATCCATCCCCGAGCACCCGGCCTTCGCGGTCATCGACATGATGCTGGGCGAGTACAAGCGTCCAGGCAAGGCGGCGGGCATGGGTTTCTACGACTACCCGGCCGCAGGCAAGAAGCACCTGTGGCCCGAGCTCAAGGCGCGTTTCGAAAAGGCCGATGCGCAGATTCCGCAGCAGGATGTCCGCGACCGGATCCTGTTCATCCAGGCCATCGAAACGGTGCGCTGCGTCGAGGAGGGCGTGCTGCAGTCGGTGGCCGATGCCAACGTCGGCTCGATCTTCGGTATTGGCTTCGCCGCCTGGACGGGCGGTGCGCTGCAGTACATCAATCAGTACGGGGTGAAGGACTTCGTCGCCCGTGCGCAGTACCTGGCCGAGCAATATGGCGAGCGCTTCCTGCCGCCGGCGCTGCTGCTGGAGAAGGCGGCCAAGGGCGAGTGCTTCTGAGGCGACTGGTGTGCAAAGAGACGGCCCGATGGGCCGTTTCTTTTTTGGGGAGCGTCCGTCAGGCCGCCTGGCACCAGCCCTGCTGAATGCACACCGCTTCGTGAATGGCCAGCATCTCGCTGTAGCGGGTCGGCATGCGCAGGGTCAGCATGCTGCCGTCATCGAGCTGCAGGGCGGCTTCGCTCTCGAACTGCAGGCCGTCGTCTTGCAGGTGAACGTAGGTGACGCCATAGGCGTCCAGGCTGAGTTGGCTGTGCATGGCGGCTCTCCTGGCGGGTCGTCAGCTGGAACGGACGTCGCGGTTTGCCGGTGCCGCAGGGGCAGGACGAGCCGGGGCGGAGGTCTGGAAGGCGGAAGCAGCGGCGAAGCTGGCGAGCGCGGCATAAATGCTCATGATCGATTTCCTTCTGTGTGATGAGGGCGACTGCCCGGTGAAGTGATATTCACCGCAGGCTCGCCATCACAGAAGTGAATGGTGTGCATGGTAACTATCGAAGCGGCTGATAGCGTCTCGTGCAGCGCCACTGCGTCAGGGCGATGTCAATTTTAATTGACGAATGTTCGCAGCCTTGCACAGGGCTCCGGAACGCCGAATATGCGTGTAAATCAGGCTTGGCTATTTCTTTGTGTGGGGGCATGTGTTAAGAAAAACGCACAAATCGTCCTACCTTCGTGCTCACACAGGAAACCTCATGTCACTGCGTATCTGCATCCTGGAAACTGACATCCTCCGTCCCGAACTGGTCGACCAGTATCAGGGCTATGGCCGTATGTTCGAGCAGCTTTTCGCTCAGCAACCGGTTGCGGCGGAGTTCAGTGTCTACAACGTGGTGGAGGGGCATTACCCGCCCGACAGCGAGCAGTTCGACGCTTACCTGGTGACCGGCAGCAAGGCGGATTCGTTCGGCAGCGAGCCATGGATCCAGACCCTCAAGCAGTACCTGCTCGAGCGCTACCAGCGTGGCGACAAGCTGCTGGGCATCTGCTTCGGTCACCAGCTGCTGGCGCTGTTGCTGGGCGGCAAGGCCGAGCGTGCCGAGCAGGGCTGGGGCGTTGGCGTGCACAGCTATCGCCTGCAGGGCAACCCGGAGTGGATGAGCCCGGCGCTGGACGAGCTGCAACTGCTGATCAGCCACCAGGACCAGGTCACTCGCCTGCCGGAGAAGGCCACGCTGCTGGCGTCCAGCGACTTCTGCCCGATCGGTGCGTACCACATCGAGGATCAGGTGCTGTGCTTCCAGGGCCACCCCGAGTTCATCCACGATTACTCGCGGGCGCTGCTCGAGCTGCGTCAGCAGCACCTTGGCGAGCAGGTCTATCAGCAAGGGGTGGACAGCCTCAAGCACGCCCAGCAGGGCAGTGTGGTGGGCGAGTGGATGATGCGTTTCGTCGCCCAGGGCAGGAAAGCCAAGGTCTGAGCCTGATTCGCAGTCAGAAAGCCCGGATTTCCGGGCTTTTTCATGCCTGCCTGACGGGCAGGAAGTAGGGCGAGAAGCGCTCGTCGCGGCTGGGTGGCGGGCTGCTGCGCTGCCGCTTGAGGCTCTCGGCCAGGTCGAGGTGATGGGCGAGCTTGTGGCTGCACTCGATGTTGCGTGCCACCGCGCCAGCCGAGCCCTTGCCGATGCCGACCAGGGCCAGCAGGGTGGTCAGCAGGGCCATGCCGGCAAGCATCAGCAGGCGGCTCCGTTGGGTTCTGAGCATGGCCGCACCTCAGCTTGGCGAGAGGGCGCGCAACAGCGCCGGCAGCTGGCTGATCAGCGTCTGCAGCGGCGCCGACTGTTCGAAGGTCGGCGTGCTTGGCTTCAGGCTGGCATAGCTCAGCACCAGCACCGTGGAGGTGCTGATCAGATACAGGCCGATGGCTGCGAGGGCGCCGTTGCGGGCCGCTTGTGCGAGGCGTGACATGTCCGTGCTCCAGGTCTTGGGTAGGCGTGGGCACAGAATCGCTCAAGGCATTTCGATTGAATAATGGATGTGCAGCAGAGTAACTATCGATCGTTTTGATGGTTGCCGCGGGTTGTCGGTGCGCACCGACAACCCGCCTGCCAGTCAGGCGCTGGCCAGTTCCGCGTCCATGCTGCTGATGCACTCGCGCATGGCCTGCTGGCAGCGCTCCATCAGCGCCGGCATGTCGTCCAGGCTCAGGCCGGCAGTGGGGATGGCCGGCAGCGAGCGGATCAGGATGCGGCCGCTGTTCCAGCGGTTGAGACGCATGGACCTGGCATAGTTGCTCACGCACACCGGAATGATCGGAACACCGGCGTTGATCGCCATCTGGAAGGCGCCTTTCTTGAACGGCAGCAGGCCACGGCCGAGATTGCGCGTGCCCTCCGGGAACACCCAGATCGAGGTGTCGTGATCACGCAGGGTTGCGGTGGTGGTCAGCATGGCCCGCTTGGCAGCCAGGGCATTGCTGCGGTCGATCAGCACGTTGCCCGCCAGCCAGTACAGCTGGCCGAAGAACGGCACCCATTTGAGGCTCTTCTTGCCGATGCTCACCGTGCGCCTGGGCACCACGCGGCCCAGCACGTACAGGTCGAAGTTGGACTGATGGTTGGCGATGATCACGCATGAGCGCTGGTGTTCCAGCAGCGGACGGACGTCGGCCTTGAGCTTGAGGCGCAGCAGGCACAGCGCGGGCAGCGAGTAGAGGCGTGCGCAGAGGCGGCTGTTGTCCGGGTTGAAGGGGCGGCACAGGCCGAGCAGCAGGCCGAGCAGCCCGGCGAAGATGAAATGCACGCCCATCAGCAGCATGCGCAGAACGAAGAGCATCGAGGTACGACCGTCAGGGAAGGGGCGCGCAGTGTACGGGCGTTCACTCTGCCGGGCAATTCCCCGGAACTACCAGCTGAGGTTGGTAAACGTCATGAATTGTCGCAGATCTTGTCAGCTTTGCCGCTGATGGAGAAAGGGCGCCTTGCGGCGCCCTCTGTCACTGTTCCTGCTCGGCTCTGGCGGGCTTGCCCGGCAGCAGGCCGTCGGCCCTGAACATCGCCTTGATCCCGCGCAGCGCCTGGCGCGTGCGGTCCTGGTTCTCGATCAGGGCGAAGCGGACGTGGTCGTCGCCGTAGTCACCGAAGCCCAGGCCGGGCGACACGCAGACCTTGGCTTCGGCCAGCAGCTTCTTGGCGAACTCCAGCGAGCCCAGATGCGCGTAGGCCTCGGGAATCTTGGCCCAGACGTACATCGAGGCCTTGGGCTTCTCTACCATCCAGCCGATCTCGTGCAGCCCCTTGACCAGCAGGTTGCGACGCTGGCGGTACTGCTCGGCGATATCGCGCACGCATTGCTGGTCGCCTTCCAGGGCGGCGATGGCGGCCACCTGCAGGGGCGTGAAGGTGCCGTAGTCGTGGTAGCTCTTGATCCGCGCCAGGGCGTTGACCAGCTCGGGGTTGCCGACCATGAAACCGATGCGCCAGCCGGCCATGTTGTAGCTCTTGGACAGGGTGAAGAATTCCACCGCGATGTCCTTGGCACCTGGCACCTGCATGATCGACGGGGCCTTCCAGCCGTCGTAGACGATGTCGGCATAGGCCAGGTCATGCACCACCAGTACGTCGTACTGCTTGGCCAGGGCGACCACGCGTTCGAAGAAGTCCAGCTCCACGCACTGTGCGGTGGGGTTGGAGGGGAAGCCCAGGATCATCATCTTCGGCTTGGGAATCGACTCGCGGATGGCGCGTTCCAGTTCCGCGAAGAAGTCCACGCCCGGCACCAGCGGTACCGAGCGCACCTGGGCGCCGGCGATCACCGCGCCGTAGATGTGGATCGGGTAGCTGGGGTTGGGCACCAGCACGGTGTCACCATGATCCAGGGTGGCCAGCATCAGGTGCGCCAGGCCTTCCTTGGAGCCGATGGTGACGATGGCTTCGCTTTCCGGATCGATCTCCACGTCGTAGCGGTCCTTGTACCAGCGCGAGATGGCGCGGCGCAGGCGTGGAATACCGCGGGAGGTGGAGTATCCGTGGGTGTCTTCGCGCTGGGCGACCTGCACGAGCTTCTCGACGATGTGCGGCGGAGTCGCACCGTCGGGGTTGCCCATGGAGAAGTCGATGATGTCTTCACCGCGACGGCGTGCAGCCATCTTCAGTTCGGCGGTGATGTTGAAGACGTAGGGGGGGAGACGATCGATGCGCGCAAAGCGGCGCTTGGCGTTCTCTGCCATGATTTCCTCGGATACGTAAGCGCCCGGAACCGTCCGAGCGACGTTGGTCACTGCTGTGACCTGGCGGCGACGATACGCCTGTGGCCGCCAGGCTGTCCAGCGCGCTATGCGCCGCTCTGGCGCTTGAGTCGCAGCAGCAGTTCGGCCAGAGCCTGGATGTCCTCGTCAGTGGTACGCCAGGACGAGACGCTCAGGCGGAACGCCGGGCGTCCCTGCCAGCGGGTCGGGCCGAACCAGGCCTCGCCACTGCCCTGGACCGCCTCGCGGATGGCGTCTGTCTGTGCGTCCGAGTCGGCGCGTACCAGCACCTGATTCAGCGGCACCTGGTTGAGCACCTGGTAGCCACCAGCGCTGAGGGCGTCGGCGAGCAGGCGGGCCTGGCGAATGTGTCGGTCGATCATGCGCCGCAGGCCGTCGCGGCCGAGGTTGGCCAGTGCCGCCCAGATCGCCACGCCGCGCGCCCGGCGGGAGAACTCCAGGGTCAGGTTGGTCTGCGCGTGGGCACTGGCCATGGCGTAGGCGGCGTCGCTGTTCATCGCCGCAGCCAGGGCGCTGGCGTCCCGGCAGATGGCCATGGCACTGTCGTAAGGGGTGTTGAGCCATTTGTGCCCATCGCAGGTCCAGCTGTCGGCCTGCTCGATGCCGGCGGCCAGGTGCGCCGACGACGAGGCCCGCGCCCAGAGCCCGAAGGCGCCGTCGACATGCACCCAGGCGCCAGCGGCGCGGGCCCTGGGGATCAGTTCGGCGAACGGGTCGAACTCGCCGCTGTTGACCTCGCCGGCCTGCAGGATCAGCAGGCTGCGTGCATCCAGCGGCGGCAGACGCGCCGGGTCGATGCGCCCGCGTTCGTCGACCGGTGCGTAGATCAGCTGATTCATGCCGAAGCCGAGCACGCGCAGGGCCTTCTTCACGGTGACGTGCGCCGTTTCCGAGAGCACCACGCGCAGCGCTGGCGCACCGGTCAGGCCATCACCATCGAAATCCCAGCCCTGCTCGGCGAGCAGCTTGCGCCGAGCGGCGGCGATGCAGGTCAGGGTGCAGGCGGTGGCGCTGGTGCCGAAGCCGACCGCGCTCTGCGCCGGCAGCCCCAGGGCCTGGCATACCCAGCGCCCGGCGACCCGTTCGAGCTGGTCGACCACCGGCGAGTTGTTGAAGGACGAGGCGCACTGGTCCCAGGCCAGCACCAGGCGTTCGGCGGCGGCCGCCGCCGGCAGCGTCGCGCCGATGACGAAGCCGAAGTAGCGCCCGCCGTTGCTTGCCACCGTCGCGGGTGAGCCGATGTCATCGAGCTGGCGCAGCACCTGCTCGGCGGCGTGACCCTGCTCCGGCAGTGGCTGGTCGAAGGCGGCCAGGGCGGCGATGGCAGGGGCGTCGGGGAAGACCCGGCGCGTGGGGGTACCGTCCAGGTAGGCGAGGGCGCGGCGGTCGGCTTCGGCCAGCAGGTCGTGTTCGGTCATGAAGGGTTCCTCGGCTAGGGGTTGTCTACCCTAGCCGAGGCCGGCGGGACGGGGCATACACAGGCGCCGGCGAAGGCGACTGTAACAGTTGCCTGACTGATACAGTCCGTACCGGTACAGTTAACTGTTTCAGCGGTACAGTTGCTCAGCCGCCGAGCATGTCGTGCATGGCGATGATCTGTTCGGCGACCTGGATCAGCTTCTGCTGGCGACTCATGGCCTGGCGCCGCATCAGGGTGTAGGCATCCTCTTCATTGCAGCTCTTCATCTTCATCAGCAGGCCCTTGGCCAGCTCCACGCGCTTGCGCTCGGCCAGCTGTGCGTCGCGGGCCTGCAATTGCGCGCGCAAGGCCTGGTCGCTCTCGAAGCGCGCCATGGCGACGTCGAGGATCGGTTGCAGGCGCTGGGCGTGGATGCCCTCGACGATGTAGGCGCTGACACCGCTCTGGATCGCCTGGCGCATCACGCCGGGGTCGTGCTCGTCGGTGAACATGACGATCGGCCGTGGCTGGTCGCGGCTGACCAGGACCACCTGTTCCATGACGTCGCGTCCGGGCGATTCGGTGTCGATCAGGATGACGTCGGGGCGCACCGCCTCGACGCGCTCGGGCAGGTCGATGGTCAGCCCTGATTCGTCGATCACCTCGAAGCCGGCCTCGACCAGCGCGGTCTTGAGGCGGCCGACCTTCTTGGGCGTGTCGTTGATCAGCAGGATACGCAGCATCGATGGCTCTCCGGGCAGTTACAGGGCGGCAGCCGGGCTGTCGGCCAGGGCGTGGAGGTGGAAGCTGCGGGCATAGGCGGCCGGGTCGCTGCCGTCCCAGCGGGTGCCGTCCTGAAGCGTGGAGCTGCGCATCTCGGCGGGTACGGCAATGCCCAGCGCGCTGGCGGCCTGGCGATACAGCGCCAGTTGCTGCACCTGGCGGGCGATGCCGAGGTAGTCCGGGTCGCTGCGCAGCAGGCCCCAGCGGCGGAACTGGGTCATGAACCACATGGCGTCGGACAGGTAGGGCTGGTTGACCAGGCCGCCCGCATGGAAGCGCAGCGGGTGCTCGTCCTGCCAGGTGCGCCCCAGGCCGTCCTGATACTGGCCAAGGAAGCGTGGCGTGATGGCTGACACCGGGGCGTTGACGTATTCGCTGCCGCTGAGCAGCTGGGCGGTGCTGCGCTTGTTCTCTTCGTTGTCGTCGATGAAACGGGCGGCGTCGAGCACGGCCATGATCAGGGCGCGCGCGGTGTTGGGGTTCTGCTCGACGAAGGCGCGGGTGCAACCCAGCACCTTCTCCGGGTGGTCCGGCCAGATCGCCTGGATGGTGGTGACGGTGCAGCCCAGCTGTTCGTCGACGGCCTTGGCGGTCCAGGGTTCGCCGACGCAGAAGCCGTCGATGCGCCGCGCTTCGAGGTGCTCGACCATCTGTGGCGGCGGGACCACCACGCTGTCGACATCGCGCAGCGGATGGATGCCCTGACTGGCCAGCCAGTAGTAGAGCCACATGGCGTGGGTGCCGGTGGGGAAGGTCTGTGCGAAGGTCAGGCGTGCCTCATGCTGGTGCACGTGCTGCCTGAGTGCCTCGCCGTTGGTCACGCCGGCCGCCTGCAGGCTGTGCGACAGGTTGATGCTCTGGCCGTTCTGGTTCAGCCCCATCAGCACTGCCATGTCGGTGGCGGGGGCGCCACCGAGGCCCAGCTGCACCCCGTAGATCAACCCGTACAGGCTGTGCGCGGCATCCAGCTCGCCGCTGAGCAGGCGGTCGCGCAGGCTGGCCCAGGACGTCTGGCGA
The DNA here is from genome assembly GCF_013357275.1 of Pseudomonas sp. BMW13. NCBI lineage: Bacteria > Pseudomonadati > Pseudomonadota > Gammaproteobacteria > Pseudomonadales > Pseudomonadaceae > Pseudomonas > Pseudomonas sp. BMW13. Next base: position 95,301 of record NZ_SUKD01000014.1, on the reverse strand, counting down.
TGCAGCCTGAGGCTCAGTCCGTACTTCTCGGCGAAGCCCTGAGTGGCGGCCACCACCACCGAGGCGGAGTCGCTCAGGGCCATGAAGCCGATGTTCAGGACGCTCTTCTCAGGGGCATCGCTGCCCCAGGCCGGGGCGTCGTCGCGAGGGGGGTCGTGTTCGCTCATGTCGCTTCCTTAACGCTCACGCAAATAACGGCAGCCGTCCATCAGAACGCCGCGCCCGCCTCATGGCGTCACCAGTGACGGTGGGCAGGGATGGTTGGCCATAAAAAAACGTCGTACCCGATCCGGCGCGGATGCCCGGATCAGATACGACGCCGTTGTCGATCGAGCCTATCCGTCGTTGGAAAGGCTGCTTGCATGGGGTTGAAGCAAGGGGTATGCCAGTGCGTTCAGCGCTCCAGAACCTGCTTCACGCTGGTCTGCGGGATCTGTTGCTTGCGGCCTTCACTATCGGTGAACTGAAGCATGCCGGTATCGGAGTCAAGCTTGGGCTTGCCATCGCTGGTGAGCATCTGGCCGTCAGTGGTCGTGATGATGTACTCGCTGGCGCAGCCGACCAGTCCGAAAAGGCACAGGGCTACGATGATCCATGGCTTCATGATGTGCTCCTGAAAGGTTGCGGGGGAATCCCCACAAATGACGTTAGCTGCTGCCGTAACGTCTGCAAGACAGTGCGGCAAAAGGTCCTTTCCGGCGCCCATGAAAAAGCCCCGCACTGGGCGGGGCTCCTTGCTGCAACGCTGGGATCAGGCCTGAACGACCGGGATCTGGGCGTTGGCCGCAGCTTCACGGAAGTCTGCGATCTGGTCGAAGCTCAGGTAGCGGTAGATGTCGCCAGCCATGCTGTCGATGTCCTTCGCGTAGGCCATGTACTCCTCGACGGTCGGCAGCTTGCCGAGAATCGAAGCGACCGCAGCCAGTTCGGCAGAGGCCAGGTACACGTTGGCGCCATCGCCCAGACGGTTCGGGAAGTTACGGGTGGAGGTCGAGACCACGGTGGAGTTGGCAGCGACGCGAGCCTGGTTACCCATGCACAGCGAGCAGCCCGGCATTTCCATGCGCGCGCCGGCCTTGCCGTAGATGCCGTAGTAGCCTTCCTCGGTCAGCTGGTGGGCATCCATCTTGGTCGGCGGCGACAGCCACAGACGAGTCGGGATGCCGCCCTTGACCTTGTCCAGCAGCTTGCCGGCAGCGCGGAAGTGACCGATGTTGGTCATGCACGAACCGATGAACACTTCGTCGATCTTGTCGCCGGCCACGGTGGACAGCAGACGGGCGTCGTCCGGATCGTTCGGGGCGCACAGTACCGGCTCGTTGAGCTCGGCCAGGTCGATCTCGATGATTTCCGAGTACTCGGCGTCCTTGTCGGCTTCCATCAGCACCGGGTTGGCCAGCCAGGCTTCCATCGCCTGGGCACGACGCTCCAGGGTACGGGCATCGCCGTAGCCTTCGCTGATCATCCAGCGCAGCAGGGTGATGTTGGACTGCAGGTATTCGGCAATGGCCGCTTCCGGCAGTTTGATGGTGCAGCCGGCGGCCGAACGCTCGGCGGAGGCGTCGGACAGCTCGAACGCCTGCTCGACGGTCAGGTTGTCCAGGCCTTCGATCTCGAGGATGCGGCCGGAGAAGATGTTCTTCTTGCCTTTCTTCTCGACGGTCAGCAGGCCTTTCTGGATGGCGTAGTAAGGGATCGCATGAACCAGGTCACGCAGGGTGATACCGGGTTGCATCTTGCCCTTGAAGCGCACCAGAACGGATTCCGGCATGTCCAGCGGCATGACGCCGGTGGCGGCGGCGAAGGCCACCAGGCCGGAACCGGCCGGGAAGCTGATGCCGATCGGGAAACGGGTGTGCGAATCGCCACCGGTGCCGACGGTGTCAGGCAGCAGCATGCGGTTCAGCCAGCTGTGGATGATGCCGTCGCCCGGACGCAGGGACACGCCGCCACGGGTGCGGATGAAATCCGGCAGGGTGTGGTGGGTGGTGACGTCGATCGGCTTCGGATAGGCCGCAGTGTGGCAGAAGGACTGCATCACCAGGTCAGCGGAGAAGCCCAGGCAAGCCAGGTCTTTCAGCTCGTCGCGGGTCATCGGACCGGTGGTGTCCTGGGAACCGACGGTGGTCATCTTCGGTTCGCAGTAGGTGCCCGGACGCACGCCTTCGACGCCGCAGGCCTTGCCGACCATCTTCTGCGCCAGGGTGAAGCCCTTGCCGCTGTCAGCCGGTTGCTCCGGCTTCTTGAACAGCTCGGAAGCGCCCAGGCCCAGCTCGGCACGCGCCTTCTCGGTCAGGCCGCGGCCGACGATCAGCGGGATACGGCCGCCAGCGCGGACTTCGTCGAGCAGCACCGGGGTCTTCAGTTCGAAGGTGGTGATGACGTCGTCGGTGCCGTGCTTGCAGACCTTGCCAGCGTACGGGTAGACATCGATCACGTCGCCCATGTTGATGTTCGAGACATCGAACTCGATCGGCAGGGCGCCGGCATCTTCCATGGTGTTGTAGAAGATCGGAGCGATCTTGGTGCCGAAGCAGAAACCGCCGGCACGCTTGTTCGGAACGTAGGGGATGTCGTCGCCGAAGAACCACAGCACCGAGTTGGTGGCGGACTTGCGGGACGAACCGGTACCGACCACGTCACCGACGTAGGCGACCGGGAAGCCCTTGGCCTTGATCTCTTCGATCTGCTTCAGCGGGCCGATGGCGCCTTGCTGCTCCGGCACGATGCCGTCGCGGGCCATTTTCAGCATGGCCAGGGCGTGCAGCGGGATGTCGGGGCGCGACCAGGCGTCCGGGGCAGGGGACAGGTCGTCGGTGTTGGTTTCGCCCGGGACCTTGAACACGGCCAGGCTGTATTTCTCGGCGATGGCCGGCTTGTTGGTGAACCACTCGCCATCGGCCCAAGACTGCAGCACGGCCTTGGCGTTGGCATTGCCGGCCTTGGCTTTCTCGGCGACGTCGTGGAAGGCGTCGAACATCAGCAGGGTGTGCTTGAGCTGCTCGGCGGCAACGGTGCCGAGGGCGGCATCGTCCAGCAGGTCGACCAGGGTGGCGATGTTGTAGCCGCCCTGCATGGTGCCCAGCAGTTCAGCGGCGCGCTGCTTGCTGATCAGCGGGGAAGTGGCTTCGCCCTTGGCAACGGCAGAGAGGAAACCGGCCTTGACGTAGGCGGCTTCGTCCACGCCTGGCGGCACGCGGTTGGTGATCAGGTCTACGAGGAATTCTTCTTCGCCAGCCGGCGGGTTTTTCAGCAGCTCGACCAGGCCTGCGGTTTGTTCGGCGTTCAGCGGCTGGGGCACGATACCCTGAGCGGCACGCTCTGCTACGTGTTTGCGATAGGCTTCAAGCACAGTTATTACCCTCATCAGTGGTCCCAAAGGGTTGTCCGGGACGCGATCCAGATACTCACGAATCAGGCGCTTTTCGACTTTATGAGCCGATCAGCCGAGATTGCATGAGTCTCTTGTAGAAGCTGCTTTCAAAGTTTTACGCCGGCAGGACGGGTTCTGATGAGGGCTGACGCAGGCACTCGGGGGGACTTCGAGCGGCTGCGTCGCCATCGTACCTGCAGGATCGACTGTGCTCGTGACGCTTTGAAAACAGCTTCCAACGGACATTGGCGCCGTAAAAGGCGGGCCGATTCTACTGGAAAGCGCGGACAAAGTTAAGCCGACGTCCCTGTATTGGTAGGGGTGATCTGGATTAGACAAAGGGCTAAGATGCTCGGCCGTTCTGCTGCCTATATCGCTTTGCCATGTCCAATCAGCGCATCAAGACGCCTTGTGTAGGCTTGTGTTCGACCGTCTATGGCGATGTGGTCTGCCGCGGTTGCAAGCGCTTCCACCACGAGGTGATCAACTGGAACAGCTACGGCGACGAGGAGAAGCGCGCCGTCTGGACGCGCCTGGAAGTCCTGTTGGTGCAGGTGATGGCGGCCAAGCTGGAGGTGTTCGACGAGCAGCGCCTGCGGAGCCAGCTGGAGCAGCGGCAGATCCGCTTCGTGCCGCAGCAGTCGCCCTATTGCTGGGCGTATCAGCTGATCGCGCGCGGCGCGCGCATGATCAATCAGCTGGAGGCTTACGGCATGGTACTGCTCCCGGAGTTTCGCGACTGGGGCCTGCCCGAGCTGCGCGATGCCATCGACCGCGAGTTCTTCCTGTTGTCCGAGGCGCACTACGAGCGCTACATCGCTCCGAAATTCCTGCGCGAAGGCCTGGAAGTAAGGGTCTAGTCCGACACCGGCAGATACAAAAATGCCGCTCGACCTCGAGCGGCATTTTCATTTCCGGGGCAGCTTCAGCGCTGCGCCACCAGTTCTTCGAGGTGGGCGATCACCTCATCCGGCTTGAGCACCAGGACATCGCTTTCCAGTGCATCGAGCACCACCTCGGCCGTGTTGCCGATCAGCGCGCCGGAGAGCCCCGTGCGCGCCACCGTGCCGATCACCGTGACGGCGGCGCCGAGGCGGTGAGCCATTTGCGGGATCACCACGTCGGCAGGGCCCTCGACCACGTGCAGGCGCTCGTCGCTGATGTCGTACTCGGCCTGGAAGCTGCGGCATTGCTCGCGGTAGCGCGCCTCGATGGTCTCTTTCAGCTGGTAGGTCGGATCGACGGCGGACAGCATGGGCGTCGGGTGGGCGGTGATGACGTGCAGGGTGCCCTTGGCCAGCCCGGCGATATCGTAGCCGTGGCTGATGATGCCGGCATGCAGGGTGCGATGCTCGCCATCGGCATTGCCCACATCCACGGCGGCGAGGACGCTGCCGCCGGTCCATGGGCGGTCGGTCTTGACCATCAGCACCGGCCCCGGACAGTAGCGCAGGAGCTTCCAGTCCTCGGGGGTGAGCAGGGCTTTCTTCAGAGGGTTGTCCGGCAGGTGCTGCTTGACCACCAGGTTGCAGCCTTCGGCCTGCTGCACCGTGATGATGGTCTGGTGCAGGTTGTCGTGCCAGGACTGCTGGGTGGAGACGCTGAAGCCCTCCTGGGTGAGGCCACTGCTGAGGTCGTTGAGCCAGGCGCTGTGATCGCCCTTCTTGTCGCACACCAGCAGATGCAGGTGCGACTGGGTGACTCCAGCTATCAGTTTGGCCCGCTTCAGTGCCAGGCCTTCCGGGTGTTGGGGCTCCATCACCACCAGAATACTGCGAATCGCTTGCATGGTCGTCTCCCTGAGAATGAATAGCGCTTATCCAACTATAGGTGCGCCGGCTTCAGCCGCTCGTTGACCTGTATCAACGCTGTGCTGGTCGACGGGCCTGTCACTCGTATAATGGCCCGCCATTTTCAACCTCGCCAGCACCATGAGCGCTTCAAATATGATGTCAAATGCCGAGCATATTCCGAGTAACGGCGAAGAACCTGTGTCGATCCTGCAGGAAATTCTCGGCTTTCTTGGCGGCGTCGCCACACCGGATGCCTGGCTGGACGAGGCCTTGCGTCAGCAGGAGATCCTGCTGCTCGATCACCGCAACCTGGAGTACAAGGCCGCACAGACAGCCCTGAGCCTCATGGGACGCTACCTGACCAAGACCGAATTGACCGCGAGAATGTCGCGTTTGGCCCGTGAGGAGCTGGTGCACTTCGAGCAGGTGAGCAAGATCATTCGCGGCCGGGGTATCGAGATTCGCCACGTATCGGCGTCGCGCTACGCCGCCGGCCTGCGTGCGCTGCTGCGCAATGGTGAAGTCGAGCGGCTGGTGGACGTGCTGGTGGTGGGTGCCTTCATCGAGGCGCGTTCATGCGAGCGCTTCGCCGCGCTGGTGCCGCGTCTGGACGCCGAGCTGGCCAAGTTCTACGCCGGGCTGCTGGAAAGCGAAGGGCGCCACTACCGGGGCTATCTCAAGCTCGCCTACCTGTACGGCGATGCGGCCGATGTCGATGCGCGCATTGAGGTCGTGCGGGGCGTGGAGCAGGAACTGATCACCACGCCGGACGAGCAGTTCCGTTTCCACAGTGGTGTACCGGCATAAGGCTGCGGCGGCGGTGGCGACCTCAGATTGAGCATTTGTACGGGCTACGGTTTGGAGGCGTTTGGCCGGGTAGGGCGGGTGAAACCCGCCGCGAGGGAGATGGCGGGTTTCACCCGCCCTACATCGCTGCATAAGGCCGCGGCGGCGGTGGCCACCTCAGATTGAGCACTGTAGGAGCGGCTTCAGCCGCGAACATTGCAATAGTGGCCTTTCGCGGCTGAAGCCGCTCCTACGAATTTGTACGGGCTACGGCTCGGAGGCGTTTGGCCGGGTAGGGCGGGTGAAACCCGCCGTGAGGGAGATGGCGGGTTTCACCCGCCCTACATCGCTGCATAAGGCCGCGGCGGCGGTGGTGACCTCAGATTGAGCACTGTAGGAGCGGCTTCAGCCGCGAACATTGCAACAGCGGCCTTTCGCGGCTGAAGCCGCTCCTACAGGATGGTATGGCTACGGCTCGCAGGCGTTTGCGGGAGCAAGCTCGAACGGCGCCTGGTTGAAGCCCTCGTCATCGATCTGCAGCGCCCAGCCCTGGCGATCCCAGTCGCCCAGCACGATGCGCCGTGCCGGCTGGCCGTTCACCTCCAGCTCATGCACGGCCGGGCGATGGGTGTGGCCATGGATCAGCGTGCGCACGCCATGCGCGGCCATGACCCTGAGCACTTCCTGCGGCGTGACGTCGACGATCTCACTGGCCTTCATCCGCGTTTGCGCGCGGCTTTCGTTGCGCAGCTTGCGTGCCAGCTTCTGCCGGGTGGCGAGCGGCAGATTGCGCAGGACCAGCAGTGACAGCGGGTTGCGCAGCCAGCGCCGCAGCTTCATGTAGCCGACATCCAGGGTGCACAGGCTGTCGCCGTGCATCAGCAGTACGCGCTCACCGCCCAGTTGCACCGTGCAGGGATCGCTGAGCAGGGTGCAGCCGGCCTCGCGGCAGAATGCCTTGCCGATGAGAAAGTCGCGGTTGCCGTGCATCAGGTGGATGCGCGTGCCGGCATCGCTCAGCTCGCGCAGGGCGCGGGCGATCTCATGCTGGAAGGGCGACATGCCGTCGTCGCCGATCCAGACCTCGAAGAAGTCGCCAAGGATGTACAGCGCCTCGGCCTGGCGCGCGCGCGTGGCGAGAAAATGCAGAAACGCCCGGGTGATGTCCGGGCGTTTCTCTTCGAGGTGCAGATCGGAGATCAGCAGGATCATCGACTTACTCGGCTACGACTTCGGCCTTCTCGATGACCACGTCGTCGACCGGTACGTCCTGGTGGCCGGCTTTCATGGTGGTGGAGACGCCCTTGATCTTCTCGACCACGTCCATGCCTTCGACCACTTCACCGAACACGGCGTAGCCCCAGCCCTGAACGGTCGGTGCGCTGTGGTTGAGGAAGCTGTTGTCGGCGACGTTGATGAAGAACTGCGCGCTGGCCGAATGCGGCTCCATGGTGCGGGCCATGGCGACGGTGCCGACCTTGTTGGCGACGCCGTTGTTGGCTTCGTTCTTGATCGGTGCACGGGTCGGCTTCTGCTTCATGCCCGGCTCGAAACCGCCGCCCTGGATCATGAAGTTGCCGATCACACGGTGGAAGATGGTGCCGTCGTAGTGGCCTTCCTTCACGTATTGCTCGAAGTTGGCCACGGTTTCCGGGGCCTTGTCGGCGAACAGGTTCAGGGTGATGACGCCGTGGTTGGTGTGCAGTTTGATCATGATCGTATCCGTGATGAGGCAGGTTCGAGCGCTCGGCTCGTGGATGAACAGCGCTTGTCAGGGTGGCATGCACCCTGTCAGGGGCTTGACAGGTTGGTTATGATACGGACTTTGCCCGAGGCGGCCTACCCTGTGCCGCGCCAGTATTGTTAAGGACACCATGAGCAAGCCCACCGTCGAAAAAGCCGCCAACTTCCTGCGCCCCATCGTCCAGGCCGATCTGGACAGCGGCAAGCACGCCCAGATCGTGACCCGCTTTCCGCCGGAGCCCAACGGCTACCTGCACATCGGTCATGCCAAGAGCATCTGTCTGAACTTCGGCCTGGCCGAAGAGTTCGGCGGCCAGTGCAACCTGCGTTTCGACGACACCAACCCGGCCAAGGAAGACCAGGAATACATCGACGCGATCAAGGTCGACGTCGAGTGGCTGGGCTTCAAGTGGGCGGGCGAAGAGCGCTACGCCTCCAACTACTTCGACCAGCTGCATGCCTGGGCCATCGAGCTGATCAAGGCGGGCAAGGCCTTCGTCTGCGATCTGAACGCCGAAGAAATGCGCGAATACCGTGGCAACCTCACCGAGCCGGGCAAGAACAGCCCGTTCCGTGAGCGTTCGGTGGAGGAGAACCTGGACCTGTTCGCCCGCATGAAGGCTGGCGAGTTCGCGGACGGCGCCCGTTCGCTGCGTGCCAAGATCGACATGACCTCGCCGAACATCAACCTGCGCGACCCGATCCTCTATCGCATCCGCCATGCCCATCACCACCAGACGGGCGACAAGTGGTGCATCTACCCGAGCTACGACTTCACCCACGGTCAGTCCGACGCGATCGAGGGCGTGACGCACTCGATCTGCACCCTGGAGTTCGAGGATCACCGTCCGCTGTACGAATGGTTCCTGGCCAACCTGCCGGTGCCGGCGGCGCCGCGTCAGTACGAATTCGCCCGCCTGAACCTGAACTACACCATCACCAGCAAGCGCAAGCTCAAGCAGCTCGTCGACGAGAAACACGTCGATGGCTGGGACGACCCGCGCATGTCGACGCTGTCCGGTTACCGCCGTCGCGGTTACACCCCGGCGTCGATCCGCACCTTCTGCGACATGATCGGCGTCAACCGTGCCGGTGGCCTGGTGGATATCGGCATGCTGGAATTCGCCATTCGTGACGACCTGGACGCCAACGCCGCGCGCGCCATGTGCGTGCTCAAGCCGCTCAAGGTGGTGATCACCAACTACCCGGAAGGCCAGGTCGAGAACCTCGAGCTGCCGCGCCACCCGAAGCAGGACATGGGCGTGCGCGTGCTGCCGTTCTCCCGCGAGATCTACATCGATGCCAGCGACTTCGAGGAAACTCCGCCGGACGGCTTCAAGCGTCTGATCCCCGGTGGCGAAGTGCGCCTGCGCGGCAGCTACGTGATCCGCGCCGACGAGGCCGTCAAGGACGCCGCCGGCAACATCGTCGAGCTGCGTTGCTCCTACGACGAGAACACCCTCGGCAAGAACCCGGAAGGGCGCAAGGTCAAGGGCGTGATCCACTGGGTGCCGGCGGCCGAGAGCGTGGCCTGCGAAGTGCGCCTGTACGATCGCCTGTTCCGTTCGGCCAACCCGGAGAAAGCGGAAGAGGGCGGCAGCTTCCTCGACAACATCAACCCGGATTCGCTGGTGGTGCTCACCGGTTGCCGTGCCGAGCCGTCGCTGGCCCAGGCTACTGCCGATGATCGCTTCCAGTTCGAGCGCGAAGGCTACTTCTGCCTGGACAAGGACTCGACCGCCGATGCCCTGGTGTTCAACCGTACCGTGACCCTGCGCGACTCCTGGGGGCAATAACGGCTGGCAAATCGCTGCGCTCGATCGGGCAGCGTCGATGCGAGGTTGGCAAAGCGTTTGCTCACCTCGCCCCGCGTTGCCTGATCATCGCGCGCTGCCTTGCAAGCCGTGCTTGAGGAATTAGAGAAAGATGCTGAGCATTTACAACACCCTGAGCAAGACCAAGGACGCCTTCCAGCCGCTGATCGGCAACCAGGTGCGCATGTACGTGTGCGGCATGACCGTGTACGACTACTGCCATATCGGTCACGCCCGCGTGATGGTCGCCTTCGACGTGGTCACCCGCTGGCTGCGTCAGCGCGGCTATGACGTGACCTACGTGCGCAACATCACCGACATCGACGACAAGATCATCCGCCGCGCCAACGAGAACGGCGAGCCGTTCGAGGCGCTGGTCGAGCGCATGATCGCCGCGATGCACGAGGACGAAGCGCGTCTGTCCGTGCTGCGCCCGGACATCGAGCCGCGCGCCACCGGCCATATCGCCGGCATGCACCAGATGATCCAGACCCTGATCGACAAGGGCTTCGCCTATGCGCCGGGCAATGGCGACGTGTACTACCGCGTCACCAAGTTCGAGACCTACGGCAAGCTGTCGCGGCGCAAGATCGACGAGCTGAAGATCGGCGCGCGCATCGAAGTCGACGAAATCAAGGAAGATCCGCTGGACTTCGTTCTGTGGAAAGGCGCCAAGCCGGGTGAGCCGAGCTGGGACTCGCCGTGGGGCAAGGGCCGTCCCGGCTGGCACATCGAGTGCTCGGTGATGTCCACCTGCTGCCTGGGCGAGACCTTCGACATCCACGGCGGTGGCCCGGACCTGGTGTTCCCGCACCACGAGAACGAGATCGCGCAGAGCGAGGCGGCGACCGGCAAGCAGTACGCCAAGGCCTGGATGCATGCCGGGGCGGTGCGCGTCGATGGCGAGAAGATGTCCAAGAGCCTGGGCAATTTCTTCACCATCCGCGAGGTGCTGGAGAAGTATCACCCGGAGGTGGTGCGTTACCTGCTGGTGTCCAGCCATTACCGCAGCCCGATCAACTACTCCGAAGAGAGCCTCAAGGAAGCCAAGGGCGCCCTGGAACGCTTCTACAACGGCCTCAAGGGCCTGCCGGAGCTGGCGCCTGCCGGTGGCGAAGCCTTCGTCGAGCGCTTCGGCGCGGCGATGGACGATGACTTCAACTCGCCGGAAGCCTGTGCGGTGCTGTTCGAGATGATCCGTGAGGTCAACCGCCTGCGCGAATCCGACGTGCAGGCCGCTGCCGGCCTGGCCGCCCAGCTCAAGCAGCTGGCCGCCGTGCTGGGCGTGCTGCAGCTGGAGCCGGAAGCCTTCCTTCAGGCGGGCGCTGCCGGCAAGGTCGATGCGGCCGAGGTCGAGGCACTGATCGCCGCGCGCCTGCAGGCGCGTGCCGAGAAGAACTGGGCGGAAAGCGACCGCATCCGTGACCAGATCACCGCCATGGGCGTGGTACTGGAAGACGGCAAGGGCGGTACCACCTGGCGCTTGGCCGAGTAAGCCCCGACGCTGAACGACGAAGGCCGCTGTGAAGCGGCCTTCGTCATTTTCGGGGGGGCTCCGTGGTGGCGGCCATGGGGTTGCGCGCATCGAAACGCTGCGCCCAGCGGTGTTCACGGAAACGCTCGACGATGAAGTCGATGAACACCCGCGTCTTGGCCGGCAGCAGCTTCTGCGCACTGAAGTAGAGGCTCAGGCTGCCGGTGTCCACGTACCAGTCCGGCAGCACCCGTTGCAGCTCACCGCGCTGCAGGTAGGGCAGCGCGTGCACGGTGCTGACCAGGGTGATGCCCAGGTCCTGCAGGGCGGCATGACAGGCGGCCTCGGGGTCGTTCATGGTCATGCGCCGGTTCAGCTCCAGGGTGGCCTGGCGCTCATCCGCCGTGCGCAGGGGCCAGCTGCGTACGCGCCCGGTCTGCGGCGAGCGGATCAGGATACCGTCATGCCGTGCCAGGTCCTCCGGCGTCCGAATGACAGCATGCCTGGCGAGATAGCCTGGCGAGGCCAGCAGCACCCGATGAGCGGGGGCCAACTGGCGAGCGATCGCACCGGGCGGTAGCTCGAAGCCGCCGCCGATGGCCGCATCGAAGCCTTCGCCGATCAGGTCCACGGCGCGGTTGTCGAAGTGCCAGTCTGGGGTGATCGCCGGATAGCGGGCGAGGAAGTCGCTCAGGTGCGGCAGGATGTAATCACGGCCGAAGGCGACGCCCATGCTCACCTTGAGCCGGCCAGCGGGCTGGCCCTGGCTGCTGGCGAGATTGGCCACCGCGCTCTGGATGCTCGCCAGCCCGCCGCTCACCTGCGCGAGAAACCGTTCGCCGGCCTCGGTCAGCGTCAGGCGCCGGGTGCTGCGCAGGAACAGGCGCACTCCGAGGCTGGACTCCAGACGTGCAACGTTCTTGCCGACAGCGGCGGGGGTCAGGCCCAGGCGCCTGGCGGCCTCGGCGAAACTGCCGGCTTCTGCCGTGCGGACGAAACATTCGATGCTGCTGAGGGTTTCCATGGGTCGCCTGTAAACCATTGGTATCGAATGAATATAGCAATTGCCGGCTTATTGGTTGTGAGTCCTGGGTGAATACTGAGTCCGTGTCCCAATCAAACCTCAGTTCCAGGAGATTCCCATGAGCATCAAGAAAACCCTCGAAGGCAAAGTCGCATTCATCCAAGGTGGTTCGCGCGGCATTGGCGCCGCGATCGCCCAGCGCCTGGCGCAGGAAGGCGCTGCAGTGGCCCTGACCTACGTGTCCTCTGCTGCGGGTGCACTCGACGTCGTGGCCGGTATCGAAGCGGCCGGTGGCCGCGCCATCGCGATTCAGGCCGACAGTCGTGACGAACAGGCGATTCGTGCCGCCATCCGCCATACGCTGGAGAGTCTCGGTGGCCTCGATATTCTGGTGAACAATGCCGGTGTGCTGGCCGTCGCCCCCATCGAAACCTTCAGCATCGAGGATCTGGACCGCACGCTGGACGTGAACGTGCGCAGCGTGGTGATCGCCAGCCAGGAGGCTGCCCGGGTGATGGGCGAGGGCGGGCGGATCATCACCATCGGCAGCACCAACGCCGAGCGCATGCCGTTCGCCGGTGGCTCCGTCTATGCCTTGAGCAAGGCGGCGGTGGCCGGCTTCACCAAGGGGCTGGCCCGTGACCTGGGGCCGCGCGGCATCACGGTCAACAACGTTCAGCCTGGCCCGGTGGATACCGACATGAACCCCGATCAGGGTGATTTCGCCGAGTCGCTGAAGCAGACCATGGCCCTGCCGCGTTATGGCAAGGCAGAGGAAATCGCCAGTTTCGTGGCGTACCTGGCAGGCCCCGAAGCGGCCTACATCACCGGCGCCAATCTGACGATCGACGGTGGTTTCTCGGCCTGACCTCAGCTTCTCGATCGACGACGCCCGTCGCCTCAGCGGCGGGCGTCGTCGTTTGGCTCACGAGCTGCGCCGGCTAGGGTGCAATGGCCTCGAGCAGTTGCAGCGCCAGGCGCACACGCTCGGCGTTGGGGTAGTTGCGGTTGGCGAGTATCACCAGCCCGGTGTCCCGTGCGGGCAGCAGCAGGATGTAGGCGCCGAAGCCATTGGTCGAGCCGGTCTTGTTCAGCAGCAGATCGCCTTCGGCAGGCTTGGCCACGGCGAAGCGCTCGACGGGATGCGGCTGCAGGGCCATGTCGGCGGAGTTGCCAGCCTGCAGCTGTTCCAGGCTGATGGGGTAGGCGTAGCGTTCCCAGCCGAGGGCCTGGGTCATGTCACCGACCTGGTAGTAGCCGCGATGAGTGGCGCTGACGGCCTGGTGCAGCGGCGAGGGCAGGCGATCCGGGTGCAGGTTGACCTCGATGAAGCGCAGCATGTCGGTGGCGCTGGATTTCAACCCGTAGGCTTCGGCATCCAGGGCGCCGGGGCCTACGCGCATGGCCTTGTCGTCGCGGTAGCCCCAGGCGTAGTGCTGCATCTGCCCGGCCGGTATCTGCACGTAGCTTTCCTGCATGCCCAGTCGTGGCAGCAGGTCCTGCTCCATCACCTGCTGGAAGGGTTCGGCCAGGCTGGCCGCCGCCAGGTGGCCGAACAGGCCGATGCTCGGGTTGGAATACAGGCGACGGGTGCCGGCCGGATAGACGGCCTGCCAGTTGCGGTAGTAGTCGAGCATCTGGCGCTCGTCGCCTACCGCGTCCGGGAACTGCAGCGGCAGGCCGCCGGCGCTGTAGGTCGCCAGGTCCAGCAGGCTGATATGGTCGAACGCGCTGCCTTGCAGGGCTGGCAGGTACTGGCTGGCGTTGTCGCTGAGGTTCAGGGTGCCACGCGCCTGCGCGTAGGTGCCGAGGGTGGCGGTGAACAGTTTGCTGATCGAGCCCAGCTCGAACAGCGTGTGACGATCCACGGCCTGGCCGCTTTCGCGGGAGGCGACGCCATAGTCGAAGAAGTGCTGCTGCCCCTTGTGGCTGATGGCGATGGCCATGCCGGGGATGGCGTAGGCCTGCATCACGGGTTTCACGGCAGCGTCGACGGCCGGGCGCAGTTCGGCGAGCGCGTTCTGGCTGGCCAGGCAGAGGCCGAGTGCGGCGAGCAGGGGGCGTAGGGAGGAGGGCATGAGCGTTCCTTGTCAGTTCATCGGTGGCAATCGGCGCGGGACCGAGGTCTTCTTGACGATGGCGGTGTTGGTTTCGGCATGGCCGTTGAGGCGATCGAGCACCTCGTCCAGCTGTTCCATGGAGCGCACGTGCAGGCGCGCGATGAAACAGTCCTCGCCGGTGACCTTGTCGCATTCGGTGAATTCGGGTGTGGCCTGGATCAGTCGTTCGACTTCGTGCAGTTTGCCGGGCAGCGGCCTGACGCGAACGATGGCCTGCAACTGGTAGCCGAAATGCCGTGGGTCGATCTCCACGGTGTAGCCCCTCAGCACGCCGCGCTCCTCCAGGCGGCGCAGGCGTTCGGCCACGCTGGGGGAGGACAGGCCACTGAGCTGCGCCAGTGCTTTCAGCGAGCGCCGCGAGTCGGCCATCAATGCGGCGATCAGGGGCTGGTCGATTTCATCGGTCATTGCAGGCCTCGTTAGGTAAAAGCCGGAATCTGCCGTTGTAAAAAAGGTGAGGGCTGGATTCTGCCTCAGATTCTCCATGGAGCGAGAAGTTGCACCTTCGCATAATGGCAGCTCATTTCAATGAGGATCGACCCGTGGACGAGAAGCTCAAGCGTGGCTCGCTGGAAATGATCGCCGCCATGCTGATTTCCGGCACCATCGGCTGGTTCGTGCTGCTTTCCGGCCAGGTGGTGGTGGACGTGGTGTTCTGGCGCTGCCTGATCGGTGGGGGCATGTTGCTGTTGGTCTGCGCCGCGCTCGGTCTGTTGCGTGCCGAGCTGCTCGGGCGGCGCGTGCTGCTGCTGGGCGTGCTCAGCGGCGTGGCCATCGTCGGCAACTGGCTGTTGTTGTTCGCCTCCTACACGCAGGCCTCCATCGCCGTCAGCACGGTGGTGTACAACGTTCAGCCGTTCATGCTGGTGGGGTTGGCGGCGCTGTTTCTCGGCGAACGCCTGACCTGGCTCAAGCTCGCCTGGCTGGCCCTGGCGTTCGTCGGCATGCTGGCCATCGTCAGTGCTCATGGCCGGGGTGCCGTGGCCGGCGCCAACTACCTGATGGGCATCGGGTTGGCGCTGGGGGCGGCGCTGCTCTATGCGATCGCCGCATTGATCGTCAAACGCCTCAGCGACACGCCGCCGCACCTGATCGCGCTGATCCAGCTGGTGACCGGGGTGATCCTGCTGGCGCCGCTGATGGGGCGTGAACTGCCGCAGGGCGAGGTCGCCTGGGCCAGCCTGCTGGCCTTGGGGCTCGTGCATACCGGGTTGATGTACCTGCTGCTGTATGGCGCGATCCAGAAACTGCCGACGGCGGTGACCGGCGCACTGTCATTCATCTACCCGGTGGCGGCGATTCTGGTCGACTGGCTGGCCTTCGACCACTGGCTGAGCCCGCTGCAGTGGTTCGGTGTCGCGGCCATCCTGCTGGCGGCGGCGGGCATGCAGCGCGGATGGCGGCCGGCTGTCTGGGTGCGGCGCGTGATCAAGGCCTGACGCCCTGTTCACGCAGGCGCTTGTACAGGGTGTTGCGGCTCAGGCCGAGGTGGCGCGCCAGGTAGGAGATATTGCCGCCGCAGGCCTGGTACTGGCTGGCCAGGTCGTCGCTGTCTGCCACGGGCAGTGACGGCTGCGGCGCCGCGCCGGGCAGGTCGGTGAAAAAGTCGTCCGGCAGGTGTTCGGCGCGAATCGGCTGGTCGTCGGCCATGGCCAGCGCGACGCGCAGCACGCTGCTGAGCTGGCGCAGGTTGCCCGGCCAGGGGTGGCGCTGGAATAGTTCGAGTACCTCGCGACTGAGCCCCGCCCACTGCCTGGGTTCGCGGTGCTGTTCCCAGAGCTTCTGGAACAGGGCCGCCTTGTCGGTGCGTTCGCGCAGCGGCGGCAGCTCCAGGTTCAGGCCGCTGATGCGGTAGTAGAGGTCGGCGCGAAACTGGCCATTGTCGATGTCCTGGCGCAACGGGCGGTTGGTCGCGGAGATCAGGCGCACGTCCACCGGGTGCAACTCGCTGCTGCCCAGCGGCTGCACGCAGCGTTCCTGCAGGACACGCAGCAATCGGGCCTGGACGCGCAGCGGCATGTCGCCGATTTCGTCGAGAAACAGCGTGCCCTTGTGCGCCTTGCGGATCAGGCCGACATGGCCCTTCTGGCTGGCGCCGGTGAAGGCGCCTTTCTCGTAGCCGAACAGCTCCGACTCCACCAGCTCCGCCGGGATGGCGGCGCAGTTGACCGCGATGAACGCCTGGTTGGCGCGTGAGCTGGAGCGGTGCAGGGCCTTGACGAAGACCTCCTTGCCGGCGCCGGTTTCACCCTGCACCAGAATCGGGATGTCCTTCTCCAGCAGGCGTTCGGCCTGGCGAATGGCCTTGTCCACTCTGGCGTCGCCCAGGTTGAGTGCGTGCAGGTGCGGCTCCTGCTCGCTGCGGCTGGTCAGCGGCGGGCGGAAGTCGCGGGGTTGAACGGGGGCTGGCCGGGTAGGGCGGCGCACCCGCGCGTGGAAGCGAAAGTGGCCGCTGGTACGCAGGTTGAAGGGCAGGTTGTCCGGCTGGTTGAGCAACTGCTGCAGCGGCACGTCGAACAGCTGCTCGATGGCGCAGTAGGCAAGGGGTTGCCCGAGCAGGTTGTCGGCACGGCGGTTCGCCGAGACCACGTGGCCCTGCTCGTCGAACACCACCAGCCCGGCCCAGGGGCTGTCGAGGTTGTCCAGGCTGGTATTGAAGCTGAGCAGGTGGTACTGCTCGGCGAACAGCTTGAGGATCAGGCGGTTCTCCACCGACTGGCTCATCATCTTGACCATGCCCAGGGTGTGCGCGGGCGGCAGGTAGCTGTCGCTGGACACGTCGAGCACGGCGACCATGCGTCGCTGCTCGTCGAAGATCGGTGAGGCCGAGCCGGTCATGAAGCGGTTCGCCTTGAGGAAGTGCTCGTCGTGCTGGATGTGCACGGCCTGGCCGCAGCTGAGCGCGGTGCCGATGGCATTGGTGCCGGTGTAGCGCTCCAGCCAGCTGGCGCCGGCGACGAAGCCCGCGGCCTGGCGCGGTTCGATGAAGCGCTGGTCGCCCCAGGACTGCAACAGCCGGCCCTGCTCGTCGGCGAGCATGATCAGGCAGTTGGAGTTGGCCAGGATGGTGCCGTAGTAGGGCAGCACTTCCTGGTGGGTGGTCTGTACCAGTGCCTGGCGGCTCTCCAGCAGGGCCGAGAGTTCACCGGGAGGGGGCGGGTCGAAGCAGGGCGGACTCTGGTGGGTCAGGCCGTAGTCACGGCAGCGCGACCAGGATTGCTCGATGATGGTGTCGTGCGCCTGCGCGCGGGCAGCTTCTGTCATGGACGCTCTCTTCTTGTAGGTTCGCGATCTGCGCCGCGATGTGCTCGCGACCTGCGTCGCGTCCGTCCAGTCTTGTTCAAAACTGTTCAAAGTCAACAGTCGAACTGTTCAGTTGTTCACATCCGCTTGTGCAAAGCTGTTCAGTCTGGTCTCGATGAGCTTTCCAGGAATTTCGCGTTTTTTCTTGTTTATCAGATGGATAGTTGATGTTTTTCGGCCCTGGCATGCTTGTCGCTAAGGTGTTCGTAATCGAATGGCACGACAAGAAAAAGGACAGGCCATGTCGCTCAAGCTCGAACACGTCACCCGTATCGTCGACGGCCAGGTGCATATCGATGATGCCTGCCTGAGTTTCGAACCCGGCTCTTTCAACGTCCTGCTGGGCCGCACCCTGGCCGGCAAGACCAGCCTGATGCGCCTGATGGCCGGCCTGGATCGACCCAGCAGCGGTCGCGTGCTGATGAACGGCGCCGATGTCACCGGCGTCCCGGTGCGTCAGCGCAACGTGTCGATGGTCTATCAGCAGTTCATCAACTACCCGACCCTGACGGTGTTCGAGAACATCGCGTCGCCGCTGCGCCAGGCCGGAATGGCCAGGGAGCTGATCGCCGACAAGGTCGAGAGCACGGCGCGCATGCTGCGCATCGACAACCTGCTGTCACGCTACCCACTGGAACTGTCCGGTGGTCAGCAGCAGCGCACGGCCATGGCGCGGGCACTGGTCAAGGACGCTTCGCTGATCCTCTTCGACGAGCCCCTGGTCAACCTCGACTACAAGCTGCGCGAGGAGTTGCGCCAGGAAATGCGCGAGCTGTTTCAGGCGCGCCACACCATCGCCATCTACGCCACCACCGAGCCGAACGAGGCGCTGGCCCTCGGTGGCACCACCACCATCCTGCACGAGGGGCGGGTGGTGCAGAGTGGCAAGACCGCCGATGTCTATCACCGTCCGCAGCAGGTGCTGGCCGCCGAACTGTTCTCCGAGCCGGCGATCAACCTGATGCCGGGGCGGATCAGCGGCAGCGAGGTGAGCTTTGCCGACTGCGTGCACTTTCCGCTCAATCAGGACCTGCGCGACATCGCCGAGGGCGAGTACCGTTTCGGCGTGCGCCCGAGCCATATTGGCCTGGTGCCGTCGAACGACGATGACCTGGAACTGGCGGTCACCGTGGAGCTGGCCGAGATCAGCGGCTCGGAAACCTTCCTGCACGTGCGCAACGAACAGTTCGTGCTGGTGCTGCACCTGCCGGGCGTGCACGAGTACGCGGTGGACACGCCGATACTCATCTACATCCCGACCCACAAGCTGTTCGTCTTTGCCGCCGATGGGCAATTGGTCCAGGCACCCAGTCGTCGCCAGGGGAGGGCTGCCTGATGGCCGAGATTCGTCTGCACAACCTCGCGCACAGCTACAGCGGCGCGCCGAAGGCGCCGGAAGATTATGCGATCCGCGAGATGAACCACATCTGGCAGCAGGGCGGCGCCTACGCGCTGCTGGGCCCCTCGGGCTGCGGCAAGTCGACCCTGCTCAACATCATCTCCGGCCTGCTAAGCCCGTCCCAGGGCGAGGTGCAGTTCGACGGCAAGGCGGTCAACGCATTGTCGCCGCAGCAGCGCAACATCGCCCAGGTGTTCCAGTTCCCGGTGGTCTACGACACCATGACGGTGTTCGACAACCTGGCCTTCCCGCTGCGTAACCAGGGCATGGACGAGGCGCGGATCACCAGCAAGGTGCATGAGATCGCGGAGGTGCTCGAACTCCATCCGCTGCTGCGCAAGAAGGCGCGCAACCTCACCGCCGACGAGAAGCAGAAGGTGTCCATGGGGCGTGGCCTGGTGCGTGACGACGTATCGGCGATTCTCTTCGACGAGCCGCTGACGGTGATCGACCCGCACCTGAAGTGGAAGCTGCGGCGCAAGCTCAAGCAGATCCACGAGCAGTTCAACATCACCATGGTCTACGTCACCCACGACCAGCTGGAGGCTTCCACCTTCGCCGACAAGATCGCGGTGATGTATGGCGGGCAGATCGTCCAGTTCGGTACGCCGCGCGAACTGTTCGAGCGCCCCGGACACACCTTCGTCGGCTACTTCATCGGCAGCCCGGGGATGAACCTGATCGACGTGCAGCGCTGCGAAGGTGGCGTGCGTTTCGCCGATACCGTGCTGCCGCTTTCCGACGCGCTCAACCAGCGCCTGGCCGAACTGGACGGCAGGCGCCTGCAGGTGGGCATCCGCCCCGAGTTCGTGCATGTCTGGGACGGCGCCTATGAAGACGCGCTGTGCGGGCGCGTGCTGCACGTCGAGGACCTCGGCACCTACAAGATCCTTACCTTCGACCTCGACGGCCAGGTGCTCAAGGCACGCCTGCAGGAGGACCAGCCGGTGCCACGCGAACAGGTCTACCTGAGCTTTCCTGCGCAGTGGCTGATGCTCTATGCCGATGACTACCTGGTGGAGGTGGCGCCATGAAGGTACAGAACAACAAGGCCTGGTGGCTGGTCCTGCCGGTGTTCCTGCTGGTGGCCTTCAGTGCCATCGTGCCGATGATGACGGTGGTCAACTACTCGGTGCAGGACATCTTCGATCCGGCCACGCGCTACTTCGTCGGCGTCGACTGGTATCGCCAGGTGTTGCAGGACCCGCGCCTGCACGACTCGCTGCTGCGCCAGTTCATCTTCTCCGCCTGCGTGCTGCTGATCGAGATTCCGCTGGGCATCGCCATCGCCCTGTGCATGCCGACCCGCGGGCGCTGGGCGTCGCTGTGCCTGATCCTGATGGCCATCCCGCTGCTGATTCCATGGAACGTGGTGGGCACCATCTGGCAGATCTTCGGCCGTGCCGACATCGGCCTGATGGGCTGGGCGCTGAACAAGCTGGGCCTCAGCTACAACTATGCCGCCAACACCATGGATGCCTGGGTGACGGTGCTGATCATGGACGTCTGGCACTGGACGTCGCTGGTAGCGCTGCTGTGCTACTCGGGCTTGCGGGCGATACCCGACGTCTACTACCAGGCGGCGCGCATCGACCGTGCGTCGAACTGGGCGGTGTTCCGCCATATCCAGCTGCCCAAGCTGAAGAGCGTGCTGCTGATCGCGGTGATGCTGCGCTTCATGGACAGCTTCATGATCTACACCGAGCCGTTCGTGCTGACCGGGGGTGGCCCGGGCAACGCCACCACCTTCCTCAGCCAGACCCTGACGCAGATGGCCATCGGTCAGTTCGATCTGGGCCCGGCGGCGGCGTTCTCGCTGGTCTACTTCCTGATCATCCTGCTGGTGTCCTGGCTGTTCTATACCGCCATGACCCACGACGACAAGAATCGCTGAGGCCGACCATGATGCTACGCAAACGCCTGGCTCTGCTGATCTACTTCCTCTTCCTGCTGGTGCCGATCTACTGGCTGCTGAACATGTCGTTCAAGAGCAACACCGAGATTCTCGGTGGCCTGAGCCTGTGGCCGCAGCATTTCACCCTGGAAAACTACCGGGTGATCTTCACCGATCGCAGCTGGTACGAGGGCTATCTCAACTCGCTGTACTACGTCAGCCTCAACACCCTGATCTCGCTCAGCGTGGCGCTGCCGGCGGCCTATGCCTTCTCGCGCTACCGCTTCCTCGGCGACAAGCACCTGTTCTTCTGGCTGCTGACCAACCGCATGGCGCCGCCGGCGGTGTTCCTGCTGCCGTTCTTCCAGCTGTATTCGTCCATCGGCCTGTTCGATACCCATATCGCCGTGGCGCTGGCGCACTGCCTGTTCAACGTGCCGCTGGCGGTGTGGATCCTGGAAGGGTTCATGTCCAGCGTGCCCAAGGAAATCGACGAGACGGCCTATATCGACGGCTACAGCTTCCCGAAATTCTTCGTGAAGATCTTCATCCCGCTGATCCGTTCCGGCATCGGCGTCACGGCTTTCTTCTGCTTCATGTTCTCCTGGGTCGAGCTGCTGCTGGCGCGCACCCTGACATCCGTGGACGCCAAGCCCATCGCCGCGGTGATGACCCGTACGGTATCCGCGTCGGGGATCGACTGGGGCGTGCTGGCCGCCGCCGGGGTGCTGACCATCATTCCCGGCATGCTGGTGATCTGGTTCGTTCGCAATCATGTGGCCAAGGGCTTTGCCCTCGGTCGCGTGTAAGGAGGTTCGTCATGAGCTGGATGGCCTGGACTCTACCGACTGCGCTGTTCTTCGCCGGCATCGCCGTGCTGCTGGCCGGTATGACGCTGGTGGAGCTGCGCTGGCCTTGCGTGGAACGCAAGGGGTTTCTGCCGATCGCCACGACCCGTGGCGACCGGTTGTTCATCGGTCTGCTCGGTAGCGCCTACCTGCACCTGCTGGTGATAGGCGTGACCGACTGGAGCGTGTGGATAGCGTCACTGCTATCGCTGTTGTGGTTGTGCGCAGTCATGCGCTGGGGCTGAGCCGGGCTGCCACCGGTTTGCCTCTCCCATATCCTGAGATGGAGGTCTCTATGTTCGACAATAACAACAAGACCCGACATAGCATGGCGTTGGCCGCCTTGCTGGCGTTGTCCGGTTTGAGCGGTGCGGCCTGGGCGGATGCCTATGAAGAGGCCGCCAAGAAATGGATCGCCGAGGAGTTCAACCCCTCGACCCTGACACCCGAGCAGCAACTCGCCGAACTGCAGTGGTTCATCAAGGCCGCCGAGCCGTTCCGCGGCATGGATATCAGCGTGGTGTCGGAAACCATCACCACCCACGAGTACGAGTCCAAGGTGCTGGCCAAGGCGTTCAGCGAGATCACCGGGATCAAGCTGCGCCATGACCTGCTGCAGGAAGGCGACGTGGTCGAGAAGCTGCAGACGCAGATGCAGTCGGACAAGAACATCTACGACGGCTGGGTCAACGACTCCGACCTGATCGGCACCCATGCGCGCTACGGCAAGGCGGTGGCCATCAGCGACATGATCGCCGGCGAAGCCAAGGACTACACCTCGCCGACCCTGGATCTCGAGGACTTCATCGGCACGTCCTTCACCACCGGGCCGGACGGCAAGCTGTACCAGCTGCCGGATCAGCAGTTCGCCAACCTCTACTGGTTCCGCGCCGACTGGTTCGAGCGCCCGGAACTCAAGGCCAAGTTCAAGGAAATCTACGGCTACGAGCTGGGCGTGCCGGTCAACTGGTCGGCCTATGAAGACATTGCCGAGTTCTTCTCCAAGCACGTCAAGGAGATCGATGGCCAGCGCGTCTATGGCCACATGGACTACGGCAAGAAAGACCCGTCGCTGGGCTGGCGCTTCACCGATGCCTGGTTCTCCATGGCTGGCGGCGGCGACAAGGGCCTGCCCAATGGCCTGCCGGTGGACGAGTGGGGCATTCGCGTCGACGGCTGCCGCCCGGTGGGCTCCAGCGTTGCCCGTGGCGGCGACACCAACGGCCCGGCGGCAGTGTTCGCCACGCAGAAGTACGTCGACTGGATGCGTCAGTACGCACCGCCGGAAGCCCAGGGCATGACCTTCTCCGAGGCCGGTCCGGTGCCGGCGCAGGGCGCCATTGCCCAGCAGATCTTCTGGTACACCGCCTTCACCGCCGACATGACCAAGCCGGGCCTGCCGGTGGTCAACGAGGACGGCACGCCGAAATGGCGCATGGCACCGTCGCCGAAGGGACCGTACTGGGAGGAGGGCATGAAGCTCGGCTACCAGGACACCGGTTCCTGGACCTTCCTCAAGTCGACCCCGGAGAAGCAGCGCCTGGCGGCCTGGCTGTACGCCCAGTTCGTCACCTCCAAGACCGTCTCGCTGAAGAAGACCCTGGTCGGCCTGACCCCGATTCGCGAATCGGACATCAACTCGCAGGCCATGACGGACATAGCGCCGAAGCTTGGCGGTCTGGTGGAGTTCTACCGCAGCCCGGCTCGCGTGCAGTGGACGCCGACCGGCACCAACGTGCCGGACTATCCGCGTCTGGCCCAGCTGTGGTGGCAGTTCATCGCCGAAGCCGCGAGTGGCGACAAGACGCCACAGCAGGCGCTCGATGGTCTGGCTGCCGCGCAGGACACCATGCTCGGTCGCCTGGAACGCTCCAACGTGCTTGGCGAGTGCGGGCCGAAGCTGAACGAGCCGCGTGATCCGCAGTACTGGTTCGATCAGCCGGGTGCACCCAAGCCCAAGCTGGCCAACGAGAAGCCCAAGGGCGAAACCATCGCCTATGACGAGCTGCTCAAGTCCTGGGAGCAGGCGCGCAAGTGAGGCCGATGCCTGTGTTGTAGGAGCGGTTTCAGCCGCGAAAAAAAACGGCACCCTTGGGTGCCGTTTTCGATTCAGCCGCAGCGATCACTCATGCAGGTGCTCGGCCGCGTGCAGGGTGTTTTCCAGCAGGCCGGCGCGGGTCATCGGGCCGACACCGCCCGGTACCGGAGTGATCCAGCCAGCGCGGGGCAGGGCGGTCTCGTAGATCACGTCGCCGACCAGCTTGCCGTCTTCCTGGCGGTTGATCCCGACATCGATGACGATGGCACCCGGCTTGATCCACTCGCCTTTGACCAGCCCCGGCTTGCCGGCGGCGACCACGACGATGTCGGCCTGGCCGACATGGCCGGCGAGGTCTTTGGTGAAACGGTGGGTGACGGTGACCGTGCACCCGGCCAGCAGCAGCTCCATGGCCATCGGGCGGCCGACGATGTTCGAAGCGCCGACCACCACCGCGTGCAGGCCGTAGAGGTCGACGCCGGTGCTCTCCAGCAGGGTCATGATGCCCTTGGGCGTGCAGGGGCGCAGCAGCGGCATGCGCTGGGCCAGGCGGCCGATGTTGTAGGGGTGGAAACCGTCCACATCCTTGTCGGGGCGAATGCGCTCGAGCAGCAGCGAGCTGTCCAGGTGCTCGGGCAGCGGCAACTGCACCAGGATACCGTCGATGGCCGGGTCGTCGTTGAGCTCGTCGATCAGGGCCAGCAGATCGGCCTGGCTGGTGTCGCTCGGCAGGTCATAGGCGCGCGAGAGGAAGCCGACTTCCTCGCAATCCTTGCGTTTGTGTGACACATAGACCTGGGAGGCAGGATCGGTACCGACCAGGATCACGGCCAGACCCGGAGTGCGAAGGCCTTGTTCGCGGCGTTCGGCGACGCGTTTGGCAATCTGCTGGCGGAGGCTGGCGGCGATCGCCTTGCCATCGATCAGTTGTGCGGTCATTACGCTGGTTAACCATTAATAAGGATGAAAAAAGGACGCGCATTCTCGCATGGGTGCTCACCCGGGCAAAGGCGCCTGCCGTCGTTTTCGCGTAACTCCTTTATATCGCTGAATTTTTTTGATTTTTTCTGTTGACGAGGTGCGTAAGCGTCTATAACATTCGCCCCGCTTCTCAGGAACAGCCACTCGCTGGGTGAGACGGCAAGAGCCAAGCCCCCGTGGTGAGGCTGGAGCCGAAAGCTTCTAAGTCTGCATTAGCGGATGGATAAGCGCCCGTAGCTCAGCTGGATAGAGCATCCGCCTTCTAAGCGGATGGTCGCAGGTTCGAGTCCTGCCGGGTGCGCCATTTGGCGGTCAGGCAATTTGAGTAAGCAATGCAATATGGTGGGCGTAGCTCAGTTGGTAGAGCACAGGATTGTGGCTCCTGGTGTCGTGGGTTCGATTCCCATCGTCCACCCCATATTCCAGAACGCCAGGCCAAAAGCCTGGCGTTTTTGTTTTTAGCTTGAAACCACGCGGACGTGGTGAAATTGGTAGACACACCAGATTTAGGTTCTGGCGCCGCAAGGTGTGAGAGTTCGAGTCTCTCCGTCCGCACCATCTGAAAGCCAGTATTTCCGGGGGTTCCAGCCGGACCGCTTCTCAGAAGGGAGCGTTTTGGGAACACTTTGGGAATGGTGGTACGAAAAAGGCAGCCTGTGAGGGCTGCCTTTTGTCGTTTCTGGGGCCTGGATTCACAGCTTTAGCGCGTGTTCCAGGAGCGGGATCATGTCCGGGCCGTCCTTGCTGATGTACTTGCCATAGTGGCGCTCCAGCATGGCGATGGTGGTGTGGCCCATCTGGTCCTTGAGCCACTGCAACGTCACCGCGCCAGTGGTGAGCAGCTGGCTGGCGTAGGTGTGGCGGCAGTTGTTCGGCCCCCGGTACCGAACCTCGGCGGCTGCCAGGTGCGGGCGCCAGAATCCCTTGAGCAGCATGTCGGAGCTGCTGTGCGCTGCGCCGGTGCTGGTGCAGTGGAACACGAAGCGCAGCGCCTGGCGCTTCCTGGTCTTGTTGTCGCGGTCGAGCACTTCGACTTCCACGGGCTTGAGCTTCTGCGTGTGCATGGCCATCGCGTGCAGCGCCTGGAGCGCAGGCTTGAGCAAGCGCACCTCGCGGGTTGATCGCCGATTCTTCGTCACCTTGTACACGCCCCGCACCTGCGCGCGGCGGAATCTCACCGTGCCGGCCTTGAGGTCGACGTCTTCCCAGGCCAGCGCGATGGCCTCCGATACCCTGGGCCCCGTCCACAGCATGAACTGGGCGAGCAGCAGCTCCTGGAGCTTGTCCGTGTGCGTGCCGAGGATCGCGTCGATTTCCTCGCGGGTGAACGGGTCGACTTCGTCCGGGTCCGGCTGGCGGATGGTGATGCCCTCGGTCGGGTCGTGCGCAGAGCGGTTGCGCGCCCGGTACAGCGTGAAGACCTGTTTCACCAGGCTGACCACCTCGCGCACGGTGCGGTTGTGCAGCGTAGGCATCAGCGTCTTATGCACCCACGCCTGCAGGTCCAGGTGATCGATGGTGTCAGCCTGTTCATCGCCCCAGCGCGGGCGGATGTGCGTCTCCACCTTGCTCTTGTAGGTGCGAAAGCCGGACGGCGCCATCTCATTGCGCTTGATCTCAAGCCACAGGTCCATGTAGTGGCCCAGCGTGTTGGTTTTCACCTTGGGCGAGTCGGGGAAGTGGCGGGCATAGCTGAACGTGCCCGCCTTGATTTCGTACTCGATCATGCCGACCAGGCGCTCGGCCTGGGCGATGTTGTCGGGCGTGGCGTCACCGTTGAACGGCTCGCGGCACAGTTCGCCCTGATACCGGAAATACACACGCACGCGGTTGCCGCGTACCTCTACACCCTTTGCCATCTGCGCCCCCCGGCACACGAAAAGCCCAGTGTATGGGCCGAAAAGAAGCTCGGCCCGAGAGCGGGCCGAGAAGTTGAAGCGCTGATTTCTCGTTATGCGGGTGTCGCTGGCCTCAGATCAGCAGATCCAGCGACGAGCGCGGGCAGGCCGACCAGGGAATTACCACGGCCTCTTCCAGCGGGCGGCAATGCCAGGCCTGATGAAAGACCTGGCCGTCGATCACCTCGACGCCCGCCAGCACCATGCCAAGGGTGGCCATGCCCTCCAGCTGGACGTTGTAGAGCCTGGGGATGGGGTCTTGCATGTTGTTGCCGCCGGCGCAGGCGGTCAGGCATGGCCCGCCGGATGGTCCCTCCGGGTTCACGTGAACCTGCACGTCTAAACGCAAGCGTTGGCTGGCCTGCACGTCGCGCGAGGGTCGGCGCTTGCCGAGGTGATAGAGCGGGGTGACGTCGTAGTACATAGCGCAAGAATACTGGTTGAGTATCCAGTATTCTTGCCGCAGAACGGGCCCCCGTCGAGTGGCGTTTGTCGCGTCCTGGTTCAAACATGCTCCCTCCTGAGCCACTCGCTGCGGCGTCGCCACTGGTTGCGCATTTCCTCGATCAGCCGCTCGGCGGCAGCGGCACCACGCTTGGCGGTGATCTTCTCGCGCAGCTCGTCGACCATCGCCGCGCTGGTGTAGCCGAGGCGCAGCCAAT
This sequence comes from Pseudomonas sp. BMW13, assembly GCF_013357275.1. NCBI lineage: Bacteria > Pseudomonadati > Pseudomonadota > Gammaproteobacteria > Pseudomonadales > Pseudomonadaceae > Pseudomonas > Pseudomonas sp. BMW13. The sequence continues at coordinate 68,151 of NZ_SUKD01000014.1, read as the reverse complement.
GCCGCGCTTCGCATTCGTGCATGTGTTGGCGGTCGGCCTGGTCAACCACGGTCCACCTCCAGTACGCGATAGCCGTCCGCCCGGGCCAGCATGGAGACGGCGTTGCGCACGGCACGCCAATCGCTCGGCGTGCTGCTGGTGTGGACGATAGGGCGGCCAGGCTTGGTCAGGCGCAGATGGCCACCGTTGGTCTTGGCGATCTTCCAGCCGTGGTCCCTGGCGTAGCAGAACAGCGGCCAGAGGCGCTTGCCGCAGCGCCGGCCGGTGGTGATGACTTGGCGGCTCATGGCGCTGCTCCCTGGTACTCCACGTCGAACAGCCCCAGCCGACCCTTGCAGGGCATGAACGGTAGGGGCTTGGCGTCGGCCAGTTCGAAGCCGTACTTGCCGAAGAACCACAGCGACGGGCTGTCGTCGATGCAGCCTGTGACGGTGGCCTGGCCGACGATTCCGCCGCGCTCCAGGGCGTCGAAGGCGGGCAGGGTGACTGCGGCCTTGCTGCACAGGCTGGCGGCGTCTTCGTATTCGGCGCGGGTCATGCCCTTGGCCGCGTGGATCAACAGCGGGCCACGGTAGGACGTGGCCCAGGAACGGTTTTCAAGTGGCTTGTGGCCCTGGACGATCAGCCATGCCCAGGGCTGGCGAATGCTCAAGGTCTTCATGCGTTGAGCTCCTGTTGCTGGCGGCTCAGGCTGATCGCCATTGCCAGCGGCTGGCACCAGACGGGCATAGCGTTGAGGGTGAAGGTTTCGCCCATTTCCGACAGCATCAGGGTGCTGAGCATTACGTCAGCAATGGCCTTACCTGCCTTGCGCGGTACGGCGTTGCCGATACGTTCGCGCCAGGCGCCGTCGTTGTTGCCATGCAGAATGAATTGCTTGCCGACGAGCTCCAGTGCTCCGGTCTCGCTGTTGGGCTGCCAGATGTCCTCTGGATCGAACATCGACTGTAGGGCGGCCAGCTCCAGGGTGGTGAATGGCCTATTCCAGGTGTCGTGCGGGCTGCGGATGACGCAGGCCAGGCGGTCGTTGGCGGCTGGCAGGCGAGTATCAGCTACGGACCAACGGCCGTTGTCGTGACGTGCGCTCGCCGATACCGCGCCGGCCGAGCTTTCCCAGTCGACAACGCCATAGTGGCCGCCAGTGAGGTAAGCGTCGCCTTTCTTGCGATCGAGGACACGCGGGTCTGCCACTGACTGCCAACCCCCTTGCACACCCTTGCCGCCGGCGATGATGGTCCCGGCAGCCCTGTCGAAAGGAACTACACGGAAGTTGCCCGAGTGGCGATTCCAGTCCGGGCGCGGGTCAGCCACGCTGAACGGGCCTTGCCCTGGGCTGCGCTGTCCTGTCACCACGCCGGAATGGCGATCCCAAGGGATCACCCCGTACTGTGAGTATTCCGCCTTGCTGAGCGGGCGGGGGTCAGCGACTGAGAAGGCGCCGTTGGTAGGCCCATTGCGCCCGGCAATCGTGCCGGTGCTGTCGTCCCAGCCATGCACGCCCAGGTATCCAGCCTGGTACTCCGGCACGATGATCAGGTCGCGTAGGTAGCCGTCCTCGATCGCCAGGCGATTGAGCGAGCGCCAGTCTTTACCAGGTTCGACCAGGGCGAGACGTACCCAGGTTTTCCAGTGCAGCGCGGGAACCCGGTGCATCGGGCCAGCGATTTCGATATCGCCAGGCATAGGCATGCGACCGAGGATTTCGCCCACGCCTCGCAAGCTGTGTGTCTGCGGCTGGTACAGGAATGCCGGCACGCGCTCGACATGGCGGGCGACCAGCAGGAAACGCGGTCGGCTCTGTGCCAGGTTGGCGATCTTGCCGCAGTCGTGGACGGTTTCCTCCACTGCGTAGCCGTAGTGGCGGAACAGCCCGACGATCTGGTCGAGCAGGTACCGGCCCCGGGAAGCAAGGCGCGGGACGTTCTCGAAGACGATCAACTTGACCGGGTTGTGCTGCCAGGCCTCCAGCATCAGCCAGACACAGCGGAGCGTCAGCTCGTTGAGCGCCATGTACTTCGGTGTGATGCTCATAGACTCGGGCAGCAGGCCCGATGCGCCCTTGCAAGGGCTGCTGATGAATACCGCGTCGGGGTCTTCGCCGCCAGCGGCGCGGCGGATGTCGTCGAGTCCTGCCTCCTTCCACCCTGTTGGCGGTTGTTCACCATGAAAGGCGATGTACTGCTCGCGGGTGAACAGGTCCAGCATGGTGCCCTTGGTGCCGGTGAAGTCTTCGAAGTCGGCCAAGCCCGCTCGATCGATATCGACGCCACCGATGCAGCGCCAGTTGCCGAGCATGTTGGCAATCTGCAGGGCGCTGTCATTGAAGCCAGCGGCGCCAGAGCCGAGGCCACAGCAAAAGCCAAAGTGTTTGTAGGTGCGCTTAACGAGCATAGCGGCGCCCCCCTTTGGCTTTCTTGGCGGCGATGTTGGCCATGTAGCTGGCCCATTCGGCGCTTTTGGTTTTCTGGCGAATGCGGCTGCATTTGGCGTGCTTGCCGGTCGAGCGGGCGCCGCCGCAGATGTCGCAGATGCTGGGCAGGTTGAGGTTGTGACTGGCCAGTGTTGGGCGTGTGCGCTGTCGCGGTGTGGTAGCCTTATCGCCACTGACTTCGGGGTTTTGTGCTTGCATGGTGCTTCTCCTTCGGGGTTGGTATGGCCCTGGTGAGTTGCCGCTCACCGGGGCCTTTCTTTATGCCGCCACGTAGCCGGCGGCGGTCTTGCTCAGCAGGCCGGCTTCTGCGGCTTGCTGCATCAGTCGGGTGGTTCTCTCGCTGCCCATCCTCAATTCCTTCGCCACCTGCCGGACGGCCAGCTTGGCGCCGTGCTCGGTGCGGGCGATCAGTTGCAGTAGTTCGGGCGGTAGGTCGCTGCCTGCGTCCGTTGCCGGTGCTGTTTCTGTGCGTTCCTGCGGCTGTTCCTCGGTGCGTTTCTGGCGTGCCGGTGCGGTTGCTGCTGCCGTTTCGGTAACAGGTCGTAGCGCGCTGAGGATCAGGGCCGGGACCACCTCCAGCGCCAGGGCGAAGCCGATGCACAGCAGGGTGGCCAGCGCCTGGGGCAGGCCTGCGGCCTTGGCCGGTTGGCTGCGCAGGGCGGTGAGTTCCCGCGATGCGCTGTCGCGGCGCTGCTGGGCGGCGTTGCGCAGGGTGTCGATGCGGGCGAGGGCGGCGGCCTCCAGCTCCAGGGCGCGAGTGACCATGCCGCGTTCGCGCAGGGCGTTGGCTTGGTGATGAACTGCGGCGGCTTCGGTGTCGAGCTGCTCGATGCGGGTGGCGTCGGCCTGGCGCAGTTCCAGCAGGTCGACCTGGCGTTGTTCGTGCTGCGCCTGATGCTTGGCCTGGCTGGTGATGATCGAGGTCATCAGCCGGTCATAGGTGGCCCAGCCGGAAACGGCGCCCAGGGCCAGGGCGCTGATCATCATCAGCAGCGCGGCCAGGGTGCGTCGGGTTGCCAGCAGCATCAGGGCCAGCGGCCAGGCCACGTACTTGAACAGATCCAGCACCACAGCAGCGGCGGCGAACAGGCCGGCGAGCACAGGCGCGGCTATCAGCGCGGATATGGCCATCGCCACCGACGTGGCCGTCACGCCCGCCAGGGCTGCGACCATGGCCAGTAGCGGCCAGCGGTGGTGGGGTTGTAGGTGCATGGTGGTTCTCCTTCGGGGCAGCCCTGCCGAGTTGCCGCTCGGCGGGGCTGGGTTGGGTTAGCCCAGGCGGTACTGCTTGTCGCCGTCGATGACGTAGAGGGTTACGTCTTTCAGTGGGTACACGCCCCCCGGTCCGCCATGAACGGCAAAGTTGCCGTAGGGCGGGGTGCCGACTCGCACAGGGAACAACTTGTCGGTTTGGTGGGCGTACTCGCTGGTCTTCTTGATCAGCGCGTAGAGCTGCTGGCCTTTAGGGCGGCAGCCGTCCGGGCCGTGGGCCGCTTCGAAGCCGATCCAGGCGTTACGGGTTTCGATGTTCTGGAACTGCACACCGTCGTGGGCCATGTCGTAGCCGCGTGCTTTGGCCCAGAACTGAAAGGCCATTGCCAGTTCGGTGTTGTCGAATATCCCGCTCATGCCTGCGCCCCCTTGAACGCTGCTGCGGCGGCTGCGTACTCGCTGGGCAGAATCTCGACGGCGCCCTCGATCCAACCAGAGGTGGGCTTGCCGGCGGAGACCTTGGCCAGGTGGTCGGCCTCGTCGATCTGGAAGCCCAGGAGGAAATAGGCGGTGCCCTGGTGCTCGAACAGCAAGCCGCCGCAAAGCATCAGGTTGCCGGTGTTCACGCCGAGTCGGTCCCAGTAGTCGTGCGTGCTCACTCGCGCCGGGTAGTTCTCGCGCCAGAGGGTGAGCAGTCGCTCATGCTCGGCGCGGATGGCTGCGCGGTCCTTCTTCTCGGTGCCTTTGGGGATGACAGGCTTGCTGCGCAGGTCGCGGTAGCCCCATTCATCAGGGCGGCGCCAGTGCACGTCGAGCGCCTTACCCGCGCTGAGTTTCACGCCGCCGGCGAAGTAGCTGGTGATGTCATGCATCGGGGCGATTTCGCCGCCGAACAGTTCGCCCAGCTTGGCCGATTTGGCGCGCATTTCAGCCCTTGCCTGGAACAGCTCTTGAACGATGGCCACCGTGGCCGGTGCGGTGGATTTGTAGTGGTGCTGCATGGTGCTTCTCCTTCGGGTGTTGCCCAGGCGTTGCCGCGCCTGGGCGTGGTGGGTCAGTTGGTGGTGGTCGCTTCGGCGGGTTTGCTATCCGCATGCACCCAAGCCATGCCGCACACCTCGGTGTGGGCGTGGTGCAGTACCTGGGTGGGGATGTGGAACAGGTCGTGCAACACGTCGAGCAGGGCGCGCAGCTGGGCGTGGTTGCGGGCTACGCCAGGGCACAGGCCGGGGGCGGTTTCAGTGCGCAGGCTTTCGGTGTAGGCCGGGACGTGGCCCAAGCGGTAAATGACCTGCTCGCGGTTCTCGCGAACGCCGTTGATGAAGTCGCAGAAGTCGCCGATTTGCAGCTCATACAGCGCCTGTACGGCGGCGCGGTGGGCGTCGGTGCGGGGCTGGCGTTGTAGGTGGATGTTCACCAACCTCCGGTTGTAGAGCGGTACTTCGTCATTGCCGCCAACAAAGGCCAGAGCACCGTGGAAATGGACTGTTTCTGCGCGGTGACCAACTGGGGTATTGGACATGCGGACGCCAATGTCGCCGCCTTCGTAGCAGCCGCGAAGGGTGTTCCAGCTGAAGGCGTCTTCATCGGTTTCGGGGCCTTCAATCACCACCGGGCGATTGGTTGCCGTGGACAGCATGGCCAGCAGCGCACCGATGCTGTGCGTGGCGCGGCTGATGTTCTCGTCTTCGCTGCTGCCCGCCAGCTTCCACAGATTCGCCACCAGCGTGGACTTGCCCACGCCGGCGCCGCCGGTGATTTGCAGGATGGGGTAGGTGGCTTGCAGCTCGCGGATGCGCTGGGCGTGGAACGCGCCGGCCCACCAGGCCAGGGCGATCAGGCCTTGGGTACCGAACGCGGTGATGAACAGGTCGAGCCATTTCGGGGTTTGGTTGGTGGTGGTTTGCATGGTGCTTCTCCTTCGGGGTTGGTTGCCCAGGCGTTGCCGCGCCTGGGCGGTTGGGTTAGCGAATTGCCGCCTGCAGCGCGTCGGGTGCGACGCTGGCGAGGGCGAGCAGAGCGAGCACGGCCAGGGTGCTGCCGAGCAGCGTCATGGCGGTGCTGGTGGGGGTGTCGTTGCTGACTTGCATGGTGCTTCTCCTTCGGGGTTGAGCCGGCGTTGCCGCGCCGGGGTTAGCGTGATTGCTGGAAGATCCAGCACTTCACAGTGGGAGCCTTGTAGGTGGTGAGGTTGGCGCGCTTGGCCTGCCATACCCGCACGGCGCTGGAGACGGCGCGGTTGGCCTCTACGAACTTGCGGGAGCGGCTTTCTTTCAGCAGGTCGCGCAGCACGTTGATTTCCGGGAGCTTCTGCTTGTGTTCCTGGGCGCGCTCGTAGAACTCATTGAGGTTGATGGCGATTTCGCCGGTCTCGGGCTTGTTGCTGTGGTTGACCACCGGGCCTTCGGCGTCCAGGCCCTGCAGGTACTCGTAAACCTCCCAAAACTCCGCCACGTGCTGGTGGTCGGCGCTGATCGAGGCTTGGCGCTCCAGGGCCATGGTGATGATCTGGCGTTGCGTGGCGCTGCGCTGTGCTTCGCTGACGGGCACTACCTGGCGCAGGCAGTCGAGCAGGGCCAGCAACATCGCGTGGTTCTTGCTGATGCGCTCGACGCGGATGTAGCCGCGCAGGGTGTTGCCGCAGGCCTTGCAAGCGTGGCTCTCGTTGGCGTCGGTGTAAGGCGTTTCGCACTGCCAGCAGTGGGTGTGCAGTCGACGCAGGCGCGATTCGTAGCCGGGGAACTGCTCGGCGAAGCCGTCGAGAATGCCGGCCTCGGCCTTGACCGCCTGCAGCAGGAAGTGGCTGAGCACGTCGCCGTCCAGGGCGTTGAGTTTGTCCGCCGCTGCGCGGCTCTCCGGCGTTACCTGGGGGCGCACGAAGTGCAGCTTGCAGATGCGCGTCATGATCGCTTCATGCGCGACTACAGCGGCGTTCTGGCTGATGGCGATGGTGCCGCGAAAGGGCGGCTCATACGTCTCGTTGCCCGCCGTTTTCACGCCCTTGGTGGCCAGGGTGCCGCCGCCGAAGAAATCTTTCAGTTCGTCCCATTCGAAGGTTTTGGCGTGGGGCTTGTCGTCGCTGTGGCGGTCGGCCTCCAGATACACCACCGGCATGCCGGCCACCTGGCCCATGAGGCGCGAGCGGCCTGCCTTGGTGGACTTCATCGGGTCGAAGCCCTCATAACCTGGGCGGCCGAGCAGCTTCCACAGCAGGTTGAGCAGGGTGGTTTTGCCGGCGCCGGCTTCGCCTGTTGCCTCCAGGAAGGGGAATGACTGCCAGCGTGCGCGAATCTGCTCGCAGAACAGCGAGCCGAAAAACCACACCATGGCCACGAGGCCCTGAGCGCCGAAGCACGTCCACAGCAGCTTGAACCATTCGCTGCTGTAGGCCTTGGCGTCGCGGCTCGGGCGGATGGTGACGCCCTTTTGCAGCGTTTTGATGCGCAGCTTGCCGAACTCAAAGTAGTCCTCGGCGTTGGCCTCGTAGACCTGGCCATCCTTGACGGCGATGTCGCCGAACACATAGCAGCCGTGGTCCTTGCTGTAGCCCACGAAGTCGATGGTCTCCACGGTTTTGATGCCGTAGGTCTGCAACTTCATGATCTTTTCCAGCTGCTGGCCGGTGCCGGTGTACATGGCGCCGGCGGCCATGCCCAACAAGCGCTTCTTGAACTCGCTGGCAGCGGCCAGGTGGGTGGCGGTGAAGGTGTTCTTCACGCTCGGCGCGCCGTGGGGGAAGTCGACGCGCAGGTAGTACCAGGACTCGTCGGTGATTTCGTTGCGCTGGAAGTAGAGGGCCTCGAAGTAGCAGTTGGCGATTTCGTTGACGTTGCCGGACAGGCGCAAGGCCTTCTCGCGGATTTCCTTGTTGTTCAGCTCGCGGTCCTTGCCCTCGTCGTCGCCCTCGATCGCCTGAATGGCCTTGTTGTATTTGTCCAGGTCGAGCGACCACCAGTACAGGCGGTTATCAAAACGGTAGTGGAACTCCTTCCACTCGTTGCGCTGGTAGATCAGCAAGCCTTTCTCGCTGGCGTTCTCGGCGGTCAGCAGGGCGCCCTGATAGCGGGCTTCGTCCAGGTCAGCGGCGATACGTGCGGCGCGTTGCTCGGCGTCTTCGATGAACTGCCAGCGCTGGTGCAGGTCGTTCCAGTCGACCTTTCTGCCGTTCTGCGGGATGACGGCTGCTGAGCAGGTGAACCCCAGGTCCTGAGCCTCTTTCGCCCAACGGCGCATGTTGGCCTTGGCGACCGGCTCGTTATCGAGCGCCCACACCAGGCGCGGGAGTGGCTTGCCAGCGTCCTGGCAGGCCTTCTTGAGTGCTTTGAGGGCTTCGGCAGGGAAGGGCGCGCTGCTCATCATCGAGGCGGCAGCCAGTTCGTGATGCTCCAGGGCGATGGCGTCGAAGATGCCCTCGACGATCCACAGCTCGGGCACGGCAGTCAGGTCGCGCCCTGGCAACGTCCACAGCTTGCCCTTGTAGCTGTAGCCGGGCTTGAAGCGCGCCTTCTGCTTGCCGAAGCGCTCGGGGCGGTCGATCAGGCGTTCCCAGTAGCCGCCGCCCGGCATCTCAAAGCGCACGGTGGCGCTGCCGATGCTGAGGTCACGGTCCCAGTAGCTTTCCTGAGTGAACACGCCGGCGAGCAGTTCAAGGCGGAAGCCGCGGGCCATTTCAAGATAGGCGCGGGCGGTGGCGGTGGGATTCTCCGGCGTCGACGGCGCCTGCTTGCTCCAGTCGTTGAACAGGTCGTCGTAGAGGTCTTTGACGTGGATACGGTGGTCGCATTGTTTCGGGCGACCACAGACCAGCATCCAGGGGGCATCCGAATAGGTGTACAGGGTTTTCTGGCCGCAACCGGGGGCCGGGCACTTGCCCTTGCGCATGACCTTGACGTCGGTGCGCGGGAAATCGAAGTCACGCTTGAGGCGGCTCAGCACCTCTAGGCGAATCTTTTCTTCCATCGGATTCATACGGCGGCTCCGAAGGCGAAGGCGGTCAGCTCTGCGGCCATAGCTGCGCCTTGGTCAGCGCTGATGACGTCCATTTCCATGTAGGCAGCCAACATGCCCTTAAGGCGCTGGGCGTCGGCTTGACGTGCGTCTGCTGGCTGGTCCATGCGCATGCTCTCGAGCCAGTGCGCGAACAGGTAGCGGCCAGGCTGGGCAGCGAATGCCCGGCAAATCAGAAGGCGCGGCATGGTGCGGTGCATGTGAATTTCACTCATGGGCACTTCGATAAAGCGCTGATCAAACGGAACGGGGGTCGTCTTCATATCTGGTGCCTTACTGGGCGGCTGTGAGCGCGGCTTTCAGCGCGCCAATGGTGCGTTTGTGGCCGGCGAGGGCCGGGTAGTCGGTGAGGATGCGAGCCGTGCGCAGGCCAGCCGGCACGGTGCGGTAGCGGTCGGCGTACCAATGCAGCTGCAGGCCCTGGCGCAGCTCTTCGCGCAGGCTGGTGAGCAGCGCCTCGGCCACTGGCTTGGGCATGTGCAACTGGATCTCGACGGCTTCTGGCATGGCGCAAACCTCGAATGCTGGGTGTAACTCCCCCTTACCCACGCGAGGCGGGCAGGGCGATTGGTGGTGCTGGGTTAGGTGAAACGGTGGCGGACGGTGCTGTCTTTCCCGCTGGCCAGGTCGATACCGAGCCATGTGCGTTGGTACGGCTGCAGCTCGGTGATGGCCAAGGCGACCAGGTGCGGCGCCAGGAACAGCGGCACGTCGTACTGGTGCACCAGATGGCAGGTGGTGCGCTCGATCAGTTGGGAGTCGTCTGCGAGGTGCTCGTTCTGGTGCGCCTGCAGGTAGCTGAGCGCCTGGGCCTGCATCTGGCTGCGGTAGTCATGCGGCAGTGGCTTCGGGTCGTTCATGCGGTGGCCTCCTGGGCGTCGAGCATGTCCAGTTGGTTGGACTCGGGGCGGCTGTCGCGCTGGGCTTGCTTGCGCTGGGCCGAAGGCGCAACGGGCAGCACCACGCGGGGGCTGTCGACGCCGGATGGCACCAGGGCGTAGTCCCAGGAGAGCGAGCCGATGATGCTGTGGCTGCAGGCCATGCTGGTGCACTGGGCGTACATGGTCTTGAAGGTGGGCGTTTGCTCTTTGCTGTCCTTGATGCGCATGGGGCTGCCGCAGGCCGGGCATTTGACGCGGTAGCCGCCGCCGGTGGGTGCTGTCATGGCTGCTGCTCCCTGTACTGAGTCATTACTTGGCCGGGAACAAGTCGTCGGTCTGCGGCTTGGCGCGCCCTACGCTGTCGATCGAGGGCACCGGCAAGGCGAGCAGGTGGCAGTGCTGGACCAGCTGTGCGTGCAAGGTGGCGCGGATGGCCGGGGCGGTTTCGGCCTTGAGCTGGCTGAGCAGCTTGGGCACCTGGCGGTGAATGGCCAGTTGCTGGGCAACGCTGAGGTAGGAAACGCCACGGCTTTCACGTGCTTCACGCTCCATGGCGATGAAATAGCGGCGTACCTGACGGCCTTGCTCGTTGTTCTCGACCATGGCCAGTTCCTTGGCGGTGTCGAGGGTGAGGTGGTACTCCATACCCGGTCGACCGCCGGTACTTTTCCCCAAAAATGGGGAAAAGTCCTCGCCATCCACGAAGCCATACTGCTCGATGCGATCCTTGATCCAGGTACTGAAATCACGCCCGACAGACAAGAAAGTGTGCAGGTCGCGGGCGTCGCACAGCTGCTGCTGACGTTCGCCAAGGGCACCGTTGAATACGGGAATCAGTTGCTGGGTCATGGTTTGGCTCCTTCTTTGCGGTGCAGGGTGATGACCGCGCCGACTTCGGCGTGGCGTGCGGCAATGTGTTGACGGTGGGCGGCGATAATTTCTGCCAGCTCGGCTTCATCGATCACGCCGTCGCGCAGGGCCTCGGCAATCAGCTTGTCGACCTGGCCACGCTGCACAGCGGTGGTGATGGCGCGAGCGTAAAGGTCGATGTTGTCCAGCTGCTCGGCGCCGGGCATGGGCACGAATACGCCGCCGTACAGGGCGCAGAGGTAGTCCACCAGCAGGGTGGTGCCGGCCAGGCGCTCCAGTTGCGCGACCTGTTCGTCGGAGAGCGGGCGATGGCCGGGGTTTTCGTACAGCTGGTTGTCGAAGCGCTTGAGGTCTAGCCCCAGGTGCGTGGCGGCGCAGTCGCGCCCACCGGGGAAGGCATTGACGGCAGCGATGACGGCGCGGCGGCGGCTGGCAAGAATTTCACGGTGCACTTTCTTGTACCTCGGGGCCTGGGCTGGCGGTTAAGGTTCAGCAGGCTTGGGCAAAGGGGTGCGCAAGCAAACCGGGGATCAGCTCGGTGCCGATCTGCTTGGACAGGTCACGCATGATCGAGAAGGCGATGCGACCGTTGGGCAGGGTTTCAGAACCTGCCCAGCGCGCTACCGTCTGAGTGACCGTGCGCGGGTCGTAGCCCTTGGCGAGCGCGAATTGGCGGAAGTTGCTGTCTTGCTCGATGAGGCGAGCGCGGATTTGGTTGTATGTCATGGCTGGCAGCCTCATTGCATAGGGTGTGCGGCGTAGGTTTTGCAGTGGCACGTCATGGTTTGGCGTTGCCTTTGCGGGTAATCTGTTCGCATTGAGCGAGAATATATTTCGCAAAACACGAGCAGTCAACCAAAAAACTAACATTATGCGAGAAAATTCTTTGGAACAGATTCTGGGGCGTTTGCTACAGGTGCTGTCCGCTAAGAACGAATCTGAGCTAGCTAGGCGGCTTGGTACGTCTTCTTCGAACGTGAGCACATGGAGGAAGCGCGGGAGCGTTCCGCTCGCAATATGCGAACAAGTGGCGCGTGAACGTGGCTTGAGCCTGGACTGGCTGCTCTATGGTGAGGGAGCGATGCACCGTGGTGAGGCAGGGCAGGCGGCGCCAATAGCCGCCGAGACGCCCCGCGAACAGGCGTTGCTGGCGCTATGGCGCGAGCTGGACGAGGACGCCCAGCGAGAAATACAGCGAGCTGCTGAGGAAAAGAAACGCCTGAATACCCTCGAACAACGTGTTTCGGAGCTGGAGGCCGTTGTCGCAGCTGGCAAAAGGCTGGCATAGTCTGTTCCCATTGAGAACAGATGGCAGGCCAGGGAATGGACGAAGAACTCCGCTCTGAAATCTTCAAGAACGCCAAGCAGCTGCATGGCGTGCCCTATCTGAGTCGGTACGGCTATGTCGAGGAAGTGCTCGAAATGGAGCGCTTCCTCCATGCAATCGCCGCTGAGCAGCTCCAGAGCTACGTGCTCAGCCTGTACTACGACTCCAATGCATCCTTCTGCGATATCGAGACGGTCGAAGGCCTTACCGCCAATGACCCCGACGGCGTGCGCCTGACGCAGGCTGCCGCTGAACATATCTCCCAGTTTCATCTATTCGGTGTCATAGGCCACCGCGCGTAAGCGTCCGCCTGCCGGTTGATCGTATAGCGAGCTAATTAATGAAGATACATGCTTTTAAAGTAAGTGAAGACCAGGGCTCCGCGAGCCTGGATGATGTGCTTAAGAAAGTAAAAGCCGAGAAAAAGTTAGAGAAACGAATTAGGCTCATCAATAAGGCTGAGTTACGGATAGATTCGATAGAGTTTCGTGATGGCATTTGGCTGTTGGATTTTGTGAAATTCCGGCAGACGCAGGGGCCAGGGCGCGGTAAAAAACGCGCAAAGACTGAAGGCTTTGAATTCAAGAAGGGCGAGAGCTTTGCTGAAGAAACGGCAGCGCTATACGACCCGGCAACGAAATATATGCTCGTTCAATACAATCACTCCGGTGTGCGCTCTGGCTCCATTTCTCAGTATCTGAGTGATTATGATGAGGCGGCAACAAATATTTACGACCTGAATCCAAAGTATGACCCTGAGACTGAGCGCAAGCTGCAGCGAAAGGTGATTAAGAGAAGCTTAAGCTTTCGAATTGATGTCACTCAGATGACTGCGCAAGATTTAAAAAGTGGTGTTGCGTTAGAGAAAGCAATTGCTTTCGGTCGTGACTGCTCTGCTGGGCAAATCACGGTCGAGCTTGCAGCTGGCGGCACACGTGACAAGTCTCTGAAGGGTATGGCTGGCGATACGCTAGCGGCCCTAATAAACCTAGCCAAAAGCAACCCCGAGGCCGTACAAAGTGTTAAGGTCGGAGGTAAGGAAACAGAGGACGCAGCCGTAGAAGTATTGGATCTTCTTACCGAGCGCTTACACGTTGAGTTTTCTGACATCAAGCCTGGTATTGATCTGCGCCTACCGCTTGAAGATCGATGGAAAGGGCTGATGAGAGCAAGAAACGGATGGAAAAAAGTACTGAAATGAGTCTGTGGTTTGAGAGACTGTATCCGTACATTCTAATGGGGGTGGCTGCGTTCCTTTGGTGTCGATTACAGATTTCATTTCCTGTCTCAGAGTCCGTGCTCTCTTCAACATTGAGTGTGGCTGGTATCTTTGTTGGCTTCCTTGCAACAAGCAAAGCCATACTTATGAGTATGACTTCTTCAATAATAGAGCGCTTGCGTGAGAGCGGCTATATGGGCGTGCTGGCCTCTTACATAGGGCAAGCGATTTGGCTCAATCTTATATTTTGCATTGTTAATATCGTTGGCTATTTTGAGAATCAAAAGGCTGCTTGGTTCTCAGTGCTATGGATTGTCTTTGCTGTTGGCGCGTTTGCGTCGTTTGCAAGGGTTACTACAGTAATGTTGAAGATATTTAAATATCACTGAGCATCTAAATTGCTTACCAATGCCCATATAACAAAGCCCCGTTAGATCGGGGCTTTTTTGTTATTCACGCCTGCAGCCGCCCAGCCTCCCGCTTTACCGCCCGCTCAGCACTGGCCTTGCTGGCGTACAGGTGGGTGAGGCGCTTGGGGTTGGTCTGGTCGCCGGCGGTGACGGGGTGCTGGGCGCCGGTCTTGTCGTCGCGGTACCAGGCGAGAGCGCCGGTGTAGCCGGCACTGGCGTTGCTGGTGAGGGCGTCGCCGTCTGGTAGCTGGCTGGTCAGCTCCAGGCTGGTGGTGTAGCCGTCGGGGGTGTAGGCGTGCTGCACGTTGCCCCCCAGCCAGACGATGGCGCCGATTTCCGCCTTGATGCCGGTGAGGCTGTAGGTCAGTTCGGGGATCAGTTCGGGGCGGCCCTTGGCGAGCACGTAGCTGAGGGTGGCGGTACCGCGTTGCAGGCGCTGCCATTCCGCCCTTGCTGCGGCCAGGGCGCTGGCCTGGTCGGCATAGGTGTGGCGCAGTTCCTTGAGGTTGTCGCCGCTGCCGGCAATGGCCTCTTTGCGCTGGGCGCTGTTGGTTTCGTAGTAGTAGGCCTTGGCACCGGTGTAGCTGTCGCGGTTGGCGTCCAGGTAGCGGTGCTTGTCGCCGTCCGCCCTTGTCAGGGTGATGTGCGGCAGGGGCAGGCCGCTGGCGGTGCTGGCGGCGCCGGTGGGCAGGAACAGCAGGCGCCCGGCCTTGATGCTGGCGATGGCGTCATGCTCGGCGGCCAGGCGGGTGATGAGGTTGAGGTCGGATTCGCCGGCCTGGTCGATGTGCGGCAGGCCGATGGTGGCGAGGGCGACTTGCACCAGGGGCTGCAGGCCGTACTGGGTGGCGATGGTGGTGAGGATGGCGCCGAGCGTCTGGTCGTGCCAGCTGCGCTCACGCTTCTTGGCCAGCCCCTCGCGCAGATCGGCGCTGCGGGCGCGGATGCTGAGGGTGTCCGGCGCGCCGCTGTGCTCCAGCTCGTCCACCTTGTAGGTGCCTTTGTCCACCAGCCCGGTATCACTCCAGCCGAGCCACAGGCTGATGGTGGCGCCCTTGGGCGGGATGGCGAGCAGCCCGTCGTGGTCGGACAGCTGAATGTCGAGTTGGTCGGCCTCCATGCCGCGATTGTCCTGCAGGTTGATGCTGACCAGGCGGGCGATGACGTCGGCGGTGATGTCGTGGCCGTCGACCACCACGCGGCAGATGGGGTGCGCGTAGGTGAGGGCGGCAGCGGTTTTGCCGGCCTGCTCGCGCAGGATGCGCCCAGCGAGTGGGGCCAGTTCACCGATCACAGCACGCCCCGCAGGATGTCGCCGAGGGCACCGGTGAGGCTGCCGAGCAGATCCACGCGGCTTTCATCCACGCGGGTGAGCTTGAGGGTGAACTCGATACGGCGGGCGGCGCCGTCGCGGAAGAAGTAGGTACGGGTTTCGCTGAGGTCTTCGATGACGTAGATGCCGTAGATGCGCCCGGTGCCCTCGATCAGCGACCAGGCTTTGCCGGTGTCGGCCATGACGCGCAGGGTGTCGAGGCTGAGCACGTTGCCGGCGATTTCGGGCAGCAGCACGCCGGGCAGGGTGATGGTTTCGTCGCCGGGGCCCAGGTACTGGCGCGCCGGGCGGGCGCCGATGCGGCTGGTGCTGCCATGGCGCCAGGCGCTCTGCCGTTGGAACTCCTGGTAGGCAAGGGTTTGCATGCTGAACACGAACATGCCGAGGGCCATCATCATGGCTGGTTACTCCTGGTCGTACAGCGCCGAGCGCATGCGGGCGGCTTTGGCGCGGTCGCGCTCATTTAGCACTTGCTCGAGCATGCGGCGTGTTGCTGCCATATCGCCGCCGCCCTGAATCGTGATGTGGATGGTGTCGCCCTCGACGACGACGGGCCGGCCAGCGTTGCGCCCGGCGCCGGCTGCGGCCAGCGGTGCACGGTTGTCGAAGGCGACTTGACCGCCGATGGTCTGGTTGCCGGCTTGCACCAGGTTGTTGCCGATGCGCTGCAGGGCGCTGAGCGGGTTGCTCTGCTCGGCCAGCAGGCCCTGGCCGTAGCCCTGCATGGTGTAGCCGCCGAGCTGGGCGAACACGCGGGACGGGCTGTGGATGCCGAGTTTCTGCTTGAACCAATCAATGGCGGCGCCGCCGGCGCCGGTGATGGCGTCTTTCACGCGGCCCAGGCCGGCGGTGATGCCGTTCACCAGGCCGTCCATGAGCATGCCGCCGAAGTCGGTGAAGCGGGCAGGGATGTCGACGCCGAAGTAGCTCAGCACGCCCGCCAGCGCGCGGTGAAACAGGCCCAGCGGGCTGAAGTTGAGGATGGTGGCAGCGATGCCGGACAGGCCACCGGAGAAGCCGGCCTTGATTTCGCCCCACAGGCCGGCGAAGTAGGGGCCGATGCGGTCCCAGTTGCTGTAGATGAGCGCGGCGCCGACCGCGATGCCGGTGATGATGGCCAGGATGGGGTTGGCCATGGCCGCCACGGCGAGGGCGCGCAGCCCGGTGGCGACCAGGGGCAGGGCGACTTTGCCGAGGCTGAACAGGGTACTGGCCAGACCGGCGCCACGGATGCCGAACAGCATCATGCCGTAGCGCACCATGGCGAACGGGCCGAGCACGCTGGCCATGGCCAGGGTAAGGCCGCCCATGCCGGCCATGACCAAGCCGAGGCCAGCGGCGGTCTTTACCAGCTGGCTGGCCAATGCGGGGTTCTCAGCGACCCAGGTTTTCACGCTGCCGATAACGCGGGTGATGCCTTGGGTGATGCCGCGCAGGGGGCCGTTCTGCTGCGTCTGTAGCTCAATACCGAAGTTCGCCCAGGCGCTTCCCAGCGCAGTCAGATCGCCTTGTAGGTTGTCGCCTTTGATTCGCGCGACCTCTTCGGCGAGCCCGTTCACCTGGCGTAGGTCAGCGATGAAACCCTGCAGCGCGCCGCTACCCGCCTGATCGACCAGGTAGGACATGCCCTTGACGGCTTCGTCGCCTGCAATCGCCTTGAGGTAGCCGCCTCGGGTCGCTGTGCCCAGCGCCTTGGTCCTGTCGTAGACGTCCTTGAGGATGTCCGGCATGGGGCGCATGTTGCCGGCGGCATCGGCGGTTGTGATGCCAAGCGCTTCCAGCGCTTTGGCCGCTGCCTTGGGTGGAGCCGCCAGGCGGTTCATGATCGCCGAGAGGGCGGTGCCGCCCATGCTGCCCTGGATACCTGCGTCTCCCAGTTTGCCGGCCATGGCAGAGACCGTTTCAAGGTCTACTGCGTAGGTCTTAGCGATGGGGGCGGCGTACTTCATCGTTTCGCCCAGCATCTGCAGGTTGGTGTTGGAGTTGCTGAACGTGGCGGTGAGCACGTCACCGAGGCGCCCCATTTGGTTGGCGCGCATTCCCAAGCCGCTGAGAATGTTCGACGCGATGTCGGCGGTATCGGCGAGCTCTGCGTCACCGGCTTTGGCCAGTGCAAGCATTCCGGGCATTGACGCCAGAATAGAGTCCACCTTGAAGCCGGCCATGGCCAGGAAGCCTTGCGCTTCGGCCGCCTGGACAGCGGTGAACTGTGTGCTGGCTCCAAGCTCACGCGCCTGTTCGCGGAGCGCTGTAAGGCCCGCACTACCTTTCTGTTGCTTCGTTAGCGCCTGCACCTTGCTCATGCTGGCGTCGAAGTCGAGCCCCGGGGCCAGCAGGCGGGCGCCGCTGTAGAGAATGCCGCTACCAGTGGCCAGCCCGCCGGCGCCGGTGGCGGCCATGCTGCCCGCCAGGGCCTGGGTGCGCTGGTATTGGTCCTTTGCCCTGGCCAGGCGTTGCTGCTGGGCGGTGAGGCGCTTGAGCCTGGCCTCTTGTGTGGCCATGGCTTGGTTGGTGGCGGTGACCTTGGCCTTGAGGTCGCGCTCGGCCTGGCCAAGTTGGGCGGTGCTGATGCCGGCGGCACTGAGTTTGCCGCGCAGGCCCTGCAGCTCGCGCTGTTGCTCGGCGTGCTTGGCCTTGAGGCTGGTGGCCTCGCGGATGGCGCGTTGAAACTGCTGGTTGAGCGCCTTGGTTGGCGCCTCGGTGCTGCGCAGCTGTTGCGAGAGTTGCCGCACGCGCTCGCGGCTGGCCTGCATGGCCTTGCCGGTTTGCTCGGTTTGGCCCTTGAGGGCGCGGAAGCTGGAGAGGTCGCTTTGCTGGGCCTGCAGGCCCTTGAGTTCGGCACGGGTGGCCTTGAGGTCGCGGCCCAGGCCAATGGCGCTGCGACCGGCCTCGCGGAAGGGCTTACTGGCGCGGTTAAGCCCTTGTAGTACCACCTGGAGTTTTAGGTCGCGCGCCATGTTGCAGTTCCCATCGTTCTCGGGCGCGCTCGCGCCATTCCATCAGTTCCGCCAGGGGCATGGCGTTCATCTGCTCGGGCCCCCAGTGGAAGACCATGGCGATATCCGCCATGGCATCGTCGACTACTCGGGGGAGGCCTCTGCCGCCGGCTTCTGCGGCGGCGTTTGCAAAAAAACGGCGATTTCATCCGCGCAGCGGGTGAGGTCGTAGGCGTCCAGGGCGGCGGCTTCCTGTTCCACCAGGGTGGGCTGGCTGATGCGGGGCAGCAGGCGGATGACGGCGTTGACGTCGCCCTGCACCAGGTCGGCCAGCTTTAGGCCGCGCAGTTCGCCCGAGCCTGGGCGGCGCAGGGTGATGCTGGTGATCTTGGTTTTGCCGGTGCCGACCGGGGTCGCAAGCTCGATCGGGTCGCTGTAGATGGGTTGGGACATGGGGGGCTCCTTCGATGTTGGGTGCTGGCCAGCGGCGCGGGTGCGCCGTGACCAGCTTCGGGGTGGGTTATGCGGGTTACAGGCCGATGGCGGCGCGTTGTTCGGCGAGGATGTCGACGCCGTTGACCTTGAAGATCATGCCGAGGATGTCGATTTCGATCTCTTCGACGCCGTCTACCACCAGCTTGTAGTAGGTGCAGGCGGTGGTGATGGTGTGCTCGGTGTCTTCACCGGCTTCGGCATCGCCGAAGCTGTAGGTTTCATGCCGGCCACGGGCGACGACTTCGACTTTGGTTACGGCACCGTTGTCGTCTTGCTGGTAGGCCCCGGCCCAGCGCAGGGCCACGCCGCTGGCGTTGGTGATGCCGAACTGGCGCAGGCTGATCAGATCCAGCCCGCCAACGGTCCATTCGATCTTGAGAAGATCGTCACCCATGCCCAAATCGGCGCCGACCCCGCCGTCCATGCCGGCGCCGCGCCACGCTTCCAGCTTGCGGGTGAGGTCCGGCAGGGTGATGGTTTTGGCGATGCCCTGGTAGCTGTTGGCGTCGTTGAAAATGTTCTGATTCTTGAGTTTGCGGGGCATGGCCATGGTCAGGCGCTCCTATGCAATGGTGGCCGATCAGGCGTTGATGCGCGACGGGAAGTCCATCAGGTACGAATCCGTGATGCGCTGCTGGAACACGAGGTTTTCCAGCGGTGGCACGGGGGTGTAGTCGTAGTCGATGGTGAGCTTGCCGACCTGCAGCGTTGCGGCCTCGTTCGATGCGGGGTCGTACCAGCACTGGCCGTCGATGATGTAACCGGCCTGCTTGAGTTCGCGGAATTTGGCGTTGATGCCTTCGATGATGTCGCGCACCAGGGAAGGGTGCATGGGCTTGTCTACGGCCCACATGTGGGCTTCGGCGATGGTGTCGGCCAGCACCTGGGCGGTGCGGGTGGCGCTTTCGAAGGCGAAGAGCGGGTCTTCGCTGCAGGTGCGCGAGCCCCAGAAGCGGAAGCCGCCTTCGCGGATGAGGGTGGTGACTTCGTTCTCGTTGAGGTAGCCGGCGTCGGTCGCTGGGTTCTGCAGATCCCAGAACACCGGTTTGCTGATGCCGGTGACGCCGTTGGCGGCGATGTTGGAGATGGTTTTGTGCCAGCCGACTTGCTCGTCCAGCTTGGCGCGCATGCCGAGGGCGGTGGCGACGGCTGGGCGGATGACGGTGGCGTTCTCGGTTGTGCTCCAGGTTTCGAACTCGGGCCAGATGACCATGACTTCGCGGGCACCGAAGTTGTCGCGGTAGGCGACGGCCTCTTCCTTCGTCGCGCACTCCCAGGCGGAGACGTAGGCGAAGGCGCGCAGCTGCTGGGCGATGCTGATGAGCTCGTTGGCGACGGGCAGGGCGTCGAGCCCCGGCACGCCGAGGATGCGCGGCGTAACGCCGAGTTTGGCCTTGGCGCCCAGCAGGGCCTTGAGGCCGGTGTATTGGCCGTCAGCAGTGACGGTGCCGACCAGCTTGCTGATCTGGTCGGCCTGTTTGGCGGCGTCGTCTGCGCCTTCGCCATCGGCCACACGCACCACGACGGTGAAGGGGCTGGCGTTGGCGGCGATGGCGGCGAGCGATGCGGCGAGTGTACCGAGGGTGCCGGCCTTTCCGATGGCGCTGAGCACGTCAGTGAGCAGTACGGGGGTGTTGAGCGGGAAGAACGCGGCATCAGCATCGGAGGCGGTGGCGACCAGGCCCACGACGGCGGTTGCGATGGTGCGAATGGGGCGGATGCCCTCATTGATCTCGATGACGCGGACGCCGTGATGATATCCGGTTGGCATGGCTGCAGCTCCTGGGCTTGCGGTGATCCAGTGAGCCTTGATGCTGCCGCGCGCGCGTGGCTGCTGCACGCGGCGGGCAGCGTAGCGGGGGGCGGTTCGGCGTGAGGCATAAAAAAGCCCCGCACGGGGCGGGGCAAGTGGTGCAGCAGGCGTGAGGGTCAGGCGTTGTTGCCGATGCCGGCGACGGCGGCCTCGATCGAGGCGATGGTTTGGTCTGCGAGCTGCTGGGCCTGTTCCACCTGGTTGGCGGCCATCAGTGCGCGCACTTGTTCTTTCGCGGCCAGGCGGGTGGTGCGCAGCAGCTCCAGGGCGTTGGTGTAGGCGGCAGCCTCGTTGAGGATGCTGTCGGCCGCTTGCTGCGGCGTGCGGCCGTTGATGGCCCAGGCGGCGACCATGGCAGGCACTTCGCCCTGGTAGTCGGCGGCGGCGAACTGTTCGGCTGCCAGGCGGGCGCGGTCGTACTCCACGGCGCGCAGGGGGTCGCCGGCTACGGCGCGGCGGGCGGCGTCGGCGGCGGTGTCGATGCGTTGGCAGAGTTCGTCGGCGGTCGGTACATGCGCAGCAGGTTCGGTGATGGTTGGGGCGCCGTTGCCGTCAGGATTCAGCTGTTTGCCTGCTGCCAGGGCGTCGAGCAGTTCGATATGGCGGGCGGATTCGATAGCAACGCCGCCGTTGTCGTCAGTGGAGAAGGCAAATCGCCCGTCTGCCTCGATCCATTTTGCATAGATGGTCATGGTTGGCCTCACTTGCCGAACGTAAAGAAGTCGATGTTGCCGGCGATGTTGCTGCCGTTACCCGCCCACTGGTTATCCAGCGTGAAGCCGTTGAGCGTCTTGTCGCGTGGCTGGGCATAGTTGGCGTTCTCTACACGAGTGCCGGTATAGGAGAAGGTGGCAAGCGCCGAGTAGCTCGTTGTGTAAGCGAGCGGCAGCGTCACGGATACGCTTGCGCCGCCTTCCGCCGCAATGGATACCGACCCGCGCTGCAGGATGTAACCGCCCAGCCAGCTGGGCAGTTTGAGGGCCATGTAGGTGCTGGTGACGATTAGGGCGCCGTTGAACAGCTTTTTGGGGGTGACTGCAACGTCATCCAGCGCGCCGGCGTCAACTTCTACCTGCGTAGCCACACGCAGAACGCCGCGCAGCGCTTCGTTGGCGTTGGCAGCTGCTGCGCGCAGGAGCTGCATGCCGCGCAATGGGCTGAGCCAGCGGTTGCCCTGCAGGGCGCCGGCCTCAGCTTCATCTTTTGTCGCTTCCTTGAGGTTCTCCGAGTGCCAGAGTGAGCGCCAGGATGTCCAGATGCCGCCACCCAACAGGCGAAATTTAATAGTTGCAACGCTCGCATCACCTGCCGAGGCATAGGGCATTGCCAGGTGGAGCCTGTTGGTGGAGTGCTTTGCGACCATGTTCCAGTAGTAGTTGACGACACCATTGCCAGTTGCCGGTGCTACTTGTCCATCGGGGTGGTTGGCGTTTCTCGCACCGGCTGCGGCCCCCAGCAAACTGGGGTGCCAGCCAGGCTCCAAGATGGCATCGAAGTCGGTTGCGGCATCTGTCGCCACGGATACGGGCAAGGCGATGCCGCCATCGCTGTCGCCGATTGCCCTGCGCACGAACTCAGTCGTTGCCACCTTCGTTGTTTTGTCGGGGGCCGCTGGCGTTGGTGCTGTCGGTGCTCCTGTGAAGGCCGGTGAGGCGAGTGGCGCGCGAGTCGTATCAGTTGGGTGGCGATGATCAGACCTTGCCGCCTTGGCAGCTGCGCCTGGCGATGCAGCGCCCGCCATGACTGGGTTGGTGTCTGCCAGCAGTGCAGTGACGGTGGTGACTACGTATTCACGGGTGGCCAGCACCACAGACGGGTCGATCTTGAGTTGCACGGCGGCGGTGCTGGCGACGATGAGCACCATGCGCAGCACCTGGGTGCGGCCAGAGCCTTCGGCCAGCAGGGGCTTGTAGCTGGGCGGGCAGTTGGCCACGGCGATCAGGTCCCCATCGGCGTCATAGATGCCCATTTCACGAATCCACCAGCCGCCCACGTTTTCGGGGATTACCAGCTCTGCAATGATCTGGCTGGCGTTGAGCGGGTCGACTTTCAGTTCATTCAGGCCGGCGCGGTACTGCTCGCGCACCAGGGCGGGCTGCAGGCGATCGGGCACGGGCAGGTTGCCGTTGCCATCGCCCACGGCCATGTGGCTGTACTGCACTTGGGTGCCCAGCGCCTGGGCGTTGGCGAGCTTGGCCTCGCCTCGATCAGTGAGAATGGCGAAATAGGTGCTCATGGGTAGATGCTCATGGTGTCGATGGTGTGGGCGGCGCCGCCTAGCAGCACGGCGGGGCTGCTGACTTCAATGGGGCCGGGGGCGTAGGGGTAGACGGTGAGGGTTTCGCCATCGATGGCGGCGGCGCCGATGTAGGTGCGCCCGCGTGTTTCCAGGCCGATGGCCAGGCCGATCAGATGGCGGCTCAGGGGCTTGGCGTCGTCGATCAGGAATGACAGCTCCTGGTACATGGCTTCGGTGATGCCGGTGTCCAATACGCCGATGAGCAGGCGGAAGGTGCCGGGCACGCCGGCCGGCACTTCCTCCCACCATTCGCGGACCTCGATCAGGTAGCCAAGCGGCTCGACCACACGGCGCAGGGCACCGATGGTGCCTTTGCGCGAGTGGATGAAGTAGGCGCTGCGGATGGCGGCGCGCTTGGCGCTCTCGGGCCAGGCCGGCGACCAGCGATCAACTGAGAACGCCCAGGCCAGGTACGGCAGCAGCTCGACGGGGCAGGCGTCCGGGTTCCAGAGGTCGCGCAGCGGAATCGGCACGCGCTCGATCTGCGCCAGGGCCTGGGCGGCGAGGCGCTCCAGCTCGGTGGCGTTGCCGGGCAGCATAGCGACGGCCATTACTCGGCCACCGTGACACTGTAGCCGGTGCAGAACGGGGCCTGCTGGCGGGTGGCGACGATATCGGCCCAACCGACCAGTTCCACGCGCTTGACGCCTTCGATGTGCAATGCGGCATCCAGGGCTGAGCGGTTGACCTCCAGCCCGAGGCGACGGCGCTGGGTGACCAAGGCGGCGAGGCGAGCTTCTGCGGCGGCGCGGATGGGTTCGACTTCTGGTCCTACGGTGTTGAGGTGAAGCACGGCTTCGACCTGGTAGGGCAGCACGGTAGCGCTTTGCACGGTGAGGCGGTCGGCGACTGGGCGGCGGTCTTCGTCTGACAGGTATGCGTCAACGATGGCGAGCAGCTCAGGTGAGGCGGTGCCGTTGCCCAGGGCGCTTTGCACGGTTACCACCACTTCAGCCGGGTTCGGGCTGTCGGCCCAGGCGTCGGCGGCGCGACCGTCCGCACTGCGGGCGTGGAAGATGTAGGCGTTGCGCGGGCCTGCGACTGACAGGCCTTCCATGGCCATTTGGGCGCGCTCGCGCAAGCTGTCGTCACCTTCCATGACGGCAGCCACGGGCGGCACGGCGGTGTTGTCAGCCGGGATGATTACCAGGCGCTGGACGTTGAAGCGGGCGGCGACTTGCTCCAGGTCTTCACCTTCGGCGAAGGCGAGCAGGGTGGCGAGCGCGGCTTCGTTGACGCGCTGTCGCCATACCAGTTCGCGGTAGGCGTTTTCCTGCAGCAGCTTGGCGAGCGGGTCGGACTCCAGCGCCAGCCGGGCGGCGATGGTTTCTTGTTGCTCTGCCGGAAAGGCGCTGACCAGCTCGGCCTTGCGCTCGGCGAGAATCGATTCGTAGTCGAGCGGCTCCACCACGTTGGGGGCGGGTAGGCGGCTGAGGTCGATGGGGGTAAAGCTCATGCGCTGCCCCCAAGTGCGAGGGGTACTTGCAGGTTGATGGCCTCGTTGGTGTCCACGCGGGTGGCCTCCAGATCCAGCACGCCGGCGCTGGCCTCGGCGCCACGTTGCAGCTGTACGCGGGTCAGCCGAATGCGCGGCTCCCAGCGCATGAGGGCCATGGCGGTGGCGGCGTAGATGCGCAGGGTGGTGGCGCCGTGGAAGGGTTGGTCGATGAGGTCCGGCACCTGGCTGCCGTATTCGCGTCGGGCGATGCGGGTGCCGATGCGGGTGCCGAGAATGTCGCCAATCGACTGTTTGATGTGGTCCAGCTCGGTGATGGCGGCGCCGGTGATTCTGTTCATGCTCAGCCCCCCGCGAATACGTTGGCCGAGCCCTGGGCCACGGCGCTGCCGCAGGCGACGGGGTCACCGATGCGGGCGAGCTGCTTGCCGTTGACGCGCACGGTGGTGCTGCCGGCGGCCAGCACGCTGGCATGGGTTTCGGGGATGGTTGGGCAGGTGTGGGCGGCCCAGGCGTCGCCCTGGCGGTGGGCGGCAATGCCGTTTACGCGCACGTTGGGGCTGGCCTCGGTGCAGGGGCGCGGGGGCCAGCAGCCGTGGCCGGTGCAGTTGTCGCCAAGGCGGGAGACGGCAGGCATGGGCGGCCTCAGTTCAGGTCGATGGTGGCGCCGTTGATCTTCACGGCGCCGCTGCAGGTGATGTCGAGGCTGGCCGCGTCGATCTGGACGTGACCGGTGAGCTTGAGGCTGTAGGCGCCGGTTGCGGCGTTGTGCTCGACGTAGTCGCCATTGGCCCACTCGGTTTTGTGGGCTGCTGGGTTGTTGCTGCAGGGCGGGTTGGCGGCGGAGTAGAGGCCGGCCAGCACTTGGCCCTGGGCGAGGTCACCGGAGGGGCTGAGGATGGTGCATTGCTCGCCGACCGATACCGGATTCCATTCGTTGGTAGTGCCGGCGCGGACGGTGAAGAAGGGCAGCCAGCCGGTGAGGATGGAGCCGGTTTTGACGCGGCAGCACGGTAGGCGCCCCTGCGCGGGGTCGCCATGGTCGACTGCGGCAATGGTGCCGGAGCGGATCATGTTGTCGAGGCGGCGGCGGAGTTCGGCAATGGCGTTCATGCGCCGATGGTTACTGCCACGCGCGCGTGATGCACGAAGGCGGCGGCGGAGCGGGGGGCGTTACGGTGCGAGGTGGTCGAGCAGTTCGTCGCGGATCATTTCGAGGTCGGCATCGGCGAAGCCGAGCAGCTCGCGGCGGCTGTATTGAACGTCATCCTGGCCTTTGCCTGGGCGGTCGCGCAGGCCGTACTGGTGAACGCGGGCGAGGCGGGCGGTGCGGGCGAGAAAGCCCAGGGCGATGCTGCTGGCGTCGCTCTGCAGCTTGAGGTAACGGGCCTGGCGCAGCTTGGTGAACATCTTTTGTTTGACGCGCCCCTGTTTGCTGCGCAGGGGCTGGCGGGCTTTGCGCGGTGCGAATGGGGTGCCGTCTGGGTTCTTCTGCGCGGCGATGCGCTGTTGCTGGCTGCGGCGCAGTTTGCGGGCGATGCCCTGGTTGAGCTGGCGGCGCTGCTTGGGATCGAGCTTGGCGAGCAGGGCGCCGGCCCAGTCTTCCATTGCGCGCAGTTCGTCCATCAGAGGTCGCCTAGTTGCGGCTCGAGGGCGTGGGTGATGTCGAGGGCTCCGTCTGGCTGTTTCTTGACGATGACGCGCTCGGTGAGCGGCAGGGTGATGGACATGTCGACCAGGTCGTTGGCGAGGATGTCGGCTTCGAACTGGATGGCGTCCTTGGCTTTGTCCAGGTTCTGCATCAGGTCGGGCTGGTTGATCTTCATCCAGGCAATCACGGGGATGATGACGGCATCCGGGTGGCCGGCGAAGTCGGTGAGGATGGCGTTGAGGGTGTAGCCGTATTCGAATGACAGGCCATCGACAACGGTGGTGCGGGCGCGGCCCTGGTCGATGAAGACGAGCAGTTTGTCCGGGTTGCCATGCAGCTCGGGCACTGCGGCCAGGAGGTGTTGCTTGAGGCTGTTGGCTTTGTTCACGGGTCGGCCCTTGGTTGTTGCTGCTGGTATTCGTAAACCGCGTCGACCTGGGCGGCGCATTCAGCCCAGGCGGACAGCAGGTAGTCGCTGTCGTCGCTGAGGTCAGCGTTGTTCTGTGGCGCTGCTGGCAGCAGGCTGCAGCGCGTTACGACGGGACAGCCAAGTACGGTAAGCGTCTGCTCCGGTGAGGGCGGGGCGCTCATGCAGCCGGCGAGCAGCAGCAGGGAGAGGCTGAGCGCTCCAATCAGCAAAGGTCTGGTCATTGCGGCGGGTCTCCTGTTTCTGGATCTGGCTGGCGGCGTGCTGTTGGCGCACGTCGGCCTGGGCGATCTGCATGGACTGCTGGGCCAGGCGTTGGGAGGCCAGTTCACCGCCCATACGGATGATGGCGTTGGCCTGGCGGGTGTTGCGCTGGGTGAGTTGGTCGATGAGCAGGGCGTCACGCTCGGCCTTTGCCTCGGCGGCCTGGTGCTGCTGGTAGGTGGACCAGAGCAGCAGGGCGAGGGCGCCGAGTAGGGCCAGGCCATAGAGGGATTGGCGCAGGGTGGTCACGCCGCCACCTTCATCTGCCCGCCGCAGCCGCAGCCGGCGTGGCGCTCGTAGGCGCGTTCGAGCTTCACGTCGTAGAGGTTGCGGGCGTAGGCCGGGCCGTTGTAGCGCTTGGCGAACTCGGCCCACTTCTTCGCCTTGAGGGCCTTGAGCAATGCAGCATCGGCTTCGATGTAGCGGACGAAGGCTTCGAACTGCTGGTTTTCGTCCTGGTGCATGAGGGTGATGAACTCGTCGACGCTGTCGTAGCCAAGGCGCTCGGCGTGGTAGCCCATGATCTGGAAGGCGCCCCAGCTGGCGGACTCATTCGCGGCCAGGGTGTCGATGTAGCGGGCATTGGCCAGGCGCTGGTGCTCGGCGGTGCCGCCCGCGTAGCCACCGGGGGCGCGGTTGACCAGGTTGGGTTGCTCAGCGGCGAGCTTGTCGGCGCGGGCGATCAGCGCGGCGCTGTCGTCGCCCTCGCTGCGCACCAGGCACAGGCGGGCGTGCATGACGTGGCGCTCAAACAGGATCTTGGGCTTGCCGTTGGCGAGGAAGCCGGCGCCGTTGCTCTCCACTTCGTTGACGGCGTAGACGGTAGCCAGGTCAGTGCCCAGGCGTTTGGCGGCAGCGACGAGGGTGGCGTTGCTGAGCAGGCGCGAGCAGTCGGCACCGGCCAGGGCACCAAGGGTTTTCTCGCCCGCTACGCCATCGGCGACCAGGCCCACTTTCAACTGGTAGGCGCGGACGGCTTTCTCCGTTGCGTCGCCGAAGTCGCCGTCCGGTACCAGCTTGGCGCCGGCGGCGTTAAGCGCCCATTGCAGTTGCTGGACGGCCTGGGATTTGTCGCCGTGGCGGAGGGTGAGGGGCTTGGTCATAGGGTGTCTACCTTGCGGGCTGCGATGCGGTTCAGGCCGGCGCGCACGCCGTCGGCGCCGATGAGACCGACCATGCCGCCGAAAAATGGGGCCACTTCTACAGGCATGCCGAACAGGGGCAGGCCATTGCTGAGCGCCAGGGTGATAAGGCCGCAGATGAAGCCCTCACCCAGCGCGCGGCGGATGCTGCCGCCGCTGTAGATGAGGCGGGCAGCGGCGAGCGTGGCGGACAGCACGGCGGCGTAGACCAGCGGGTGGTGATGTTCCAGCCAGGCGAGCACCATGGCCCAGGTTTCAGGACGGTCAGGCATATGTGGCATCCGGGTGGCCCTCGTTGAGGGAATGGGCAAGCTGCACGAACGGCAGGCGGTTGATGCGTTCGACTACGCGGCCAATGAGCATGGGGTTGAAGCACTGGCCGATATCGGTGAAGCCGAGGGCTTCGGCACAGAACTCGCTGCAGAACATGCGGGTTTCGCTGTGGATGCCTCGGGCCAGCAGCTGGCTGAGGAAGATGCCGGCCCAGTCGTAGCCGCTGCCTTCGTAGCGGTCGAAAACCTGCTCGATGCGTTTGGCGTTTGCCCAGGGCACGGGGATCAGGTGCCAGTGTTCGGGTTTGTAGTCGATGCGCTTGGCGCGCACGCCACCGTCCATGGCGCTGGCCGAGAGCCAGCGGCCGTCAGGCATGAGCAGTTCGCAGTGGCTGAACTCGGAGCCCGTCCAGGTGCGAATGGCGGCGTTGAACAACTGGCCCTTGCCTTTGTAGAGGGCGAGGGTGATGACGCCGGGTTTCAGTTCCATAGGTTCACCATCTGGCTTTGCTCGGCCTGGGGCGCGGCGGTGGGCAGGTTGATCAGGGTGCCGTTGGGCAGCACGGGGCCGAGGTCGGCCAGGCCGGGGTTGGCGTCGAGCACCAGCTCGACGAGCCCGGCGGTGCGGCCGTAATGGCGCCAGACGACGGCGTCGACGGTGTCGCCCTGGACGGTGCGGAGGGTGTCCATCAGTAGTGTTCCCCGCCGCTGTTGGCCTGGTCGGGGTAGATCCATGGGCCGTCATCGGATACCAGGGCGCCGGGGGAGTTGCCGGTTTCAACCTCGCGGCATACGGCCAGGCCAAGCGGGTGCATGATTTCGCGGTTGATGCGCTCCAGCAGCCCGCGCCGCGAAATTTCGTTCCAGTCGATGACTTGGGGCTTGTTCATCAGAGCAGCTCCACGGTTGTGCGGCTGATGCCGAGCAGGTCGCGGATGGCGAAGCGTTTGTCGCGGCGGTAGTCGTCGGCGGTCAGCTCTTCGGCTTCGCCCCTGGCTGCGCCGGCCTCGGTCGCGGAATAGGTGCGCTTGCGCTCGGCCACTTCTGCGCTTGCCTCGCTGTAAATGGCGCGGCGGTAGGTGTGGACGAGTTCGCTCTCGTTGTTGATCTGGTCGGCGGGTACGGCCTCTAGTGTGTCGTGCCCAAGGGCCATGTAGCGCAGCTTGAGGGTGCGCAGCTCGCGGTTGACGCTGATCATGGCGGCGACGGCGGCTTCTTCCAGGCGGGCGTTGGTGACGTCGCTGCCAATGCGCTGACGCTCGCGCAGGTGGGCGGCGTCGATGTCTGGCCAGAAGCCATCGTTGGTGAGGTTGAATGGCTGCGCGGGTGCGTTGCCTACGAATCCGCTCATTTCAGGCCGCTCGAATAAGTCGGCGGTGGTCGGGGCGTCACAGCGCGGGAAGGAGTTACCTGCTGATCAGCCCCGAGCCGCCGGGGTGCCGGGGGAAGGCTCGGTTAGCTGGCTGAGGTACTGGCTTTTCGGGATGACTTCGTCGACCGGCTCGTCCGGGGTTTCCGGGGAGCTGGTGGCTTCTTGGTCACCGTGGACTCTTGCTTCGCCGGCGTTACCGGCGCTTCCTGAGTCTCCGAGGTTGCCGGTGGTACCGGTGGCTCAGCGTGTTTTTTGAGCTGACGGTCGACGAGCTCCAGGTCGCGCTTGCCGCCGCACTTGTCGTGCAGCTCCAGGGCGCGGGTGAGGAAGTGGCGGGCCACTTCCAGGTTGTGAGCGTCAGCAGTGTTCGGTTTTTCGGGGTCGACCTGGGCGGCAGCGACTCGGCCCATGGCAAGCATGAGCTTGGCGCGTACTTCGTCGGGCATGTCTTCGCCAGCAGTGAGGCGGTCAGCCTCGGCGAGGACGCTGATGTCGAAGGTGCCGCCGGCCTTGAGTGCCTTGAGCGCGGCTTCGGCGATTTCTTCGGCCACCAGGCACGGTACTTTGCGGGCAAAGCGGTCCGGCGGCATGGTGAGGCCGTGTTTCAGCACGTAGGCGGCGATTTCAAGCCCGCCTTGGTAATCGCCAGCGTCGAGGCGCCACACCATGATGGTGGCGACCACTTCGTCCTGAGCGCCCTGGCCGCTGGCAAGCACGCCAGCGATGTAGGGGGCGTAGTCGGGCAGCAGCTTGGCCTTGAGTTCCTCTTTCGCCTGGGTGCTCTGAATGCCTTTGAGCTGCTGGTAGTGCTGGTGCAGCTGGGCCATTTGCAGTTCATAGGCGCCGCTACCGGCCATGGGCTGGTCGGCGGCGGTGCTGGCCGCTTCCTGCGCGGCGGTGACGCGAAGGAAGTGACGTTTGGCGGGACTCATGGCCATGGCTGTTAGGCCTCCAGCTCGATGTTTTCGACCATGCAGCCGAGGCCGTAGTCCTCGACGACGTAATCGTCGTTGCTGGACTCGAAGTTCTCGATGCGGTTCTTGCTCGGGTTCTCCTGGACGTAGCGACGGCGCCCACCGGTCTGCCAGTAGATGGCCAGGTTTTCCAGGCTGGTGATGAGCATGGCGTTGTCCGGCACGTAGGGCACTTCGACCGGCTGCTTACCGCCCATGCGCTTCTGCGAAATGATCATGTCGGTGGCCAGCTTCTCGGTCGCTGGCTGTTCCTTGTTGATCAGCGGGAAGTACTTGTCGTGCACCAGGGCGCTGCCGAGGATGACGACGATGCCGGGGTCTTTGCGGTGCCAAGGGTCGATCATGTTGGCGATGGCGTCGAAGACCAGAGCGTCGAGGTTGTTGTAGTCGGCGTCGACGCCGGTGCCGATGAGGATCTTGCCGGCGGTCTTGCCGTCCTTGAGGACGCGGGCCGGGGCATGGTTGCGGTACTTCTGCAGCCAGCCGATGTTGACGTCCTGCAGCAGCGGGTTGGCTGCGCGGTCGGTGGTGGCTGCGGCGCTGGTGCCGTTGAAGCCGATCATGATGCGGTCGAGCGCCTGGCGCTTGAGGATGGCGTCACGCAGGCGGGCCTGGAAGTCGGGGAACTTGGCCCAAGCGTCGAGCTGCGAGTAGCGGACAGCGGTGTCGAAGTCGGTATGTCGGCATTCATAGCCGTCGCTGGTCAGGTCGGATACGTCGCGCGGGGTGCGTACACCGGCGCCGGTGGTGTCGGTGCGGCCGGCGATGGTGCTGCTGACTCCGAGGCCGACTTTCTCGCCCTTGAGTTCGTCCACCGGGACCATGCCGATGCGGCTGAGGAATTCGCTGGATTCCTGCATGCGGGTTTCCAGCCGCTGCTGGACGGTCGGGTCGACGGCGAAGGATTTGGTGGCGTCAGACACGCCACTGAGCGCGGCGAGTTGGCTCAGGTAGGCGTCGAAGTGTTGGCGGGTATCGTTGCGCATTGGGTTCTCCGGTGTTCCTTGGCTAGGGCGTTGTCCGTTGGGGATCAGCAGTCGGTGAGGGTTTTGCCGTCACCACCGGTTACCGCAGGGCGTTGGCTGTGCTGTTGACTTGGGGTGTTTTCCAGGCGCTTGAGCAGGTCGGCGAAGTCGCCCGCCAGCTTGGTGTGGTCGGCCTGGAGTTTTTCGTGGGCGGTCTTGACGGTGGCGAAGGCTTCGGCCTGCTTGGCGCCGTGTTCGGCCAGGTCTTCGATCAGTGCGGCCAGCGCGTTGAAGTTGGCGGCATCCTTGCCTTCCTTTTCCTTGGTCTTGCCCAGCAGTTCGCCGACCTTGCCGCGCAGGGCCGCGAACATGTTCGGGGTGTCTTCGACTTCCTCGAACTTGATTTCGGTTTCCACTGCCTCGGTGAACATGGAGGTTTCGGAGTAGTGGCGATCCTTGAACGGGCTGGCCTCGGGCTTTTGCGCGGAGAAGGCGAGCACGTCGGTACCGAGGCTGGCGGGCGAGTCGGTGACCGCCAGGCCGACGATGTAGGCCTCGCCAGAGTCGGCGAAGCTGTCGTCGATCTCGATGGAGGTGTAGATCTTCTGCTTGGCCTTGTTCATGGCGACCAGTTCGGGGGTCGGATCGATCTGGACGAACAGGGCCAGTTTCTTCTGGCCGGCAATCTCGACTTCTTCGGTCTTGACGGCGGTGATGTCGCCGTAAGCCTTGAATGGGCTATCGGGCAGCAGGCTGCGGTAGTGCTCCAGCCAGACGCGGGCACCGTAGGTGTTCTGGCTGAAATTCTTGGCGGCTTGCTCCAGCCAGGAACGCTCAATTTTGCGTTTGTCAGTGGTGGCGCCTTCGACGGCGACACGGAACCAGTTGGAGCGGAATTTCTTGGCGGCGGCGGACATGCTTGGGAATCCTCGGTGCGGGTTTCGCGTTGAGGGCATGGTCGGCACGCGGGCAACGAGCGGCAACGCGCTAGCGGCGGAGCGGGGGGCGGTACGACGCCAGCCGGTAACGGCTCACGCGCGCGGGCGGCAGCATCGGCGCCATGAATGCTATCGCTCAGCCCGCACCCTTCACCGACAGCCGCCGCCAGGCCAAGTTTCTGTACTGGACGGGGTGGCGCGTCACCGATATCGCCGACTACCTGGGCGAGAAAGAGCGCACGGTCCACAGCTGGAAGAGCCGCGACGAGTGGGACCGCGCGGACAATGTCGAGCGGATCGGCGGGGCGCTGGAAGCGCGCCTGGTGCAGCTGATTCTGAAAGACGGCAAGACCAGCGGCGACTTCAAGGAAATCGACCTGCTGCATCGGCAGTTGGAGCGGCAGGCGCGAATCCAGAAATACCAGGGCGGCGGTACTGAGACCGACCTAAACCCGGATATCGCCAAGCGCAACGAGGGGCCGAAGAAGGCGCCGGTGCGCAATGAGCTGAGCGAAGAGCAGATCGAGACGCTGGTCGAGGCGTTCCGCGATAGCTGTTTCGACTATCAGCTCGATTGGTGGCGTGCTGGCAATCAGCGCACGCGGATGATTCTGAAGTCTCGCCAGATCGGGGCGACGTTCTATTTCGCCCGTGAGGCGCTGATCGATGCGATCACCACGGGGCGAAATCAGATTTTCTTGTCTGCCTCGAAGGCGCAAGCGCACCAGTTCAAGACGTACATGCAGGCGTTTTTGAATGAGGTGTTGGGGGTGAAGCTGACGGGCGACCCCATCGTGTTGTGGAACAACGCCGAGCTGCACTTCCTGGGCACGAACTTCCGCACGGCGCAGGGGCGGTCGGGCAACTTCTACTTCGACGAATTTTTCTGGGTGCATGGCTTCCCGGAAATCAACAAGGTCGCGTCGGGGATGGCGTCGCAGAAGCGGTGGCGAAAGACGTATTTCTCGACGCCCAGCTCGATGGCGCACCCGGCCTATGTCTACTGGACCGGCGAGCGCTTCAACAAGGGGCGGCCGACTTCCCAGCATATCAAGCTGGATGTGACCCACGACGCGCTGCAGATGGGGCGGCTGTGCGAGGACAGGGTGTGGCGGCAGATCGTGACGATTCTGGACGCCGAGGCGCGCGGGTGCGATCTGTTCGACCTGGAAGAGCTGCGCATGGAGTACGACGCGCCGTCTTTCGAGAACCTGATGATGTGTCAGTTCGTCGACGACGGCGACAGCATCTTCCCGCTCACGATGCTGCAGCCGTGCATGGTCGAGTCGTGGGACTGGCCAGATTACAAGCCGTTTGCAGCCAGGCCCTTCGGTGATCGCCAGGTTTGGCTGGGCTACGACCCTGCCGAGAACGGCGACAGCGCCGGCCTGGTGGTGCTGGCCCCGCCGACTGTGCCGGGCGGGAAATTCCGGGTGCTGGATCGCTTCCAGTTCCGGGGCATGGATTTCGAGGCGCAGGCCGAGAAAATCCGCCAGCTCACGCAAATCTATTGGGTCACTTATATCGGCATCGACACCACGGGCATGGGTACCGGGGTGGCGCAGCTGGTCAAGCAGTTCTTCCCCGGCTTGCGCACCTTCAGTTACAGCCCAGAGGTGAAAACCCAGCTGGTGATGAAGGCGTGGGATGTGGTGCGCAAAGGGCGCCTTGAGTTCGACGCCGGCGCCACCGATATCGCCCAGGCGCTGATGGCCATCCGCAAGACGATGACGCCGAGCGGGAAGAGCTTCACCTATACGGCAGGGCGCAGCGAGGCGACAGGTCACGCTGACCTGGCCTGGGCGCTGTTCCATGCCCTGTTCAACGAGCCGTTGGAAGGCAGGACCTCATCCAACACGGCCATCATGGAGATTTGTTAGATGAGCAGAAATCGGAAGCGCGGCCAGCAGGTGGCCGAGACCAAGCCGCCGCTTGAGGGGGAGGTATTGACCGGGCAGGGTGCTGCAGGTGCTGCCGCGTTCACGTTCGGCGACCCGGTACCGGTGCTTGATGGACGTGAGGTGCTCGACCATCTGGAGTGCTGGGCCAATGGCCGCTGGTACGAGCCGCCGGTTTCGCTTGACGGGTTGGCCAGGGCGACGAAGGCCAGTGTTTATCTGGGTTCCGGCCTGAACTTTCGCCGCAATATGCTGGTGCGGACATTCAAGCCGCACAGACTACTGAGCCGCCAGACGTTTGAGCAGTTCGCTACGGATTTCGGTTGGAGCGGCAATGCCTACCTAGAGAAACGAGACAACATGCTGCGCCAGGCCATGGGCTTGCAGCCGGTGCTGGCGAAGTACGTGCGCCGGGGCGTGGATCTCGACACTTACTACCAGGTGCGCGGCTGGAAAGACGAACACGAGTTCAAGACAGGCAGCATCGGCCATGTGCGCGAGGCGGACATCAACCAGGAAATCTACGGGTTGCCGGAATGGATGGCGGCGCTCCAGAGTGCGCTGCTCAACGAGAGTGCCACGCTGTTCCGCCGCAAGTACTACCAGAACGGTAGCCACGCCGGGTTCATCCTCTACATGACGGATGCGGTGCAGGACGAGAGCTTCGTCACCGATCTGCGCGAAGCTATGAAGAACAGCAAAGGTCCGGGGAATTTCCGTAACCTGTTCATGTACGCACCTGGTGGGAAGAAAGAGGGTATCCAGCTAATCCCGATCAGTGAGGTGGCGGCCAAGGATGACTTCGCGGCCATCAAGAACATCAGCCGCGACGACATGCTCGCAGCGTTGCGGACCCCGCCCCAACTGATGGGCATCGTGCCGCAGAACGCTGGCGGCTTCGGCTCAATCAAGGACGCCGCCGCCATCTGGGCCATGAACGAACTGGAGCCGATCCAGGCCAAGCTGCTGCAGGTGAATGAGTGGCTGGGGGAAGAGGTGATTCGCTTCGACGAGTTCAGGCTCCCCGGCACCAGTGACAGCTGATCGACAGAGCAACTGACCAAGCCGCCTTTCTGGCGGCTTTTTTGTGTCTGGGCGGCCTAAAAAGAAGGCCTCTGTATGTATGAAGTACCCCAGCTAACCATGCCATAACAGGGCGTTTCAGTCCATTTAAAAATGCCTTCAGCCCAGTAAATACGGGGCTTGCAGACGAATGGCGTCCTGCACAAACGGGGTGAGCAGCGCGCCCAGGTCGCGGCAGACCCAGCCGAACGCCACCCGCCGCCCGAGCCAGCTCGCCAGGAGGTGGCAGGGGGTAGCAGCACCCGGCGCGCGCAGTCTTCCCCCCTCCACGCCTGCCCGCTAAACGTGTCGGAATTACTGCATGCCCGCGCTGGGCGCCAGACGGCCCAGGCTGGGGGCTACATGCAGCGTTCAGCCTGTGCCAGGACCCTGCGAATCCCTGCGGCAACGGCCTCATGCAGGGGCGTTTAGGCGCCTTCCTGCTCAAGCTGGCTGAGACGGTATCGAGAATGGGTAATTTTGGTAATGAGATGGTCTGGCAGCGCTGGAGGCCCCGAAAAGCCTGGGCTTGGGCTATTACCTTGGCTGGTAATTTTGGGTAATGGTAAAGGTAATTTTTCTGCAAGCTACTGATTATAAAGGCTTTTCATTTTGCGATTTCTGACCGGTGCTTAGGGTAATCTCCTAACCTTCTGATTACTGATTTATTACCTTTCTAACGTACCTATAACCCATTGAAAATACTGAGGTTCAGCCGCTTCCAGCCGTCGAAATTACCAAAATTACCTTTTTCCTTTGCCTCAAAATAAATCCGTGTAGAATGCCGCCGCCTGCGGTGCTGAGCACCCTTGCTCGTTCTCACTGGGAACAAGCTGGGAACAGATTCACGCTCACGCACACGCGCCCATTCACACAAATCAAGGCCTCCAGGCCTGGCCGCCGGGGTGTGGTGAGTTCGAGTCTCTCCGTCCGCACCATCTTACAAATCCCCCCGCATTGCCGCCTGTTTCTAGGGTGACTTCTTCATATCGACCCTCTAGAATGCTTGGCCTTGATTCGGGGCCGGTTCGAGCCGGCTTATGTCTGTGCAACGAGGAATATCCATGCAAGTTTCTGTTGAAAGCACTTCTGCTCTTGAGCGCCGCATGACCGTCGGCGTCCCCGTCGAGCGCATCGAGACCGAAGTCAACAAGCGTCTGCAACAGACTGCCCGTCGTGCCAAGGTTCCTGGCTTCCGTCCTGGCAAGGTGCCGATGAGCGTCATTCGTCAGCGTTACGAAGACGCCGCTCGTCAGGAAGCACTGGGCGACCTGATCCAGGCCACCTTCTATGAAGCCGTGGTCGAGCAGAAGCTGAACCCGGCCGGCGCTCCTGCGGTAGAGCCGAAGTCCTTCGAGAAGGGCAAGGACCTGGAATACGTCGCGACTTTCGAAGTTTTCCCCGAGTTCGAGGTTTCCGGCTTCGACTCCATCGCCATCGAGCGCCTGCAGGCCGACGTGGCTGACAGCGATGTCGACAACATGCTGGACATCCTGCGCAAGCAGAACACTCGCTTCGAAACCGTCGAGCGTGCTGCTGAGAACGACGACCAGCTGAACATCGACTTCGTTGGCAAGATCGACGGCGAAGCCTTCGCCGGCGGCAGCGCCAAGGGCACTCAGCTGGTGCTGGGCTCCGGCCGCATGATCCCGGGCTTCGAAGAGGCTCTGGTCGGCGTCAAGGCGGGTGAAGAACGCGTCATCAACCCGACCTTCCCCGAGGACTATCAGAACCTCGATCTGGCCGGCAAGACCGCCGAGTTCACCGTGACCGTGAACAGCGTTTCCGCACCGCAACTGCCTGAGCTGAACGACGAGTTCTTCGCCCTGTTCGGCATCAAGGAAGGCGGTCTGGAAGGCTTCCGCGCCGAAGTTCGCAAGAACATGGAGCGCGAGCTGCGCCAGGCCATCAAGTCCAAGGTCAAGAACCAGGTAATGGACGGCCTGCTGGCTGCCAACCCGGTCGAAGTACCGAAGGCGCTGATCGGCAACGAAGTGGATCGTCTGCGCGTGCAGGCTGTTCAGCAGTTCGGTGGCAACATCAAGCCAGACCAACTGCCGGCCGAACTGTTCGAAGAGCAGGCCAAGCGTCGCGTCGTGCTGGGCCTGATCGTCGCGGAAGTGGTCAAGCAGTTCGAGCTGAAGCCTGACGAGGCCCGTGTGCGCGAGCTGATCGAAGAGATGGCCTCCGCCTACCAGGAGCCCGAGCAAGTGGTCGCCTGGTACTACAAGAACGATCAGCAGATGAACGAAGTGCGTTCGGTTGTACTGGAAGAACAAGTTGTAGATACTGTTCTGCAGAAGGCCAACGTGACCGATAAAGCGGTTTCCTACGAAGACGCAGTCAAGCCGGCGGAAGCTCCTAAAGCCGACTGATCGGGTCACCTCGTTCGAGAACACCACCATAAGCCAGCCTCCGTGCTGGCTTATGTGTATTTGAGACATGACTATTAGGGAGTGAGCGCAAGACATGTCCCGCAATCCTTTTATGCAAAACATGCCTGAAATCCAGGCCGCTGGCGGCCTGGTGCCGATGGTCATCGAGCAGTCCGCTCGTGGCGAGCGTGCCTATGACATCTACTCGCGCCTGCTCAAGGAGCGTGTGATCTTCCTGGTGGGCCAGGTCGAGGACTACATGGCCAACCTGATCTGCGCCCAGCTGCTGTTCCTGGAAGCAGAGAACCCGGACAAGGACATTCACCTGTACATCAACTCGCCGGGCGGTTCGGTGACGGCCGGTATGGCCATCTACGACACCATGCAGTTCATCAAGGCGGACGTGTCCACCACCTGCATCGGTCAGGCCTGCAGCATGGGTGCTTTCCTGCTGGCCGGCGGCGCCAAGGGCAAGCGTTTCTGCCTGCCGAACTCGCGCGTGATGATCCACCAGCCGTTGGGCGGCTTCCAGGGTCAGGCCTCGGATATCGAGATCCATGCCAAGGAAATCCTCTTCATCCGTGAGCGCCTGAACGAGTTGCTGGCGCATCACACGGGGCAGAACCTGGAAACCATCGAGCGTGATACCAACCGCGACAACTTCATGAGCGCGTCGCGTGCCGTCGAGTACGGCCTGGTCGATGCGGTGCATGAGAAGCGTCAAATGCCGGTGTAGATGAGGCGCCGGCTGCGGGCATTCTGCACGGGGACGATTCGTGCCCTTGAAAATGCCCGCATTTGCCTTCATCTTGTGTTTCAAGCCTACCGTATTGGATTGATCGAATGACTGACACCCGTAACGGTGAGGACAGCGGCAAACTGCTATATTGCTCCTTCTGCGGCAAGAGCCAGCACGAAGTGCGCAAGTTGATCGCCGGTCCTTCCGTCTTCATCTGCGACGAATGCGTCGACCTGTGCAATGACATCATCCGCGAGGAGGTGCAGGAAGCCCAGGCCGAGAGCAGCGCGCACAAACTCCCGGCACCCAAGGAAATCAGCAGCATCCTCGATCAGTATGTGATTGGTCAGGAGCGTGCGAAGAAGGTGCTGTCGGTAGCGGTGTACAACCACTACAAGCGTCTCAATCAGCGCGACAAGAAAGACGATGTCGAGCTGGGCAAGAGCAACATCCTGCTGATCGGTCCGACCGGTTCGGGCAAGACGCTGCTGGCGGAAACCCTGGCGCGCCTGCTCAATGTGCCGTTCACCATCGCCGACGCGACCACGCTGACCGAGGCCGGTTACGTGGGCGAGGACGTCGAGAACATCATCCAGAAGCTGCTGCAGAAGTGCGATTACGATGTCGAGAAGGCCCAGATGGGCATCGTCTACATCGACGAAATCGACAAGATCTCGCGCAAGTCCGACAACCCGTCGATCACCCGTGACGTATCGGGCGAGGGCGTGCAGCAGGCCCTGCTCAAGCTGATCGAGGGGACCGTGGCTTCGGTGCCGCCGCAGGGCGGCCGCAAGCACCCGCAGCAGGAGTTCCTGCAGGTCGACACGCGCAACATCCTGTTCATCTGCGGCGGCGCCTTCGCTGGTCTGGAGAAGGTCATTCAGGCCCGCTCCACCAAGGGCGGTATCGGTTTCGGTGCCGAGGTGCGCAGCAAGGAAGAGGGCAAGAAGATCGGCGAGTCGCTGCGTGAGGTCGAGCCGGACGATCTGGTCAAGTTCGGCCTGATCCCCGAGTTCGTCGGTCGTCTGCCGGTCATCGCGACCCTCGAAGAGCTGGATGAGGCGGCCCTGGTGCAGATCCTGACCGAGCCGAAGAACGCGCTGACCAAGCAGTACGGCAAGCTCTTCGAGATGGAGGGCGTGGACCTGGAGTTCCGTCCGGATGCGCTGAAATCCGTGGCGCAGAAGGCCCTGGAGCGCAAGACCGGTGCGCGTGGTCTGCGGTCGATCCTGGAGGGCATTCTGCTCGACACCATGTATGAAATCCCGTCCCAGCAGGACGTGAGCAAGGTGGTGATCGACGAGAGCGTCATCGATGGTTCTTCCAAGCCGCTGCTGATCTACGAGAACAGCGAGCCGCCCGCGAAGGCCGCGCCAGACGCGTAACGCCTGTCACACGATGCACGCAAGGGGCCCCCAGGGGCCCTTTGCTTTTGTGGACATTGCGCTTGTTTTTTACGGGCACTGCCCCCATCTTAAAAGCCAAGGGTAATCCCGCCTGTTTACGGCCTTATGGCCGCCGCTGAGCCGAAATCATGAAGACAACCATCGAATTGCCTCTCCTGCCGTTGCGCGATGTTGTGGTCTATCCGCACATGGTCATCCCGCTTTTCGTCGGGCGTGAGAAATCCATCGAGGCCCTCGAGGCCGCGATGACGGGTGACAAGCAGATTTTGCTGGTGGCCCAGAAGAACCCGGCGGTCGATGATCCGGATGATCAGGACCTCTATCGTGTTGGCACCGTCGCCACCGTGCTGCAGCTGCTCAAGTTGCCTGATGGCACCGTCAAGGTGCTGGTCGAGGGCGAGCAGCGTGGCTCCATCGAGCGTGTCCTCGAAGTGGACGAGCACTGCCGTGCCGAGGTGCTGCTGATCGAAGAGGGCGAAACCGCCGAGCGCGAGTCCGAAGTCTTCACGCGCAGCCTGCTGAGCCAGTTCGAGCAGTACGTGCAGCTGGGCAAGAAGGTGCCCGCCGAGGTGCTTTCGTCGCTCAACAGCATCGATGAGCCCAGCCGCCTGGTCGACACCATGGCCGCGCACATGGCGCTGAAGATCGAGCAGAAGCAGGAAATCCTCGAAATCACCTCCCTGTCCGCTCGTGTCGAGCACGTGCTGGCCCTGCTGGACGCCGAGATCGACCTGCTGCAGGTCGAGAAACGCATCCGTGGTCGCGTCAAGAAGCAGATGGAGCGCAGCCAGCGCGAGTACTACCTGAATGAGCAGATGAAGGCCATTCAGAAAGAGCTGGGCGACATCGACGAGGGGCACAACGAGCTCGATGAACTGCGCAAGCGCATCGACAACGCGGGCCTGTCCAAGGAGGCGCTGACCAAGGCCAATGCGGAGCTGAACAAGCTCAAGCAGATGTCGCCGATGTCCGCCGAAGCCACCGTGGTGCGCTCCTATATCGACTGGCTGGTGAACGTGCCGTGGAAGGCCGAGAGCAAGGTGCGCCTCGATCTGGCACGTGCCGAAAGCATCCTCGATGCCGACCACTATGGCCTCGAAGAGGTCAAGGAACGCATTCTCGAGTACCTCGCCGTGCAGAAGCGGGTGAAGAAGCTCAAGGGGCCGGTGCTGTGCCTGGTGGGGCCGCCCGGCGTGGGCAAGACCTCGCTGGCCGAGTCCATCGCTACCGCGACCAACCGCAAGTTCGTGCGCATGGCCCTGGGTGGCGTGCGTGACGAGGCCGAGATTCGCGGCCATCGCCGTACCTACATCGGTTCGATGCCTGGGCGCCTGATCCAGAAACTGACCAAGGTCGGCGTGCGCAACCCGCTGTTCCTGCTCGACGAGATCGACAAGATGGGGCAGGACATGCGCGGCGACCCCGCCTCGGCGCTGCTCGAAGTCCTTGATCCCGAGCAGAACCACAATTTCAACGATCACTATCTGGAGGTCGACTACGACCTGTCGGACGTGATGTTCCTCTGTACGGCCAACTCGATGAACATCCCCGGTCCGCTGCTGGACCGGATGGAAATCATCCGTCTGCCGGGTTACACCGAGGACGAGAAGGTCAACATCGCCATCAAGTACCTGGCGCCCAAGCAGATCCAGGCCAATGGCCTGAAGAAGGGCGAACTGGCATTCGACGAGGCGGCGATTCGCGACATCATTCGTTACTACACCCGCGAGGCGGGTGTGCGCAGCCTGGAGCGGCAGATTGCCAAGGTGTGCCGCAAGGCGGTGAAGGAGCACATGCGCGAGAAGCGCTTCCAGGTCACGGTGACGGCGGAGTCGCTGGAGCACTTCCTGGGCGTGCGCAAGCATCGCTATGGCCTTGCCGAGCAGCAGGATCAGATCGGTCAGGTGACCGGTCTGGCCTGGACTCAGGTGGGTGGCGAGCTGCTCACCATCGAGACGGCGGTGGTGCCGGGCAAGGGCAATCTGATCAAGACCGGTTCCCTCGGCGATGTCATGGCGGAGTCCATGACGGCTGCCATGACGGTGGTCCGCAGTCGCGCCAGAAGCCTCGGAATTCCCAGCGATTTCAACGAGAAGCGCGACGTTCACATCCATATGCCGGAAGGTGCGACGCCCAAGGACGGCCCGAGTGCAGGCATCGGCCTGTGCACGGCGCTGGTGTCGGCGCTGACGCAGATTCCGGTGCGCGCGGACGTCGCCATGACGGGGGAAATCACCCTGCGTGGTCAGGTGCTGGCGATCGGCGGGCTCAAGGAAAAACTTCTGGCCGCTCACCGTGGTGGGATCAAGACGGTGATCATTCCGGAAGAAAATGTGCGTGACCTGAAAGAAATTCCGGAAAATATTAAGCAAGACCTGCAGATTAAACCGGTTAAATGGATTGACGAGGTCCTGCAAATTGCGCTGCAATACGCCCCGGAGCCCTTGCCTGATGCGGCTCCCGAGATGGTTGCAACGGATGACAAGCGCGAGTCTGATTCCAAGGAGCGAATCAGCACGCATTAGCCGGGGGGCTTTCTTGACACAATTTTTCAGCCCTTGTTATAAAGCGGCTTTTATTGTGTCGGCGAGCCATCCAGCACCCGCTTTGCTTACACTAAAAATCAAGAAACAAACTCAACAGAAATAAGGGGACTTAGAGTGAACAAGTCGGAACTGATCGATGCCATCGCTGCATCTGCTGATATCCCGAAAGCTGTTGCTGGCCGCGCGCTGGATGCAGTGATTGAATCCGTCACTGGCGCCCTGAAGGCTGGTGACTCCGTTGTCCTGGTTGGCTTCGGCACCTTCGCTGTCAAAGAGCGTGCTGCTCGCACTGGCCGCAACCCGCAGACCGGCAAGCCGATCAGCATCGCCGCCGCCAAGATCCCAGGCTTCAAAGCTGGCAAGGCTCTGAAAGACGCCGTCAACTAAGCGTCTTCCGGGTTTGCCTCGCCGTCAGGGCCATGCCCAGCGGCTGTTAGGAGGCAGAGCAGGTCTTCTGCACTGACCGCTTAACGCGTTACGAGAAGGCGCATCCAAGGATGCGCCTTTCTTCTATCTGGACATTACCCACACTGCGCGGCTGGTGGCTCTGTACAGTCGTTCTGGGGGAAGCATGCTGCAAAACATCAGGGACAATTCACGCGGTTGGATTGCCAAAACCATCATCGGCCTCATCGTCATGCTGATGGCCTTTACCGGTTTCGAAGCCATCGTCACGGGGACCAGCAATCGCAACAACGCTGCGGACGTGAACGGTGACACCATTACCCTCAACGAGCTGAACCAGGCCGTTGAGATGCAGCGTCGTCAACTGCTGCAGCAACTGGGGCGTGATTTCGATGCCTCGCTGCTCGACGACAAGCTGCTGCGCGAGTCTTCGCTCAAAGGTCTGATCGACCGCAAGCTGCTGCTGCAGGCCGCTGGCGACGCCGGTTTCGCCTTCTCGCAGCCCGCGCTCGACCAGGTCATCCTGCAGACGCCGGAGTTTCAGGCCGACGGCCGCTTCGACGCGGCGCGTTTCGACCAGGTGATTCGCCAGATGGGTTACACCCGCCTGCAGTTCCGCCAGATGCTGGAAGAGGAAATGCTGATTGGGCAGTTGCGCGCAGGCATCGGTGCCAGCAGCTTCGTCACCGAGCAGCAGGCGCTTGCCTTCGCCAATCTCGAGCGTCAGACGCGTGATTTCGCCAGCCTGACCATCAAGGCCGACACCGCTGCGGTCGAACTCAGCGACGGCGACGTCAAGGCTTACTACGACGAGCACGCCAGCGAGTTCATGAGCCCTGAACAGGTGGTGCTGGAATACGTCGAGCTGAAGAAGGACAGCTTCTTCGATCAGATCGAAGTGAGTGACGAGGACCTCAAGCCGGCGTACGAGAGCGAGATCGCCAACCTCGCCGAGCAGCGCCATGCCGCGCACATTCTCATCGAGGGTGATGACGAGGCGGCCCGTGCCAAGGCCGAGGAAATCAAGGCGCGCATCGACGCTGGCGAAGACTTCGCGGCACTGGCCAAGGAGTTCTCTCAGGATCCGGGCTCGGCCGCCGACGGCGGTGATCTGGGCTATGCCGGCCCTGGCGTCTACGATCCGGCCTTCGAAGAGGCGCTTTATGCACTGCAGCAGGGGCAAGTCTCCGCGCCGGTGAAGAGCGCGTTCGGCTGGCACCTGATCAAGCTGCTGGGTGTCCAGTCGCCTGAGGTGCCGAGCTTCGATAGCCTCAAGGATAAGCTGGCGCGTGACTTCAAGGCGCAGCAGGTCGAGCAGCGTTTCGTCGAGGCGACCAAGCAACTGGAAGATGCGGCGTTCGAGGCTTCGGATCTGGCGCAGCCGGCTCAGGATCTCGGTCTCGAGGTCAAGGTCAGCGAGCCCGTTGGCCGCGAAGGCGGCGCTACCGGCATCACGGCCAATCGTCAGGTGCTGCAGGCGGCATTCAGCCCCGAGGTTCTCGAGGATGGCGCCAACAGCTCGACCATCGAGCTGGACCCGAGCACCGTCGTCGTCGTTCGCGTCAAGGAGCACAACCAGCCCGAGCAGTTGCCGCTGGAGCAGGTTGCCGAGAGCATTCGCGGTCATCTGCTGCAGGAGCGTGCAAGCGCGGCAGCCAAGGCCGAGGGTGAGAAGCGCCTGGCCGCAGCCCAGGCTGGCGAGGCCCAGGATGCCGGCTGGCAGGTCCAGGAAGCGGCAACCCGCAGCCAGGACGGCGTGGAGCCCAAGGTACTGCAGGCATTGTTCCGCATGGCCAAGCCGAGCAAGGCGGGTGAGCCGACCTTTGCCGGCGTGACCCTGAACACGGGTGACTACGTGCTGTTGCGCCTGGACGGCGTCAACGTGCCGGAAGAAGCGCTGGCGGCCGAGCAACTGGCCATGTACCGCAACTTCCTGGCCTCGCGCGAAGGCCAGCAGGACTTCGCCGCACTGCGCAAGCAGCTGGCCGCCGAAGCCGATATCGAGCGCTTCTGAGTCGCTCCTCCAGTGCCTCTGGCGAGGCGCTGGAACAGGCAATAAAAAACCCGCACGGTGTGCGGGTTTTTTATTGCCTGCCATCCGGGGATGACAGCGAGACGCTCCTGGCAACTGCTCTGCCGGGAGCGGCGC
The DNA here is from genome assembly GCF_013357275.1 of Pseudomonas sp. BMW13. Taxonomy (NCBI): domain Bacteria; kingdom Pseudomonadati; phylum Pseudomonadota; class Gammaproteobacteria; order Pseudomonadales; family Pseudomonadaceae; genus Pseudomonas; species Pseudomonas sp. BMW13. The sequence goes on along the minus strand of NZ_SUKD01000014.1, from coordinate 23,877 downwards.
GGATCAGTCTTCCATGGCGCCCATGGCGGTGGTGTTGAAGCCGCCGTCGACGTACATGATTTCACCGCTGATGCCCGAAGCCAGGTCGGAGCAGAGGAATGCGCCGGCGTTGCCGACTTCCTCGATGGTGACGTTGCGGCGCAGCGGGGTCTGCTTCTCGTTGGCAGCCAGCATCTTGCGGAAGCTGGCGATGCCGCTGGCGGCCAGGGTGCGGATCGGGCCGGCGGAGATGGCGTTGACGCGGGTGCCTTCCGGGCCGAGGCTGCCGGCGAGGTAGCGAACGCCGGCTTCCAGGCTGGCCTTGGCCATGCCCATGACGTTGTAGTTGGGCATGGTGCGCTCGGCACCCAGGTAGGAGAGGGTGAGCAGGCTGCCGTTGCGGCCTTTCATCATCTCGCGACCGGCCTTGGCCAGGGCGACGAAGCTGTAGGCGCTGATGTCGTGGGCGATCTTGAAGCCTTCACGGGTGGTGACGTCGGTGAAGTCGCCGTTCAGCTGGTCACCCGGAGCGAAACCGACGGAGTGGACGATGCAGTCCAGGCCGTCCCATTTCTTGCTCAGCGCTTCGAATACCGCGGCGATTTCCTCGTCGCTGGCCACATCGCAAGGGAAGCACAGGTCGGCACTGGAGCCCCAGCCGGCAGCGAAATCTTCGACGCGACCCTTGAGCTTTTCGTTCTGGTAGGTGAAAGCCAGCTCGGCACCTTCGCGGTGCATGGCGGCGGCGATACCCGAGGCGATGGACAGTTTGCTGGCTACGCCAACGATGAGTACGCGCTTACCGGTTAGAAAACCCATTGTGCTATTCCTCTTCCTGTTTCAAGGATCAGTGAGCCGTTGCCGGGGCCATGAAAGCGGCTTCCAGCAACTGCTGCGTATAAGGGTGTTGCGGTGCACTGAAGATCGACTCGGCAGACCCCTGTTCGACTACCTGGCCCTGCTTGACCACCATCAGCTGATGGCTCAGCGCTCTGACTACCGCCAGATCATGGCTGATAAACAGATAGGTCAGGTTGTACTTGGCCTGCAAGCCGCGCAACAACTCCACCACCTGACGCTGTACCGTGCGGTCGAGCGCCGAAGTGGGCTCGTCCAGCAGGATCAGCGCCGGTTTCAACACCAGTGCTCGGGCAATGGCAATCCGCTGCCGTTGTCCGCCAGAAAACTCGTGGGGGTAGCGATGCCGCGTCTGCGGGTCCAGCCCTACCTCCAAAAGCGCGTCGATGATGGCTTGTTCCTGTTCCGCCTCGTTGCCCATACCGTGAATGCGCAGACCCTCACCGACGATCTGGCTCACCGACATGCGTGGGCTCAGGCTGCCGAAGGGGTCCTGAAACACCACCTGCATCTGCCGGCGCAGCGGACGTACCTGCTGCTGGCTAAGGCCCTGCAGATGCTGACCCTGGAAGCGGATGTCACCTTGGCTGGCGAGCAGCCGCAGAATGGCCATGCCCAGGGTGGATTTGCCGGAGCCACTCTCGCCGACGATGCCCAGGGTCTGGCCCTGGGGCAGGCTGAAGTTGATACCGTCCACCGCTTTGACATGATCCACCGTCCGACGCAGCAGGCCCTTCTTGATCGGGAACCACACGCGCAGGTCGTCCACTTCCAGCAGCGGCTGGCCCACGGGGTTGGCCGCAGGTTCGCCGCTGGGCTCGGCACCGAGCAGTTCCCTGGTATAGGGATGCTGCGGAGCCTGGAACAATTCTTCACACGACGCCTGTTCGACGATGCGACCGCGCTGCATGACACATACGCGATGCGCAATTCTGCGCACCAGGTTGAGATCGTGGCTGATCAGCAGCAGCGACATGCCCAGGCGCGCCTGCAGATCCTTGAGCAGTTCGAGGATTTTCAGCTGCACCGTGACGTCCAGCGCGGTGGTCGGTTCGTCGGCGATCAGCAGTTGCGGCTCGTTGGCCAGGGCCATGGCGATCATCACGCGCTGGCGTTGGCCGCCGGACAGTTCGTGGGGGTAGGCCTTCAGGCGTTTCTTCGGCTCGGGAATGCCGACCAGCTCCAGCAGCTCCAGCGTGCGCGCACTGGCGGCCTTGCCGCGCAGGCCCTTGTGCAGGGCCAGCACCTCGTTGATCTGCTTCTCGATGCTGTGCAGCGGGTTGAGCGAGGTCATCGGCTCCTGGAAGACCATGGCGATACGGTTCCCGCGAATGCCACGCAGGCGACCCTCGCCGAGTTTGAGCAGGTCTTCAGCGGCGTATTCGATGCTGCCGGACGGGTGGCGGGCGAGGGGGTAGGGCAGCAGGCGCAGGATGGAGTGCGCGGTGACCGACTTGCCCGAGCCGCTTTCGCCAACGAGGGCCAGGGTCTCGCCTTTGTGAATGTCGAAGCTGACGCCCTCGACCACGCGCTGGCACTGCTCGCCCATGACGAACTCGACGGCCAGGTCGCGAACTTGCAGCAGGGTTTCGTTCTGGCTCATGTCATTTCCTCGGGTCGAAAGCATCGCGGGCGGCCTCGCCGATGAACACCAGCAGGCTCAGCATGAGTGCCAGCACGGCGAAGGCGCTGATGCCCAGCCAGGGCGCCTGCAGGTTGCTCTTGCCCTGGGCGACCAGTTCCCCCAGCGAGGGCGCGCCCGGAGGCAGGCCGAAACCGAGGAAGTCCAGGGCGGTCAGGGTGCCGATCGCGCCGGTGAGGATGAAGGGCATGAAGGTCATGGTCGAGACCATGGCGTTGGGCAGGATGTGGCGGAACATGATCGCGCCATTGCCCATGCCCAGCGCACGTGCGGCGCGCACGTATTCCAGGTTGCGCCCACGGAGGAACTCGGCGCGGACCACGTCGACCAGGCTCATCCAGGAGAACAGCAGCATGATGCCCAGCAGCCACCAGAAGTTCGGCTGCACGAAGCTGGCCAGGATGATCAGCAGATAGAGCACGGGCAGCCCGGACCAGATTTCCAGGAAGCGCTGGCCGAGCAGGTCGACCCAGCCGCCATAGAAGCCCTGGAGGGCGCCGGCGATGACGCCGATCACCGAACTGGCCAGGGTCAGGGTCAGGGCGAACAGCACCGAGATGCGGAAGCCGTAGATGACCCGCGCCAGCACGTCGCGTCCCTGGTCGTCGGTGCCGAGCCAGTTCTGCGCCGAGGGCGGCGCCGGGGCCGGGACTTCCAGGTCGTAGTTGATGCTCGAATAGCTGAACGGGATCGGCGGCCAGAGCATCCAGCCATCCTTCTCCGCGATCAGGTCCTGGATGTACGGGCTCTTGTAGTTGGCCTGCAGCGGGAATTCGCCACCGAACACGGTCTCCGGGTAGCGCTTGAGCACGGGGAAGTACCACTCGCCGTCGTAGCGCACGGCCAGCGGTTTGTCGTTGGCGATCAGTTCGGCGCCGAGGCTCAGGCCAAACAGGATGAGGAACAGCCAGAGCGACCACCAGCCGCGCTTGTGGGCCTTGAAGCGGTCGAGACGGCGGCGATTGAGCGGGGACAGTTTCATGCTCAACACTCCCGGCTTTCGAAGTCGATACGGGGGTCGACCAGGGTGTAGGTGATGTCACCGATCAGTTTCACGATCAGCCCCAGCAGGGTGAAGATGAACAGGGTGCCGAAGACCACCGGATAGTCGCGGTTGATTGCCGCCTCGAAGCTCATCAGGCCGAGGCCGTCGAGGGAGAAGATCACTTCGATCAGCAGGGAACCGGTGAAGAAGATGCCGATGAAGGCCGCCGGGAAGCCGGCGATGATCAGCAGCATGGCGTTGCGGAAGACGTGACCATAGAGCACGCGGTGGTTGGTCAGGCCCTTGGCGCGGGCGGTGATCACGTACTGCTTGTTGATCTCGTCGAGGAAGCTGTTCTTGGTCAGCAGGGTCAGGGTGGCGAAGTTGCCGATGACCAGTGCCGTGACCGGCAGTACCAGGTGCCAGAGGTAGTCGAGGATCTTGCCGCCGAGGCTGAGCGACTCGAAGTCGTTGGAGGTCAGGCCGCGCAACGGGAACCAGTCCCAGTAGCTGCCGCCGGCGAACAGCACGATCAGCAGAATGGCGAAGAGGAAGGCGGGAATGGCGTAGCCGATGATGATCGCCGAACTGGTCCAGATGTCGAAGGCACTGCCGTGCCGGGTGGCCTTGGCGATCCCCAGCGGGATGGAGACCAGGTACATGATCAGGGTGCTCCACAGGCCCAGTGATATGGAGACCGGCATCTTCTCGATGATCAGGTCGATGACCTGGGCGTCGCGAAAGAAGCTGGAACCGAAGTCCAGCTGCGCGTAGTTCTTCAGCATGATCCAGAAGCGTTCCGGCGCCGACTTGTCGAAACCGTACATCTTCTCGATTTCCTTGATGAGCTGCGGGTCGAGGCCCTGGGCGCCGCGGTAGTTGGAGCCGGCCACCGAGACTTCGGCGCCGCCACCGGCGATGCGACTGGTGGCGCCCTCGAAGCCCTCGAGCTTGGCGATCATCTGCTCGACCGGGCCGCCAGGCGCGGCCTGGATGATGATGAAGTTGATCACCAGGATGCCGAACAGGGTCGGAATGATCAGCAGCAAACGGCGGATGATATAGGCCAGCATGCTTATTGCTCCGCCTGTTCAGCGGCAGGCTGCTGTTCTTCGCTCGGTTGCTCGAGACCGGGGCGTACCCACCAGGTATGCAGGCCGATGTCGTAGAGCGGAGTGACCTTGGGATGCTCGAAGCGATTCCAGTAGGCCACGCGCCAGGTCTTGATATGCCAGTTGGGGATCACGTAGTAGCCCCACAGCAGCACGCGATCCAGGGCGCGGGTGTGACTGATCAGGTCCTGCCGGGAGTCGGCGTTGATCAGCCCTTCGACGAGCTGGTCGATGGCCGGGTCCTTCAGGCCGATGTAGTTGCGGCTGCCCGGGTTGTCGGCGCTGGAGGAGTGCCAGTACTCGCGCTGCTCGTTGCCGGGCGAGTTGGACTGGCCGAAGCCGCCGACGATCATGTCGAAATCACGCGAGCGCAGGCGGTTGATGTACTGCGAGACGTCGACACGGCGGATGACCAGTTCGATGCCGAGGTCGGAAAGATTGCGCTTGAAGGGCAGCAGGATGCGCTCGAACTCGGTCTGCGCGAGGAGGAATTCGAACGTCACCGGCTGGCCGTTGGCATCGAGCATGCGGTCGCCGTCGATGCGCCAGCCGGCCTGTTGCAGCAGCTGATAGGCGCGGCGCTGCTGCTCGCGGATGATGCCGCTGCCGTCGGTGACTGGCACGCGGAACTCCTCGTTGAACACCTCGGGCGGAATCTGGTTGCGCAGCGGCTCGAGAATCGCCAGTTCCTCGTCGCCCGGCAAGCCGCTGGAGCCCAGTTCGGAGTTGTCGAAGTAGCTGTGGGTGCGGCTGTAGGCGCCGTTGAACAGGCGCTTGTTGGCCCACTCGAAGTCGAACAGCAGGCCCAGTGCCTCTCGCACCCGGCGGTCCTGGAACTGCGGGCGGCGGGTGTTGAAGATGAAGCCCTGCATGCCGGTGGGGTTGCGGTTCTGGATCTCTTCCTTGATCAGCTGGCCGTTGGCGACGGCCGGCGTGTTGTAGGCCGTGGCCCAGTTCTTCGCGCTGGTCTCGAGCCAATAGTCGAACTGGCCCGCCTTGAGCGCTTCCAGGGCCACGGTATTGTCGCGGTAGTAGTCGATCTGGATGGCGTCGAAATTGTAGAAGCCACGGGTGACCGGCAGGTCCTTGGCCCACCAGTCCTTGACCCGTTCGTAGCGGATGCTGCGCCCGGCCTGGACCCGGTCGACCTGGTACGGGCCGCTGCCCAGCGGAGCATCGAGATTGCCCTTGGCGAAGTCGCGCTCGGCCCACCAGTGCTTGGGCAGTACCGGCAACTGGCCGACGATCAGCGGCAGCTCGCGGTTGCCGGCATGCTTGAACACGAAGCGCACGCTGTGTGGCGACTCCACCTCGACGTGGTCGACGTCGGCGTAGTAGCCGCGGTACATGGGCGCGCCTTTTTCCATCAGGGTATCGAAGGTGAACTTGACGTCCTCGGCGGTGACGGGGGTGCCGTCATGAAAGCGCGCTTGCTTGCGCAACAGGAAGCGCACCCAGGCATTGTCCGGCGCCTTCTCGATCTTCTCCGCGATCAGGCCGTAGGCGGTGAAGGGCTCATCCATGCTCTGTACGGCGAGGGTGTCGTAGATCAGGCCGATGTCGTCGGCGGCCACGCCTTTGCTGATGAACGGGTTGAGGCTGTCGAAGCCACCGAAACCGGCCTCGCGGAAAGTGCCGCCCTTGGGCGCATCGGGATTGGTGTACTCGAAGTGGGTGAAGTTGGCGGGGTACTTGGGCGGTTCGTCATACAGCGTGACGGCGTGTTGCGGGGCGGCGGAGGCCAGGCCGGCCAGGCCGAGCAGAATGAGGCTGCTGCCGTGAAGCAGGAAACTGCGCAGCGGGTGGGTCATCGAGCGTTCTCCGTTGGCTTCAGCCACCAGGTACGCAGGCCCAGCGTGTAGGGCGGCGTGGTGACGAAGGCGAACCGATTGCGGTACGCCAGGCGGTGATAATTGATGTACCAGTTGGGGATGCTGTAGTACTGCCACAGCAGCACGCGGTCGAGGGCGCGGGTGGCGGCGATCTGTTCGTCGCGGGTCTGCGCCGAGAGCAGTTTGTCGATCATCTCGTCGACCACCGGGTCGTTGATTCCGGCGTAGTTCTTGCCGCCCTTGACGTTCACCTGGCTGGAATGGAAATACAGCGACTGCTCCAGGCCCGGGCTGAGGGTTTGTGGCAGGGTCAGCAGAATCATGTCGTAGTCGAACTGGTCGAGGCGTTGCTTGTACTGGGCGCGGTCCACGGTACGCAGGTTGGCCTGTATGCCGATGCTGGCAAGGTTGGCGGTGTAGGGCTGGAGGATGCGCTCGAGGCTGGGGTTGACCAGCATGATCTCGAATTCGAGACGTTGCCCGCGGGCATTGCGCAGCTCCTGACCGACCGGCTTCCAGCCGGCTTCGGCCAATAGACCGAGGGCCCGGCGCAAGGTTTCCCGGGGGATGCCACGGCCGTTGGTCACCGGCTGGGTCGGTGGCTCGGTGAACAGGCGGGTGGGGAGCTTGTCGCGGTGCGGTGACAGCAGCAGCCACTCGGCGCCCTCGGGCTTGCCGGTCGCCGAGAACTCGCTGTTGGGGTAGTAGCTGGCGGCACGCACGTAGGCGTTGTTGAACAGCGTGCGGTTGGTCCACTCGAAGTCGAACATCAGGCCCAGTGCCTCGCGCACCCGACGGTCGCTGAACAGGGCGCGCCGGCTGTTCATGAACAGTGCCTGGGTCTGGGTCGGGATGCGATGCGGAATCTCGGCGCGAACCACCTCGCCGCGGGCGACGGCCGGGAAGTTGTAGCCGTTGCTCCAGTTCTTCGCCTGGTTCTCGATGTAGAAATCGAATTCACCGGCCTTGAACGCTTCGAAGGCCACGTTGTTGTCGCGGTAGAACTCCACCTCCACCCGGTCGAAGTTGTACTTGCCGCGATTGACCGGCAGGTCCTTGCCCCACCAGTTCTTCACCCGCTCGAACACCAGGCGTCGCCCGGGCACGACTTCGACGATGCGGTAGGGGCCGCTGCCCAGTGGTGGCTCGAAGGTGGTGCTCTTGAAGTCGCGGCCTTTCCAGTAGTGCTGCGGCAGGACCGGCAGTTCACCCAGGCGCAGTATCAGCAGGGGGTTGCCGGCACGCTTGAAGACGAAGCGAATGCGGTGGCGGCCGAGGATGTCGACACGCTTCACCTCCTGCAGGTTGGTCCGGTACTGCGGGTGGCCTTCGGCAAGCAGCAGGCGATAGGAGAAGGCCACGTCATAGGCCGTGATCGGCTTGCCATCGTTGAAGCGCGCCTCCGGGCGCAGGTTGAAGACCACCCAGCTGCGGTCTTCGCTGTACTCTACGCTTCCGGCGATCAGGCCATAGCTGGAGGCCGGCTCGTCGCCCGACGGGTCGTAGGCGCCGGTGCCCACCATCAGCGGTTCGTTCAGTTCATTGACGCCGTACTGCAGGAAATGTGCAGTGGAGATCGGGCTGGTACCCTTGAACGTGTAGGGGTTGAGCGTATCGAAGGTGCCGGACGCCATGACGCGCAACGTGCCGCCCTTGGGCGCGTCGGGGTTGACCCAGTCGAAGTGACTGAAGCTGGCAGGGTACTTGAGTGTCCCGAACTGGGCGTAGCCGTGGCTCTCGCTGATAGTCGCAGAGGCGGGAAAGCTCAAGGCCAGGCTGAGGAACAGCAGGAGGAGGGGTCGCATCGGGAGGTGAGATCCGATCCATGGCGGCGTTTGGGCTTCTTGAGCGGTACAGTAACAGCTTGTATCGGCAGGAAAAAGAGTGGGCTGGCGAGCGAGCAGTCGTGGCGCTTTGACATACACTTGAAGGATACACCTAGAGGGTAAGATTTTGCCGGAACGTAGCCATGGTTTGCAGTCATGGATCGATCGCCTCAACCAAGCCGAACTCCCCGCGCTGGCCGCCGTCGTGCAGGACCTGCAGCGCCTTGCCCAGCAGGACTCCGCCTCGGTGCAGCAACTGGCCGATGTGCTGCTGCGCGACGCGTCGCTGACGTCCAAGGTGCTGCGCGTCGGCAACAGCGTCTATTACAACCCGTCGCAGGAAGCGATCAAGACCATCTCCAGGGCCATCGTCCTGATCGGTTTCGAGAACGTGCGCCTGATCGGCCTGTCGGTCAGCCTGATCGACGGGTTGCTGACCCGAACCCCGCGCGAGCAGCTGCAGATGCTGCTCGCGCGTTCCTTCCATGCCGCCGTGCAGGCGCGCAATATCGCGGGCTACGCCTTGTCCGGGCACGCCGAGGAGGTGTTCATCGCCGCCTTGCTGCATCACCTGGGTGAGCTGGCGTTCTGGGGCTGTGCTGGCGAGCAGGCCGATGAGCTGGTCGCGGTGCTCGAGCGGCCGGGGGTGGACGTCGATGAAGCGGTGCGCGAGGTTCTCGGCACCAGCTTTCGGCAGCTGACGCAGGCCTTGCTGAAGAGCTGGAACCTGGGTGAGACCGCCAGCCTGGCGCAGGCCGGGAGCAATCAGCACGACCCCGCCGCCTATGCCGTGCAGTTGGGCGTGCGTATCAGCGAGGCTGCGCTCGATGGCTGGGATTGCGCAGAGATGGAGGAGGTGCTGGCCAAGGTGGCCAGCTTCACCGCGCTGACCCAGGAGGAAACCCTGCAGCAGGTGCTGGCCAGCGCCGAGGAGGCCGTCAAGGTCGCCTCAACCTTCGGTGCCAGCAAGCTGTGCCGCCTGATACCCAATACCGACCCGGAGCAGATTCGTCTGCAGCAGGAGGAGCGGCGCGCGCGGCTGCTGCAGCCGGACCTGCTGCTGATGCAGCAGGCGCTGCAGGACCTGGGGCTGATGGTCAGTGCGCGAGCCGATGTCGGCCTGGTGCTCGATACCCTGCTCAAGGGCCTGCATCGGGGGGTGGGTCTGGAGCGGGTCATGCTCACGGTGCTGGCCGATGGCCAGAGCCGCTTTCGCGCCAAGCGCGTGGTTGGCGAAGACACCCAGCACTGGCTGGACGACTTCGTCCTGCCAGCGGAGCAGACGGAACAGCCGCACATCTTCAGCTATGTGCTGCGCCATCGCGAAGCGATCTGGATGGGTGTGCCGGCCAGCTACAACCTGGCCGAGCTGGTCACCCAGCCGATTCGCCGCAGCCTCGGCAGTGGCATGTTCTTCATCGCACCGATCGTCGCGGGTACGCGGGAGATCGGCGTGCTCTATGCCGACAGTCGCTTGTCCGGCCGCGCCTTGCGCCACGAGCAGTTCGTGGCGTTCCAGCGTTTTACCCAGCTGACCGGGCGTTGCCTGGAGGCGATCAGCAAACGCTGATCAGGGCAGGTAGAGCGTCAGCATCTGCCCTGGGCGCAGCGTGTTGCTGCGCGGATTCCAGGCCTGCAGGTGCTTGAGCTCGATCTTGAAGCGCTTGGCGATGACGTAGAGCGAGTCACCTTGCTGCACGCGATAGTAGGTCGCCTTGTCGCGTGCGGCGTTCTGCCGGCGTGTCGCGGCGACGGCCTGTGGTGCGCTCTCGGCGGCGGCCAGATTGAGCACCTGGCCAACCTTGAGGTTGTTGCCCTGCAGTGCGTTCCAGCGGCGCAGGTCATGCACGGCAACCTGGTGTTCGCGGGCGATCTGCCAGAGGTTGTCGCCGTTCTTCACCTTGTAGGTGCGGCTTGCCCTGGCCAGCGTGCTGCGTTGCTGGTAGAGCGGCTCGCTCGGCTGGGCGCCGGGTTTGCCCGGAATGGTCAGCACCTGGCCGATGCGCAGGTTGTTGCTGCTCAGGCGGTTGACGTCCTTGAGCATGCTGACGGTCAGGTGATTGCGATTGGCAATGGCATGCAGGCTATCGCCGGAACGCACGGTATAGGTCTGCCAGTCGACCAGCTCCTGGGGCTTCATCAGTGCCAGGTTGGCGCTGAGCATTTCCGCCTTGTCGGTAGGCACCAGCAGATGCTGCGGGCCGTCCAGGGTGATGCCGCGCTTGTAGGCGGGGTTCAGTTGCAGCAGTTCCTCTTCGTCCAGGTCGGCCAGCTTGGCCACGCGGGACAGGTCCATGTGCTGCTTGATGGCGATCTGTTCGAAGTAGGGCGCGTCGGCGATCGGCGCCAGGTTCACGCCGTAGGCCTCGGGGGTGAGGATCACCTGCGACAGGGCCAGCAGCTTGGGCACGTAATCTTCGGTTTCCTTGGGCAGCGACAGGTTCCAGTAGTCGCTGGGCAGGCCGAGTTTCTCGTTGCGTTCGATGGCGCGGCTGACGCGGCCTTCGCCTGCGTTATAGGCGGCCAGGGCGAGCAGCCAGTCGCCATTGAACATCTCGTGCAGGCGGCTCAGGTAGTTCAGTGCCGCCTGGGTGGAGGCGGTGACGTCGCGGCGGCCGTCATACCAGTTGGTCTGGCGCAGATTGAAGTGGCGACCCGTGGAGGGGATGAACTGCCACAGGCCGACGGCGTTCGCCGGGGAATAGGCCTGCGGATCGTAGGCGCTCTCGATGACCGGCAGCAGTGCCAGTTCCATCGGCATGTCGCGCTCTGCCAGTCGCTCGACGATGTAGTGGATGTACGGCGCGCTGCGTTCGCTGACGGCGTTGACGTGCCGGGGGTTGCTGGCGTACCAGAGACGCAGGCGCTCGATGCGCGGGTTGACGCCGATCTCGTCCTGCAGCTGGAAGCCGTCGCGCAGACGCTCCCAGATATCGTTGTACTCGCGCGGCTTGATCTCGTTGCTCAGCCACTCGGGCTCGCGCTCCAGGCCGACGGCGCGCGAGGTATCGGTCGCGCCGTCCGGGCCCTCGCTGGGCAGGCTCTGGCAGCCGGCCAGGGTTATGCAACACATCACCGCGAGCACTCGAGAGCTTCGCGCCAATGCCTTGAAATTCAATGGCTTACGTGACAAAAAAGGCATTGGGTGAGGTGTTTTTCCCGACAAAAAGATCGGGCGATTCTAGGAATCGGGTCAAGGTTGGTCAAGTTTTCACCAGCCAATTGTGACCTGCATCCCTCTCACTTGGTTCAATATGCCTGGGTCATGGCGCCAGAAAACCGCTGCTGGCAAGGCACCAGCGCGTTCGTCGGCGAATCAGAATTTATCCTTCCACGCACGCAGGCTGGCGAACACCGCGCTGGCTTCGTTGAGGGATTCGCCCGCACGGTTCGCAGCCGCCGCGATGACGTCTGGCGCGTCGGTGCGCAGGAACGGATTGGTAGCCCGTTCCAGCTCGATCGAGGAGGGCAGGCTGATGCGGCCCGCCTCGCGCCAGCGCGTCACTTCGGCCAGGCGCTCGCTGAGGCGCAGGTTGTCCGGCTCCACGGCATGGGCGAAGCGCAGGTTGCTCAGGGTGTACTCGTGGGTGCAGTAGACCTGCGTGCTCCCGGGTAGGGCAGCCAGGCGGCCGAGCGAGGCGTGCATCTGTTGCGGCGTTCCTTCGAACAGGCGGCCACAGCCACCGGCGAACAGGGTGTCGCCGCAGAACAGCAGCTGCTGCTCGGCGTTGTAGTAGGCGATGTGGCCGAGGGTGTGCCCCGGAACGGCAAGGACCTGGAAGCGCAGGCCGAGCAGCTCGAGCGTGTCGTTGTCGCCCAGGTCCAGCTCGCGTGCCGGGATCTTCTCTGCCGCCGGGCCGGCCACGCGGGCGCCGGTGGCGTTCTTCAGCGTCTCGACGCCGCCGACATGGTCGAAGTGATGGTGGGTGATGAGAATGTCGCTGAGGCACCAGCCGGGGTGCGCCTCCAGCCACGCCAGCACCGGCGCCGCATCGCCCGGGTCGACCACCGCGCAGCGCTTGCTGGTCGGCTCCTGCAGCAGCCAGAGGTAGTTGTCGTTGAAGGCCGGTAGCGCGTCGATCTGAATCATTGTGGGTCGCTAAGCTGGATATAAAGGTGCATCTTAGACACTGGATGCAGAGACTGTCATGCGGAGGCAGCGATGACCGATCAGGTATTCGCTCAGGCCGATCCTGAGTGGCTCAAGCTCATCAGCGAGGCGCGCGACTGGCTTTCCGGGCCGCTCGGGCAGTTGCTGCTGGAGGAGGAGCGGCGCTTGCTGGAAGACGAGCTGGCGCGTTTCTTCGGCGGCTATCTGGTGAGTTACGGTCCGGGTGCCGAGCGTACGCCGGAGGCCGGGCAGATTCAGCACAACGTGCGCCTGGGGGCGCCGCTGCCCGGTGTGCAGATCGTCTGCGAAGAGCAGTCCTGGCCGCTGGGCGAGCACGCCGCCGATGTGGTGCTGCTGCAGCACGGCCTGGATTTCAGCCTGTCGCCTCACGGCCTGCTGCGCGAGGCGGCGCGCAGCGTCAGGCCCGGTGGGCATCTGCTGATTCTGGGCATTCACCCCTGGAGCGCGTGGGGCGCTCGCCGCCTGTTCGCGCGCGATGGCCTGAGCAAGGCGCGTTGCATCGACCCCGGGCGCGTTGGCGACTGGCTGGCGCTGCTCGGCTTTGCGTTGGAGAAACGCCGGTTCGGGTGCTATCGTCCGCCGCTCGCTTCACTGGCCTGGCAGATGCGCCTGCGCCGGATGGAGCGCTGGGGCGATGCCTGGCAACTGCCGGGTGCCGGCTTCTACCTGCTGGTGGCGCGCAAGCTGGTGGTCGGCTTGCGTCCGCTGCGGCAGGCGCGCCGCGAGCCGATGGGCAAGCTGTTGCCGATGCCGGTGGCGAAGGTCAGCCGGCGCGATCTGGACAGCTAGGCGCTGCGCCCCGGTTGGTCAAACCCGTACAGAGCTGATGAATGTCTGAAACCGATGAAGTGGTGATCTACACCGATGGCGCCTGCAAGGGCAATCCCGGCCCCGGCGGCTGGGGCGCGTTGCTGGTCTACAAGGGCGTGGAGAAGGAGCTGTGGGGCGGCGACCCGAGTACCACCAACAATCGCATGGAACTGATGGCCGCGATTGCCGGCCTGATCGCGCTGACCCGCCCTTGCGCGGTGAAGCTGGTGACCGATTCGCAGTACGTGATGAAGGGTATCCAGGAATGGATGCCGAACTGGAAGAAGCGTGGCTGGAAAACCGCCTCGAAGGAGCCGGTGAAGAATGCCGACCTCTGGCAGAAGCTGGACGAGGAGGTGAATCGCCACCAGGTCAGCTGGCAGTGGGTGCGTGGTCACACCGGGCATCCGGGCAACGAGCGTGCCGACCAGTTGGCCAACCGTGGTGTCGACGAGGTGCGCGCAGCGCGCTGAGTGATGCCCGGCAACCTGGGTTAACATGTCGCGCTTGTGCGGCAACCTGAACGATGAGAGAGACAAGGCGTGACGACCGATAACACCCCCAATCGCTATGTGGTGCTGGATACCGAAACCACGGGCATGCCGGTCACGGACGGGCACCGGATCATCGAGATCGGTTGTGTCGAGCTGCTGGGGCGGCGCCTGACCGGGCGTCACTTCCATGTCTACCTCAATCCGGACCGCGAGATCGACGAAGGCGCCATCGCGGTCCACGGCATCACCAACGACTACGTGGCCGACAAGCCGCGTTTCAGGGAAGTGGCCGATGAATTCTACGAGTTCATCAAGGGCGCCCAGCTGATCATCCACAACGCGGCGTTCGACGTCGGCTTCATCAACAACGAGTTCGCCCTGCTGGGGCAGAGCGAGCGCGCCGATGTCAGTGACTACTGCTCGGTGCTCGATACCCTGATGATGGCGCGCGAGCGCCATCCGGGGCAGCGCAACAGCCTGGATGCGCTGTGCAAGCGTTACGGCGTGGACAACTCCAATCGTGAGCTGCACGGCGCACTGCTCGACTCCGAGATCCTGGCCGACGTCTACCTGGCCATGACCGGTGGGCAGACCCACCTGTCGCTGGCGGGCGAGGGCGGCGATGGCGATGGCAGCGGGCGCCAGCAGGCCACGCCGATTCGCCGGCTGGATGCCGGTCGTCCTCGCACGCGGGTCATCCGCGCCAGTGAAGACGAGCTGGCGGCGCATCTGACGCGGCTCGCCGCCATCGAGAAATCCTCCGGTGGCCCGGCATTGTGGGCCCAGCTGGAAGAGGCGCCGGAATAACCGAACAGCGCAATTGCGACCTTTTCTTATAGCGTGATGCACAGGGGGTTCCGCCGCCAGGGGGGAGCCTCTAACCTGAAGCGATGGGCAGGCCAGGCCTGCCAGCCTTCAGGACGTCACAATGTATAAAGATCTCAAGTTTCCCGTCCTAATCGTGCACCGCGACATCAAGGCCGACACCGTGGCCGGTGATCGGGTGCGCGCCATCGCTCAGGAACTCACCCAGGACGGCTTCAGCATCCTGCCCACGGCCAGTGCGGCCGAGGGGCGCATCGTCGCCTCGACCCACCATGGCCTGGCCTGCATCCTCGTCGCCGCCGAAGGCGCCGGTGAGAACAGCCGGCTGCTGCAGGACATGGTCGAGCTGATTCGCGTGGCGCGGGTCAGGGCGCCGCAGCTGCCGATCTTCGCCCTCGGCGAACAGGTCACCATCGAGAATGCGCCGGCCGAGGCGATGGCCGATCTCAACCACCTGCGTGGCATCCTCTACCTCTACGAAGACACCGTGTCCTTCCTGGCGCGGCAGGTGGCGCGTGCCGCGCACAACTACCTGGAAGGCCTGTTGCCGCCCTTCTTCAAGGCGCTGGTGCAGCATACCGCGCAGTCCAACTACTCCTGGCACACGCCCGGGCACGGCGGTGGCGTGGCCTATCGCAAGAGCCCGGTGGGCCAGGCCTTCCACCAGTTCTTCGGGGAGAACACGCTGCGTTCGGACCTCTCGGTGTCGGTACCGGAACTGGGCTCGCTGCTCGATCACACCGGGCCGCTGGCCGAGGCCGAAGCACGGGCTGCGCGCAATTTCGGCGCCGATCACACCTTCTTCGTGATCAACGGCACCTCCACGGCGAACAAGATCGTCTGGCATTCGATGGTCGGCCGTGACGACCTGGTGCTGGTCGACCGCAACTGCCACAAGTCGATTCTGCATTCGATCATCATGACCGGGGCGATTCCCCTGTATCTCTGCCCCGAGCGCAACGAGCTGGGCATCATCGGCCCCATTCCGCTGAGCGAGTTCAGCCGGGAGTCGATCCAGGCCAAGATCGACGCCAGCCCGCTGGCGCGCGGTCGGGCGCCGAAGGTCAAGCTGGCCGTGGTGACCAACTCCACCTACGACGGGCTCTGCTACAACGCCGAGATGGTCAAGCAGGCCCTGGGCGATTCGGTCGAGGTGCTGCACTTCGACGAGGCCTGGTACGCCTACGCCGCCTTCCACGACTTCTACGCCGGGCGCTTTGGCATGGGCACCCAGTGCGACGAGCACTCGCCGCTGGTGTTCACCACGCATTCGACGCACAAGCTGCTGGCGGCCTTCAGCCAGGCGTCGATGATCCATGTGCAGGATGGCGGGCAGCGCCAGCTCGACCGTGATCGCTTCAACGAGGCGTTCATGATGCACATCTCGACCTCGCCGCAGTACGGCATCATCGCCTCGCTGGATGTGGCCTCGGCGATGATGGAGGGGCCGGCCGGTCGTTCGCTGATCCAGGAAACCTTCGACGAGGCGCTGAGCTTCCGCCGCGCCCTGGCCAACGTGCGCCGCAACCTCAGTGCTGACGACTGGTGGTTCAGCATCTGGCAGCCGGGGGCGGTCGACGGGGCCGATGAGCTGGCCACGGGCGACTGGGTGCTGCAGCCGGATGCCGACTGGCATGGCTTCGGCGAGGTGGCCGACGACTACGTGTTGCTCGATCCGATCAAGGTCACGCTGGTCATGCCCGGCCTGAACGCGGCGGGCAAGCTGGAGCAACAGGGCATTCCCGCCGCCGTGGTCAGCAAGTTCCTCTGGGAGCGCGGTCTGGTGGTGGAGAAAACCGGCCTGTACTCCTTCCTGGTGCTGTTCTCCATGGGCATCACCAAGGGCAAGTGGAGCACGCTGTTGACCGAATTGCTGGAGTTCAAGCGCAGCTTCGATGCCAATCTGCCGCTGATCGACGTGCTGCCGTCCATCGCCCATGCCGGCGCCGGGCGCTACCAGGGCATGGGCTTGCGCGACCTGTGCGATGCGCTGCATGGCTGCTACCGCGACAACGCCACGGCCAAGGCGCTGAAGAGCATGTACACGGCGCTGCCCGAGGTGGCGATCAAGCCGGCCGACGCCTATGACCGGCTGGTGCGCGGCGAGGTCGAGGCGGTGCCCATCGATCAGCTGCAGGGGCGCATCGCGGCGGTGATGCTGGTGCCTTATCCGCCGGGCATTCCGCTGATCATGCCGGGCGAACGCTTCACGGCAGCGACGCGCTCTATTCTCGACTATCTGGCCTTCGCGCGGACCTTCGACCAGGCCTTCCCGGGCTTCGACATCGACGTGCACGGATTGCAGACCGAGGCGGGGCAGTACTGCGTGGATTGCCTGGTGGAATGACCGCAGGGTCGCTCTGCCGGGGATCAGGATTCTCGGCAGATCAAACCCTTACCACGGATATTCAAAGCGTTCGTTAACATCCGGGGCGTGCCCTGCGTCACACTGGCAAGCATCGACTTTTATGGCGTGCTTGTTATAGTTGCTCGGTTATTAATCACAAAATAATTATTGTGCCGAGCTGCGGCTGAGGATGCCTGCCATGTCCGACTACAAAGCCTTCCGCGTCGACCTGGCGGACAAGATCGCCCATGTGCAGATCAATCGTCCGGAAAAGGTCAACGCGATGAACGCCGATTTCTGGCGGGAGATCATCGAGATCTTCCGTTGGGTCGATGCCACCGACGCCGTGCGTGTCGTGGTGCTTTCCGGTGCGGGCAAGCATTTCTCCTCGGGCATCGACCTGATGCTGCTGGCTTCGGTCGGCGCGCAGCTGGGCAAGGACGTCGGTCGCAACGCCGACGCCCTGCGCCGCAAGATTCTCGAACTGCAGGCCTCCTTCAATGCCGTCGACAACTGCCGCAAGCCGGTACTGGCGGCGATCCAGGGTTATTGCATCGGTGGTGCCATCGACCTGGTCAGCGCCTGCGACATGCGTTATTCGACGGTCGATGCACAGTTCTCCATCAAGGAAATTGACATGGGCATGGCCGCGGATGTCGGCACCCTGCAGCGTCTGCCGCGTATCATCGGCGATGGCATGATGCGCGAGCTGGCCTTCACCGGGCGCAGCATCGATGGCAGCGAGGCCGCACGTATCGGCCTGGTCAACCGCACCTATGCCAGCCAGGAAGCGTTGCTGGACGGGGTCATGGGCATCGCCGCGGAGATCGCCAGCAAATCACCGGTTGCGGTACGAGGAACCAAGGAAATGATTCGCTACATGCGTGATCATCGGGTCGACGATGGTCTCGAATACATTGCCACCTGGAATGCCGCCATGCTGCAGTCGGAAGACCTGCGCCTGGCGATGACCGCGCACATGAGCAAGCAGAAGCCGGAGTTCGCCGACTGATGCCGTTCCACTGTCGTTTGATGCGAGCGAACCGCGAGGTGCATAGAGCATGGTAAGTGGAGCCACATCCCTGAGTCTGGTGCGCGACGAGCTGTTCGTCACCATGGAAGAGGCCGAGCAGAGCCTGGAGCATTTCATTGCCGAGCGGCACAACGGCAGCCTGCTGCAGCAGGCGGTAGAGAGCCTGCAGCAGGTGCGTGGCACGCTCAACCTGATCGAGCTGGCCGGAGCCGAGCTGCTGGCCCAGGAAGTGCTGGACCAGGCCACCGACATTCCGGTCGGGGCGGGCGAGGAGCGTGACGTGCAACTGGCGGCGCTGAGCAATGCGCTGCACGTGCTGCGCCGCTACCTGGAAAACGTCGATGCCCATCGCCAGGAAATGCCCGAGCTGCTGCTGCCGGCGATCAATGACCTGCGCCAGGCCGGGGCACAGCAGCCCCTGCCGGAGAGCTTCTTCTTCAGCGTGCGCCTCGATCATGCGCGGCCGCACACCGCGACCCAGCCACTCGATGGCGCGGCCAAGCTGACGGAAGGCAAGCGCCTGCGTCACATGTACCAGGTCGGCCTGCTGGGCTTCATCCGTGAACAGAACCCGCAGGCCAGCCTGAAGCTGATGGTGCGGGCGATGGTGCGCCTCGACAGCCTGTTCGCCAACGAGCCGCGCGGGCGCATGTGCTGGATCGGCGCGGCGGCCATCGAGGCGCAGTGCGACGCGCAGTTGCTGGCGCGCAAGTCCCGCAAACAGCTGTTCTCGCGGGTCGACCGCGAACTCAAGCTGATGCTGGGCAACCCGCAGTACGAAGCCCCGCGCAGCCTGCTGAAGGAACTGCTGTACCTCGTCGCGCTGGCGGACAGCCATGGTCCCCAGGCCAGTGCCATGCGCGAGGTATTCGGCCTGACGCCGCTGCCGTTCACCGATCACCTGCTGGAAGAGGAATACCAGCGCCTGTCCGGGCCGGGCAAGGCGGTGATGCGGTCGCTGTCCTCGGCGATCCGCGAGGAGCTGGCCAGCGTCAAGGACATGCTCGACCTGCTCGAACGCGGCACCCTGCAGGGCGAGACCCTGGGGACCCTGCATGCGTTGCTGGGCAAGCTGGCCAAGACCCTTGGCATGGTCGGCCTGAATTCCGCCGGCAACTCGCTCAGCGCTCAACTGCCGCACGTCGCCGCCTGGAATGCCGAGACACCACCGCAACCGGAGCAGCTGCACAAGCTCGCCGACGCGGTGCTGTACGTCGAGGGCATGGTGGCCAGCCTGGAGCGGGGCGAGGGCCGAGAGGTGCGGCCGGCGGCGGCCGAGCCTGGCAACGAGGCCGACTCCTTCGCCCATCACCAGCTCAACGAAGCGCGCATCGTGGTGGTCGACGAGGCTCAGGCCGGCCTGGCGCTGGCCAAGCGGGCCATCACCGCCTACCTGGAAGCGGGTGGCGACAAGATGCACCTGGCCAACGTACCGTTCAGCCTGCAGGCCGTCCGGGGTGGTCTGTGGTTCCTCGAGCAGCGCCGTGCGGCGAACCTGGTCGGTGCCTGCGCGGACTACATCCAGACGCGCATGCTCGATTCGGGGCAGATGCCCTCCGAGCAGATGCTCGAAACCCTGGCTGATGCCCTCAGCAGCCTGGAGTACTACCTGGAAGCCGGTGCCGTGATGCGTCCGGAAACGCGGCCCAGCGTGCTCGACCTGGCCGAGGAAAGCGTCAAGGCGCTGGGCATGCCGGTGGCCGCCTGATGGCCTGGCGCAATGCCTTTCTCGACCCCGCGCAGGCGGGGGGCTGGGCGCTGCTGTACAACCAGCAGCACTTTCTGGCCGACAGCAACGGCGTCCTGTTTCCGCGTGACTGGATCAAGCGCCAGGACCTGGAGATAGTCGGTGAGCAGGGCATTGGCTACTTCGGCGAGGATGCGGTCTACCTGCTGCAGGTGAAACCGTCGACCCAGCTCGAGGGCTGCAGCTGGCAGAGCCTGCGTCAGTTCATGTTGCAGGGCGAGGCGGAAACCTTCCGCATGCTCGCCTACGCCGCGCAGATCGGCACCTGGTATGCCGAGCACCGTTTCTGTGGCAGCTGCGGGGCTGCGACCCGGCAGTTGCCCGGCGAGCGGGCGATGCGCTGCGACAGCTGCGAATCGCAGCACTATCCGCGGATTTCACCGAGCATGATCGTCCTGGTCACGCGTGGCGACGAGGTCCTGCTGGCGCGCTCGCCGCGTTTCGTCACGGGGATCTACAGCACCCTGGCCGGCTTCGTCGAGCCAGGCGAGTCGGTGGAGCACTGCGTGGCGCGTGAAGTGCGCGAGGAAGTCGGTGTCGAGGTGCAGAACCTGCAGTACATCGGCAGCCAGGGCTGGCCGTTCCCACACTCGCTGATGCTGGGCTTCCATGCCGAGTACGCCGGCGGCGACATCGTCATGCAGGAGGACGAGATCGAGGACGCGCGCTGGTTCCGTGTCGACGACCTGCCACCGCTGCCGGCTTCGCGCTCCATCGCGCGTTACCTGATCGATCTCTACGTGGCACGCCGCCTGGGCCTGCCGGAGCCCCAACTGCAGGCCTGACAGAGCAGGCGCAAGGCCTGCTCGTGCGCGGTGCGAGGTCGCTCAGGCGACCCAGTGTTGCCAGACCAGGCGGGCGGTCAGTGCCAATACCACCAGAATGAACACCGGGCGAATGAACTTCGAGCCGCCCTTGATCGCGGTGCGCGCGCCTAGGAAGGCGCCGATCATCAGGGCTGCGCCCATGCTCAGACCGAGCACCCAGGCCACCTGGCCGAAGGCGATGAAGACTACCAGTGCCGCCGCGTTGCTGACGAAGTTCATGGTGCGTGCGACGCCGCTGGCACGAACCAGATCCAGCGGGTACATCAGCAGGCTGCTGACCGTCCAGAATGCGCCCGTGCCAGGGCCGGCCACCCCGTCATAGAGACCGAGCCCCAGGCCTTGAGGCCACTGGCGGGCTTTGGCGATCGGCAGGTCGTGTTCGGCCGGCGCCTCCGGCATGCGGCCGAACAGCAGGTAGATGCCGCAGGCGAAGACCACGGCCGGCAGCATCTGATTGAGCCAGGCGGCCGGCATCCAGTGGGCGATGACGGCGCCGAGCAGGGCGCCGATCAGGGTGGCCAGCAGGGCGTTGCGCCACTGTTTCGGATCGAACAGTTTGCGCCGGTAGAACGTCAGTGCGGCGGTGCCCGAGCCGAAGGTGGCGCAGAGCTTGTTGGTGCCCAGCACCAGGTGCGGTGGCAGGCCAGCGGTCAGCAGTGCCGGGATGGTCAGCAGGCCACCGCCGCCGGCGATGGCGTCGATGAAACCGGCGATGAAGGCAACCAGAGCGAGGATGGCCAGCGTGCTGGGGTCGATGGCGAGTTCGAGCAGGGGCATATTAAAAATGTCGACTTGTGGGCAAGTGCGCAGCCTGGCGGCTGTTCGTGGCAGGGAGAGCTGCGCATAATGCCGGGATTTCGTCAGAGAAGGAATGCGAGCGATGCAATACGATGGGTTGGCCTGGGCCGTGGCGCTGTTGGCCGTGCTGGCGCTACTGGTGGCATTGCGCGTTCTGCTCAATACAGGCTGGTTCCTCGGTTGGCTGCGCGGCACCTGCGGCCTGGCGTTTCTCGCACTGGCCGGCCTGATTGGCCTGGTGGCCTACGACCTGTATAGCTACGAGCCGCTGGAGCCGGGCAAGCCGCTGGTGACGCTGAGCTTCAAGGCGGATGGCCCGCAGCGCTATCGGGTCAGCCTGCTGGAAGGCGGGCGGGAGCGGGTCGTCACCCTCGAGGGTGACATGTGGCAGCTCGATGGCCGACTGATTCGCTGGAAGGGCCTGGCCGAGCTGATCGGCCTCGAGCCCGGTTACCGCCTGGAGCGCCTTTCCGGGCGTTTTCTCGCCATCGAGCAGCAGGCACTGGCGCAGCATGGCCGCGTGCAGCTGGCCGAGAGTCCCTATGGCGTCGACCTGTGGCGCTGGTTGCGCCTGAGCCAGCGTGACCTGCTGCTGTTCGATCCGCAGGCGCTGCGCGTGACCTACCTGCCGATCGCGGCGGATGCCGTGTACAGCGTGAGCCTGACCCCGACGGGGCTGCTGGCCGAGCCGATGAATTCTGCTGCCGAGGCGGCGCTGAAGGACTGGTAAGCGCAGCGCTCAAATGACGTGAAATGCCCCTGATCCTTGCGAGGATCAGGGGCATTGTTCTTTCAGGGGCGTTTCGGTTGGGTTGTATGCCCAGCGGGCGTTGCGGCTTAGCGCTTGATGCCGATCTTTTCCAGCGTGCGCAGTTCGCGCGGGAGCAATTGCTGCATCGAGGCGCTGGCCTTGATGCGCTGGTAGTGAGCGGCCAGCTTCGGCCAGCGCGCAGTGTCCAGCGTCTCCCCGCCGTGTTCCATGTTCAGCAGCTGGCTGGCCAGCGCCAGGTCGGCCATGCTCGGTTGCTCGCCCAGAAAGTAGGGCGCGTCGCCCAGGGTTGTCTCGAAATAGTCGAAATGGCCGGGCAGCTTGTCCCTGAGCGTCTGCTGCACCTTGTCCTCGTCACAGGGCTGGCCCATGCTGGTTTTCAGCACGCGATGGCGAAACACGGTGAAGGTGCACAAGGGGGCCAGCTCGTAGTCGGCGTACTTCTCCAGCCAGCGTACCTGGGCGCGCTGCTGCGCGTCCGCACCATAGAGAGGCTTGCGCTCGGGGTAGCGTTCTTCCAGGTACTGGCAGATGACGCTGGAGTCGGCCAGCTTGAGGTCGCCGTCGCGAAAGGCCGGAATCCGCCCCAGCGGGTTGAGCTCACGGAACCAGTCGGGTTGGCCGAAGGGCATGACCACTTCGAGCTCGTAATCCAGCTCCTTTTCGATCAGGCACAGGCAGAGTTTGCGGACGAAAGGGGACAGGGGTGCCCCGTAGACGGTCAGGCTCATTGCAGTTCCTTTCTAATCGGCGAACGGTGTTTTCGACTGGGCGGGATGAAGTCGCGCGAGGCTCAGTCGTAGATGTTCTTCTTCTTCCAGTCGTCGTCTCCCAGGTTCTTCAGGCCTTCGGTCAGCTCGCTGGACTCCTCGGCGCTCGGGGCGTTGTTGTTGAGGACCATGGCGTTGGCGCGCGCCAGCTGCTCTTCGAAGCGCTTGAGCTGCGCCTGGTACTGGGCGGGCTCAGGCTGCTTGCGCAGGTACTGGACGCCTCGCTCGAAGGCCAGGCGGGCCTGTCCTGGCTGCTTCTGTTGCAGGGCCGCCTGGCCCAGGGTGCTGAAGAACTCGATATGCACCAGCACCAGCATCTGGCGGATCTGCTTCAGCCAGTGCTTGCCTTCGTTGGCCGGCAGCAGCCCGCCTTGTACCGAACCGGTGACCAGGGCGTGAAGGTTCTCCAGCAGGAAGCGCACATCCTTGGCCTTGGCTTCGTTGGCGATCGGTTGTGGAGGGTTCTTCACCGCGATGGATTCGCCTTGCGCGATCTGCGCCTTCAGCGTCTCGATGTCGGTCTTGAGCGTGGCGTTCTGTTTTTCCAGCGGCAGCAGGCGTTCACTGGCCTGCAGTTGCAGCTTGGCGAGCAGCAGCTTCAGCTGCGGGGTCATCAGTTGGCCTGGCAGGCGTTCGGAGAGATCCTGGCAGCGCCGGATGCGGTCGAGCAGGTCGGCACGTTGGCGCGCCTTCTCCAGCTTGCTGTTCTCGACGGCGTGGTTGATATAGGCAATCACCATCAACAGGGCGATGCCGCCGACGATCAGCAGGGTAATCACGAGTGCGGACACTGCTTGGGACCTCTCGGAAATCGACTTTTCGACCGAGTGTAGTGGCTTGGTCGCATGGCTCCTAGTGCCATGTCAATTTATGGTCTGAAGTCTTTGATTTTAAAAATTTTTTAGAGAGAGGTTGACGGACTCCGAAAGGCTCCATAGAATGCGCGCCACTTCCAGCGCAATGCTAGAAACAGAGCGAAGGAAGCCGGAAAGTTGCTTGATGTTCCGGGGTGTGTCCCCTTCGTCTAGTGGCCTAGGACACCGCCCTTTCACGGCGGTAACAGGGGTTCGAGTCCCCTAGGGGACGCCACT
>NZ_SUKD01000101.1:0-213 GCF_013357275.1 Pseudomonas sp. BMW13 | reverse complement strand
ACGGTCGGAGCCACCTTCAGCGACGCGGTTCTCGATCAGACGATCGGAGCCACCTTCGGCGACGCGGTTCTGGATCAGGCGATCGGAGCCACCTTCGGCAACGCGATTCTCGATCAGACGGTCGGAGCCACCTTCGGCGACGCGGTTCTCGATCAGACGGTCGGAGCCACCTTCGGCAACGCGGTTCTCGATCAGACGGTCGGAGCCACCTTC
>NZ_SUKD01000100.1:0-223 GCF_013357275.1 Pseudomonas sp. BMW13 | reverse complement strand
CAGCAGGTTCTTGGTCTGCTGGTAGTGATCGAGCATCATCTTGTGGGTCTCACGCCCGACCCCGGACTTCTTGTAGCCACCGAAGGCAGCATGCGCCGGGTACAGGTGGTAGCAGTTGGTCCATACGCGGCCCGCCTTGATCGCGCGGCCCATGCGGTAGGCGACGTTCATGTCGCGGCTCCACACGCCGGCGCCCAGGCCGAACTCGGTGTCGTTGGCGATG
>NZ_SUKD01000013.1:0-288041 GCF_013357275.1 Pseudomonas sp. BMW13 | reverse complement strand
TCGGTTCGTAGCCGAGTACTCTATCCAGCTGAGCTATGAGTCCGGTCGGTGCTTTTATACCAGATCACCTCTGGTTGATTCGCCAGCCCGGCTTGCGCCCGACTCGCTGAATAATGGCGGAGAAGGGGGGATTCGAACCCCCGACACCCTTTTGAGGTGTACTCCCTTAGCAGGGGAGCGCCTTCGGCCACTCGGCCACCTCTCCGCAACACGGGGCGCATGATAAACATGTTTTCCCCGTTTGCAAACAAAAATTTGTAGAAAAATTAGTGGCTTGGTTCGTCACCCTTCTCTTTCTGGATACGTTGGTAGATTTCCTCACGGTGCACGGCAACCTCTTTCGGCGCATTGACGCCAATGCGCACCTGGTTACCTTTCACGCCCAACACGGTGACAGTCACATCATCACCGACCATCAGGGTCTCTCCGACCCGGCGAGTCAGAATCAGCATTCCTTTCTCCTCACGGATTACATTTTCAGGACAACAGTCTGCAAAAAAGAAAATGGTGTCAGCTTCCTGCTTGTTCAAGCCTGGAAACCTCCACCCAAGTATTGACCAGCCCGCGCAGAAAGAAAGTTCCCGCCTGCCAGTCAAAAAAACGAAAGGCGCGGAACCAGCCGCGCCTTTCGGATAGATCACTCGCCCTGTCGAGCCGGGGCGTCGAGCTCGAAAGCCGTGTGCAGTGCACGCACGGCCAGCTCCAGGTACTTCTCTTCGATCACCACGGAAACCTTGATCTCGGACGTGGAGATCATCTGGATGTTGATGGTTTCCTTGGCCAGTGCCTCGAACATGCGGCTGGCCACGCCTGCGTGGGAGCGCATGCCGACGCCGACGATGGACACCTTGGCGATGTCGGTGTCGCCGACCACTTCGCGAGCACCCAGCTCGTCCGCAGTCTTCTGCAGGACGCTCAGGGCATTGTTGTAGTCGTTGCGGTGCACGGTGAAGGTGAAATCGGTGGTGTTATCGTGCGCCACGTTCTGCACGATCATGTCGACTTCGATGTTGGCAGCGCTGATCGGGCCGAGAATCTTGAAAGCCACGCCCGGCAGGTCCGGCACGCCACGGATGGTCAGCTTGGCTTCGTCGCGGTTGAAGGCGATGCCGGAAATGATCGGCTGTTCCATGGATTCCTCTTCATCAAGGGTAATGAGGGTGCCCGGCCCCTCCTGGAAGCTGTGCAGGACGCGCAGCGGGACGTTGTACTTGCCGGCGAATTCCACCGAACGGATCTGCAGCACCTTGGAGCCCAGGCTGGCCATTTCCAGCATTTCTTCGAAGGTGATCTTTTCCAGACGCTGGGCCTTGGGCACCACGCGCGGGTCGGTGGTGTAGACGCCATCGACGTCGGTGTAGATCTGGCACTCGTCGGCCTTCAGGGCCGCAGCCAGGGCCACGCCGGTGGTGTCGGAACCGCCACGGCCGAGCGTGGTGATGCTGCCGTGCTCGTCGACACCCTGGAAACCGGCGACGACGACGACACGCCCGGCCTTGAGGTCGGCGCGAATCTTCTGGTCATCGATCTGCAGAATGCGCGCCTTGTTGTAGGCGCTGTCGGTGAGGATGCGCACCTGGCTGCCGGTATAGGACACCGCCGGCACACCACGCTTGATCAGCGCCATGGCCAGCAGAGCGATGGTCACCTGCTCGCCGGTGGACACCATGACATCCAGCTCGCGCGAGACCGGTTCGCCGTCGGTGATCTGTTTGGCCAGATCGATCAGGCGGTTGGTTTCACCGCTCATGGCGGAAACCACCACGACGATGTCGTCACCGTTCTCGCGGAATTTCTTCACCTTGTCGGCCACCTGCTGGATACGCTCGATGGTGCCGACGGAGGTGCCCCCAAACTTCTGTACGATCAAAGCCATTTCAAAAAGCCGCCTGAATCCTCGAAGGGCGCCCATTAAACCCGCATCGGGTCATACTGCCAAGGCCCGCCGGACGCACTGCGGGCCCCGCTTTCTCACTCGTTACGAAGCCTGCTCGACCAGGGTAGCGGCCAGGGCCAGGGCCTCGTCCAGTTTGCCGGCATCGACGCCACCGCCCTGAGCCATGTCCGGACGACCACCGCCCTTGCCGCCCACGGCTGCTGCGGCCTGACGCATCAGGTCACCGGCCTTGAGCTTGCCGGTCAGGTCCTGGGTGACACCGGCGACCAGCACCACTTTCTCGTCGAACACGCCGCCGAGCAGGATCACCGCGCTACCCAGCTTGTTCTTCAGCTGATCGACCAGCGCCAGCAGCGCCTTGCCATCCAGGCCGTCGAGACGCGCCGCCAGCACCTTGGTGCCCTTCACGTCCACCGCCGAGGCAGCCAGGTCGTTGCCCGCCGCGCTGGCGGCCTTGGCCTTGAGCTGTTCCAGCTCCTTCTCCAGCTGACGGTTGCGCTCCAGCAGTGCGGACAGCTTGTCCAGCACGTTGTCGCGATTGCCCTTGACCAGGGAAGCGGCTTCCTTGAGCTGCTCCTCGGCACCGTTCAGGTAGGCCAGCGCTTGCGCGCCGGTGACCGCCTCGATACGGCGCACGCCGGCGGCCACACCGCCTTCGCTGACGATCTTGAACAGGCCGATGTCGCCGGTGCGAGCCACGTGGGTACCACCGCACAGCTCGACGGAGAAGTCGCCGCCCATGCTCAGTACGCGCACCTGGTCACCATACTTCTCGCCGAACAGGGCCATGGCGCCCTTGGCCTTGGCCGTCTCGATATCGGTGATTTCGGTTTCCACCGCCGAGTTCTCGCGCACCACGCGGTTGACGATGTCCTCGAGCTGCTTGAGCTGCTCGGGCTTGATCGCCTCGAAGTGGCTGAAGTCGAAGCGCAGGCGCTGGCTGTTGACCAGCGAGCCCTTCTGCTGCACGTGATCACCGAGCACGATACGCAGGGCTTCGTGCAGCAGGTGGGTGGCGGAGTGGTTCAGTGCCGTGGCCTGGCGCACCTCGGCCTCGACTTCGGCCTTGACGCTGGTGCCGACGTTGAGCCCGCCGCGTACCACCACGCCGTGATGCAGGAAGGCGCCGCCAGCCTTGGTGGTGTCGCGCACGTCGAAGCGCACGCCGGCACCTTCGAGGTAGCCGCAGTCACCGACCTGGCCGCCGGACTCGGCGTAGAACGGGGTCTGATCCAGCACCACCACGCCCTCCTCGCCCTCGGCGAGGCTGTCCACCGCAGCGCCGGCCTTGAACAGGGCAATGATCTGGCCGCTGCCGCTGGTGCCTTCGTAACCGAGGAAATGGGTGTCGGTGTCGACCTTGACCAAGCTGTTGTAATCCATGCCGAAGGCGCTGGCGGAGCGGGCGCGCTCGCGCTGCGCTTCCATCTCGCGCTCGAAGCCTGCTTCGTCCACCGACAGCTCGCGCTCACGGGCGATGTCGGCGGTCAGGTCGACCGGGAAGCCGTAGGTGTCGTACAGCTTGAACACCACGTCGCCGGGAATGACCTTGCCTTTCAGCTCTGCCAGGTCCTGCTCGAGGATCTTCAGGCCCTGCTCCAGGGTCTTGGCGAACTGTTCTTCTTCGGTTTTCAGCACGCGCTCGATGTGCGCCTGCTGCTGCTTGAGCTCGGGGAAGGCCTCGCCCATCTCGGCCACCAGGGCGGCGACGATCTGGTAGAAGAAGCTGCCCTTGGCGCCCAGCTTGTTGCCGTGACGGCAGGCGCGGCGAATGATGCGGCGCAGCACGTAGCCACGGCCTTCGTTGGACGGCGTCACGCCATCGGCGATCAGGAAGCTGCAGGAACGAATGTGGTCAGCCACCACCTTCAGCGACGCCTCGCCGGCGTTGGCGCAGCCGATGGCCTTGGCGGAAGCGGCCAGCAGGTTCTGGAACAGGTCGATCTCGTAGTTCGAGTTGACGTGCTGCAGCACGGCGCTGATGCGCTCCAGGCCCATGCCGGTGTCCACGCTTGGGGCCGGCAGCGGGTGCAGCACGCCATCGGCAGTCCGGTTGAACTGCATGAATACGTTGTTCCAGATCTCGATGTAGCGGTCGCCGTCTTCCTCGGGCGAACCGGGCGGGCCGCCCCAGATGTGCTCGCCATGGTCGAAGAAGATCTCGGTGCACGGACCGCATGGGCCGGTGTCACCCATCGCCCAGAAGTTGTCGGAAGCGTACGGCGCACCCTTGTTGTCGCCGATGCGGATCATCCGTTCGGTGGGAACGCCGACTTCCCTGGTCCAGATGTCGTAGGCCTCGTCATCGGTGGCGTAGACGGTGACCCAGAGCTTTTCCTTGGGCAGCTTCAGCCACTTCTCGGAGGTCAGGAACTCCCAGGCGTAGTGGATGGCATCGCGCTTGAAGTAGTCGCCGAAGCTGAAGTTGCCCAGCATTTCGAAGAACGTGTGGTGGCGCGCGGTGTAGCCGACGTTTTCCAGGTCGTTGTGCTTGCCGCCGGCACGCACGCACTTCTGGCTGGTGGTGGCGCGGGTGTAGGCACGCTTCTCCAGGCCCAGGAAGCAGTCCTTGAACTGGTTCATCCCCGCGTTCGTGAACAGCAGGGTCGGGTCGTTCGCCGGAATCAGCGAGCTGGAAGCGACACGGGTGTGCCCTTTTTCTTCGAAGAAGCTCAGGAAGGCTTCACGGATTTCTGCGCTTTTCATAGGGGTCATCCACGGAATCAGGCGGCCACGGCAGAGCCGGCGAAGCAGACGACGCGAGAACGTGGCGAGCGACGGTCAGGCAAGGCAGGAAACGACAACGCATGCAACGTCGCCCCATCCGTGGTTGCGGATGCCGAACGAGCATTTCGATGCCGTTTCCAACGCAGCATGGCCGAGCGCGGCCGTTGTCACGCAGTCTGCAAAGGGACGCATTATATCGGTCCATTCGCCCGCGGCTAGTGCCTTGTTGATAGCCGACCGCTATGGGCGGTCGGCAGCAGGATCAATGATCACGGAAAGCGGCGAATGCCTCGATCACCCGCTCGACGCCCTCGGAACCGACATCCAGATGGGTAACCAGGCGCAGACGCGGCGCCGCGCTGACGACAATGCGCCGCTCGGCCATGAAGGCGCCGACCTGGCTGGCACGCTCGCCGAGCTGCACGTAGACCATGTTGGTCTGCACCGGCTCGACGCTGTAGCCCAACGCGCGCAGCGCCTCGCCCAGGTGCGCCGCCTTGGCATGGTCCTCGGCCAGGCGCTCGACCTGATGCTGCAGCGCATAGAGGCCGGCCGCCGCCAGCACACCGGCCTGGCGCATGCCGCCGCCGACCATCTTGCGCAGGCGCCGCGCCCTGGCGATCAGCGCGGTGCTGCCGCACAGCACCGAGCCGACCGGCGCCCCGAGGCCCTTGGACAGGCACACCGAGACGGAATCGAAGTGCTGGGTGATCTCGCGCGCCGGCACGCCCAGCTTGACCGCCGCGTTGTACAGGCGGGCGCCATCCAGATGCAGGCTCAGGCCCCGCCGGCGCGTCAGTTCTCGCGCCGCCGCCAGGTAGTCGAGCGGCAACACCTTGCCCTGCATGGTGTTTTCCAGGGCCAGCAGACGCGTGCGGGCGAAATGGAAGTCATCCTGCTTGATCGCTGCCTCGACCCGGCCCAGGTCCAGCGAGCCATCGGCCTCGCCTTCGATCGGCTGCGGCTGGATCGAACCGAGCACGGCGGCGCCGCCACCCTCGTACTTATAGGTGTGCGCCTGCTGGCCGACGATGTACTCGTCTCCGCGCTCGCAGTGCGCCATCAGGCCCAGCAGGTTGCTCATGGTCCCGGTGGGAACGAACAGCGCCGCCTCGAAGCCCAGCTCCTTGGCCAGCCAGGCTTCCAGATGGTTGACGCTGGGGTCTTCACCGTAGACGTCATCGCCCAGTTCGGCGGCCATCATGGCTTCGCGCATGGCGGCGGTGGGTTGGGTGACGGTGTCGCTACGCAGGTCGATCAGGGGCATGGCAGGCTTTCCCGTTCATTGGCGAAAGGGCCATGCTAAAGAGGTCGCGAAGGGGGCCACAAGATACAGTTGGCGCAAAATCCGGCGGAACGGCGAGCGAGCCGACTGTCCTTGCTGACAGTCGGCGTGTGGCCAGAGGGAGAGGCGTATCGCGGCTGAAGCCGCTCCTACGGGATGGGGCGTTGACGCAGGTGCGGCTTCAGCCGCGATGCCACCCGGATATCCAGGCAGATGG
This sequence comes from Pseudomonas sp. BMW13, assembly GCF_013357275.1. NCBI lineage: Bacteria > Pseudomonadati > Pseudomonadota > Gammaproteobacteria > Pseudomonadales > Pseudomonadaceae > Pseudomonas > Pseudomonas sp. BMW13. Next base: position 281,915 of record NZ_SUKD01000013.1, on the reverse strand, counting down.
CGCGCTGGCTACACCAGGCTGGCACCGTCGTCCGGGACGATGAGGATGCCGGCGCGCAGGCCGTTCTTGACCCTGGGGTTGGGGAAGATGATGCGTGCGCCCTGCTCTTCCACCAGCCAGCGGGTGTCGGCGATGTCCTCGGCGAGCAGATAGCCCGGCTTGAGCTCGGTGAAGTTCTCGATATCCGCAGGCAGGTGCAGCTGGAAGCTGTCGCTGTGCTTGATGATCTCCCGCGACACGGCGAACAGCTGCAAGCCATCCAGGGTCGGTACGCCGCTGACCACCTCACGCCCCTCGATCAGCGCCTGCAAGGCGTTCTCCAGCAGATCGAGATTGACCAGCTGGTTCTGCCCGAACGCACGCGCCTTGCCCAGTTCCAGGGTAAAGGCCTCGGCCCCGAGCTGCGCATAGGTGTAGGCACTGAAGGTGATGGACGGCTTGTTCTGCAGCAGCACGGCCTCGATCCCGGCGGCGCGCAGACGCTCCAACTCTCGTCGCGAATGAGCGCGACCTTCCTGCCAGGGGTAGAGGGCGAACTGCTCGATCTTCGAATCGCGAATCGCGGTATGCAGGTCGTAGTGCAGGCGCGTGCGGCCCGTTTCCTTGCCGAAGAAGGTGGCCGACAGATGCTCCAGGTCGCAGGCACGAATGGCCTCGAAACCACTGGATTGCTCATGGCGACCGCTGAACAGGCGGTTGATGTCCTGCTCGACGAAACGCTCGCCACGGCGCATGGCCTCGGGATTGCCGAACAGGAAGAGAATACGCGCGGCCGGGCGCAGCTCGTTGCGTGCGATACCGCGCAGCAGGCGATCGAGCATCTCGATCGGCGCGGTCTCGTTACCGTGAATACCGGCGGACAGCAGCAGGTCGAGGCCGTTGTCACGCGCCGCTGGCGGGGTCACCTCCAGCGCGCCTTCATCCAGCCAGCGCAGGCGCGTGCCATCGGGGGTCAGTTGAATCTTCGCCGACGGCTCGTGGCCGGCCAGGGTCAGTTCAAGCAGTTTGCCGAGGACCAGCATGGCGACTCCTTGCTTTACAGCACTTCGTGCAGGCGCGAGCGGCAGCCGCGCCTACATGGCTCGACGATCAGTGGTTGCAGTCGGGGCCATGGACATGATCTTCATCATCGTCCACCGGCTCCATTTCCAGCTGCAGGCTGACCAGGTTGGTGGCCTGTGGGCGCAGCAGCAGGTTGGCATACTCGGTATCCCCCTCCTCCACGTCGACGCCGATCAGCAACTGATCGCCAACGGCCTGAACCCAGAGTTCCTTGCCCTGCCAGACCACCGCAAAGCGGGTGCAGGACGTCTCCAGCTGGGTGCCGTCGTTATCTTCGAGAATCAGTTGCAGCGCGTCGCTCATAAAATCTCCGGGGTTGGGGTCAGTTCAGTTGGAAAGGATAGACCGAGCCCAGTTTAAGGATCTGCGTCAGTTCATCCAATGCCGTGCGGCATTCGCCGAGCAATTGCGGATCGGCAAGATCGGCCTCGCTCAGGCGATCGCGATAGTGCTTGTCGACCCAGGCCACCAGGGTGTCATGCAGCGCGTGGCTCATCACCACGCCCGGATTGACCGCCGCCAGCTCCTGCTCCTTGAGCGCCACGCGCAAGCGCAGGCACGCCGGGCCGCCACCATTCTGCATGCTCTGCTTGAGGTCGAACACGCGCACCTCGCGAATCGGCCCGCCGCTGGCGGTCAGTTGCTCGAGGTAGCGCCAGACGCTGGCATTGTTGCGACATTCTTCCGGCACCACCAGCAGCATGCTGCCATCGGCGCGTGTGAGCAGTTGGCTGTTGAACAGGTACGAGCGCACCGCATCCTGCACGCTCACCGCCGAGCCCGGCACGCAGACGGCCTGGAAGTTGCCGCCGCGCCGCGCCAGTTTGTCGCCCAGTTCGGCCAGCACCTTGTCGGTCTCGAGGAAGGCGTCCTGGTGGTAGAACAGCACCTCGCCGTTGCCCACCGCGATCACATCGTTGTGGAACACGCCCTGATCGATCACCGCCGGGTTCTGCTGGGCGTAGACCACGCCTGCGTCACTCAGCCCGTGCAGGCGCGCGACCGCCTGGCTGGCCTCCAGGGTCTGCCGCGCCGGGTAGCGCGCCGGCGCCGGATAGCGCGTATCGAAGGCACTGCGCCCGTAGACGAAGAACTCCACGCCGGCGTCGCCATAGCCCTTGCAGAAACGCGTGTGGTTGGCCGCGCCCTCGTCACCGAACTGCGCCACCGCCGGCAACGCCGGGTGGTGAGCGAAGTGCGCGTCGTTGGCGAACATGGCCTGCAGCACGCGACTGGTGGTCGGGTGCTCGATACTGCGGTGGAACTTGCAGTTGAGGTTGGCAGCGGTGAAGTGCACGCGACCATCGGCCGTGTCGGCACTGGGGCTGACGGTGCAGGAGTTGGCCGTCCACATGCTCGATGCCGAGCAGCTCGCCACCAGCAGCGGCATGGCCTCGCGCGCGGCGCGGGCGATGACCTCGGCGTCGCTGCCGGTAAAGCCCAGGCGCCGCAACGCGCCGACATCCGGGCGCTCCTGCGGGGCCAGCACGCCCTGCTTGAAGCCCATGTCCATCAGCGCCTTCATCTTGGCCAGCCCTTGCTTGGCGGCCTCCCTGGGGCTGGATACCACCTGGCTGTTGCTCTGCGATGCCACGTTGCCGTAGGACAGACCGCCGTAGTTGTGCGTCGGCCCGACCAGGCCGTCGAAGTTCATTTCATAGGCGGACATCACAGGGTCACTCCCGGGGTCAGGGTCGCAGGCAGGGCCAGGGTCTCGCTCTCCAGCGACGCCACCGGGTAAGCGCAGTAGTCGGCCGCATAGTAGGCACTGGCGCGATGGTTGCCGGAGGCGCCGATGCCGCCGAACGGGGCGCTGCTGGCAGCACCCGTGAGCTGCTTGTTCCAGTTGACGATGCCGGCACGGCTATGCAGCCAGAACTGCTCGTAGCGAGCCCGCGAATCGGACAGCAAACCGGCAGCCAGGCCATAGGCCGTCGCATTGGCTTCCTCGATGGCCGCGTCGAAATGGGCGTAGCGGACCACCTGCAGCAACGGGCCGAAGAATTCTTCGTCCGGGCGTTCGGCCACGGCAGTGACATCGACGATGCCGGGCGTCAGCAGCGCCGCATCGGCCTGCGGCTGTGTCATCGCCAGCAGCACGCTGGCGCCCTTGGCTTGCAGATCGGCCTGCGCCTGCATCAGCTGTGCGGCGGCCTGCAGGGAAATCACCGAGCCCATGAAGGGCGCCGGCTGCTCGTCGAAACGCCCCACCCGGATCTGCCCGGCGACCTGCACCAGGCGCGCCAGCAGGGCATCGCCCCAGGCGCCCTGCGGCACCAGCAGACGGCGCGCGCAGGTGCAACGCTGACCCGCGCTGATGAAGGCGGATTGAACGATGGTGTAGACGGCGGCATCGACATCGGCCACCTGATCGACGATCAGCGGGTTGTTGCCGCCCATCTCCAGCGCCAGGATCTTGTCCGGGCGCCCGGCGAACTGCGCGTGCAGCAGGTTGCCGGTGCGGCTGGAGCCGGTGAAGAACAGGCCATCGATACCGGGATGCCCGGCCAGGGCCACGCCGGTTTCACGGCCGCCCTGCAACAGGTTGAGCACGCCTGCCGGCAGACCGGCGTCGATCCAGCATTGCAGGGTCAGCTCGGCCACCTTGGGCGTCAGTTCGCTGGGCTTGAACAGCACACAGTTACCGGCCAGCAGCGCCGGCACGATATGCCCGTTGGGCAGGTGCCCGGGGAAGTTGTACGGACCGAATACCGCCACCACGCCATGCGGCTTGTGCCGCAGCACCGCCGTGGCATCGGCCAGCGGACCACTCTTCTCACCGGTGCGCTCGCGATAGCTCTGGATGGAAATGGCCACCTTGTTGACCATGCTGGTCACCTCGGTGGCGGCCTCCCACAGGGGCTTGCCGGTCTCTTCACCGATCGCCCGCGCCACCTCGTCGGCACGCGTCTTCAGGCAGGCGGCGAAACGCTCCAGCACGGCGATACGCCCGTCCAGCGAATGCGCGGCCCATAGCGAGAAGGCGCCACGCGCGGCGCTGACAGCCGCATCGACCTGTGCGGCAGTGGCACCCTGGCCTTCCCAGACGACGGCCTGGCTGACCGGGTCAAGCGACTGCAGCGGCTCGCCCTGACCGGGCTGCCACTGACCTGCGATGTAATGAGTGTTCATCTTGTTCTACCACTCCCAGCATTCAGCGGCGGCCGTCGAGAGCCACCGCGCAAAACAGAAATCTCAGCCGTGCGCCGCCAGCGGCACGGCGCGCACCTGATCGCCCGCCGACAGGCGCAGACGCTTGGCCGTCAGCGGATCGACCACCAGGGTACCGGCCGCCAGGCGTGCCGGCGCGGCGGTGATGCGGCAGTCCTGGCGCTTGCGGTTGTGCACCAGGAAGGGTTCGGCGTCGTCACCCGGCGTGCCGATGGCCAGCACCAGGTTCTGACTGTCACGCACAGCGCGGATCTTCGCGGTTTCCGCCTCGATGGCCGGCCCGGCATCGAAGATATCGACGTAGCCCTGGTAGCTGAAGCCCTCGGCCTTGAGCATGGCCAGTGCCGGCTCGGTGTCCGGGTGCACGCGACCGATCACGCCGCGCGCGTCCTCGGAGAGGAAGCAGGCGTAGAGCGGGAACTTGGGCATCAGCTCGGCGATGAAGGCCTTGTTGCCGACACCGGTGAGATAGTCCGCCTGGGAGAACTCCATCTTGAAGAAGTGCCGGCCCAGGCTTTCCCAGAACGGCGAACGCCCACGCTCGTCGGACACACCGCGCATCTCGGCGATCACCTTGTCGCCGAACAGCTCGCGGAATTCGGCGATGAACAGAAAGCGCGCCTTCGACAGCAGGCGGCCGTTGAGGCCAGTGCGGTAACCGGCATGCAGGAACAGCGAGCACAGCTCGGAGTTGCCGGTCAGGTCGTTGGCCATGAACAGGGTCGGCACCTGGCGATGGATGTTCAGCTCCTGCGAGGCACTGACGGTCAGGCCCACACGGTAGTTGTACCAGGGCTCGCGCAGGCCCACGGCGCCGGCGACCGCCGAGATGCCCACCACCTTGCCGGCATCGTCCTCGAGCACGAACAGGTAGTCGGCATCGGCCCGTTCGGCCTCGCCGCGAAAGGCCTTCTCCGCCCAGCCGACCCGGTGCGCCAGGCGCGCCTCGTTGGCCGGCAGCGTGGTCAGGCCAGCGCCGGTACTGCGAGCCAGGTCGATCAGGGCCGGCAAGTCGGCACTGCGCACGGGACGAACGATCATAAATCCTCCAGATTCCTCGAGAGTACCGACGGCACCCTCACCCGCCCCGAAGGGCGCCCTCTGCTACCGGAGCAGGGCCTGTTAAACCGCGACCAACCTGACGCTGGCACCTTCACCGACGCCCAGTGCCTCGGCCGCCTCGGCACTGAGCAGCACGGGCTTGCCGGGCACCCAGTCGAGATCGGCGACGATGGCGCGGAAATCCTGCAGCTGGCCGTTGCTCACCAGGTACTGGCGCCCGCCGCCCTCGGCCTCACCGATCTTCACCGGCACCAGGCGGCTCTGCGCGATGCTGCGAATGCCCGAAGTGCGCGCGTGCAAGGTCGGGCCACCGTCGAAGATGTCGATGTAGTGGTCCGTCTCGAAGCCTTCACGCATGAGGATGTCGAAGGTGATCTGCGCACGCGGATGCACCTGGCCCATCGCCTCCTGCGCCTCGTCCGAGAGCAGCGGCACGTAGATGGGGTAATGCGGCATCAGTTCGGCGAGGAAGGTGCGGCTTTTCAGCCCGCACAGGCGCTCGGCCTCGGCGTAGGTCATATCGAAGAAGTTGCGCCCGACCGCATCCCAGAACGGCGAATCACCGCCCTCGTCGCTGTGGCCGACGATCTCCACCACCACCGCGTCGGCGAAGCGCTCCGGGTGGCCGGCCATGAACAGCAGGCGACCGCGCGAATTGAGCTCGGCGAAGGCGCTGCCGACCAGCGGCCGCTCGACGTAGAAGCTGGTGAGCAGGCTGTTGCCGGTCAGGTCGTGACAGAGCGACAGCACGTGGATCTTGTTGTGAATCTTCAGCTCGCGCGAGTTGTGCACGAAGGTTTCGTTGCGAAAGCTGTAGAAGGGTTCGGAATAGCCGGCCGACGCGACGATGCCGGAGCAGCCGACCAGGCGACCGCTCGCGCTGTCTTCGAGCACGAAGAAATAGCTTTCTTCACCGTTGAAGCTGACCTCGGCGGCGAAGGACGCCTCCGAAGCGGCGATCTTGTCGCCCAGCCGACCTGCGTCGTCCGGCAACGAAGTGACCCCCACCGGACTGTCAGCAGCCAGTCGCTGCACATCCGCCAGGTCCGCCATTTGCGCAGGGCGCATCACCAGCATGGGTCACTCCTTCTAAACACAGAATCGTTGCGACAGGCAGGCCGACGACCTGCCCGACGGATCGGCGATGAAACGGGAGGGTCCTGGCCAGCCGCTGTCGCGACCAGCCCCCTCCCGGTATCAGCCCGCAAACACTCAGGCCGCCGGCAGTTTGCTCAGCGCTCGTTCGAAACGCGCCAGGCCTTCCTCGATGTCGGCATCGTCGACCACCAGGCTCGGGGCGAAGCGCACCACATCCGGCCCGGCCTGCAGAATCATCAGGCCTTCGGCCGTGGCGGCGTCGAGCACCTGCTTGGCCTTGCCCTTCCAGGCGTCGTTGAGCACGCAACCGAGCAGCAGGCCCATGCCACGTACCTGCTCGAACAGGCCGTACTGCTTGCCCAGCGCCTCGAGACGGACCTTGAACCGTTCGCTCTTGGCCTGCACGCCGTCCAGGGTCTGGCGGGTATTGACGATATCCAGCACAGCCTCGCCGACCGCACAGGCCAGCGGGTTGCCGCCATAGGTGGTGCCATGGGTGCCGGGAACGAAGTGCTTGGCCAGGTCGGTGGTGGTGAGCATCGCCGCGATGGGGAAACCACCGCCCAGGCTCTTGGCGCTGGACAGGATGTCCGGCACCACGCCGTAGTTCATGTAGGCGAACAGCTCGCCGGTACGGCCCATGCCGCTCTGCACTTCATCGAAGACCAGCAGCGCGTCGTGTGCGTTGCACAGCGCGCGGGCGCCCTCCAGATAAGCCTTGTCCGCCGGCAGCACGCCGCCCTCGCCCTGCACGGGCTCCAGCACCACGGCGCAGGTCTTGTCGGAAATGGCCGCCTTCAGGGCGTCCAGATCGTTGTAGGGGACATGGGTGATGCCCTGGATCTTCGGCCCGAAACCATCGGAATACTTCGGCTGGCCGCCCACGCTGACGGTGAACAGCGTCCGCCCGTGGAAGCTGTTGGTAGCGGCGATGATCTCGTGCTTCTCCGGACCGAAACGGTCATGGGCGACACGCCGGGCCAGCTTGAACGCGGCCTCGTTGGCCTCGGCGCCGGAGTTGCAGAAGAACACGCGCTCGGCGAAGGTCGCCTCGACCAGCTTCTTGCCCAGGCGCAGCGCCGGCTCGTTGGTGAACACGTTGGAGATGTGCCACAGGGTATTGGCCTGCTCGGTCAGAGCCGCGACCAGCGCCGGGTGGCAATGACCCAGCACGTTGACCGCGATGCCGCCGGCGAAGTCGATCAGCTCTCGCCCGCTCTGATCCCAGACTCGCGAACCCAGACCACGCACGGGCACGAAGGCGGCAGGGGCGTAGTTGGGAACCATGAACTGGTCGAAATCGGCGCGTTGCACCGCATCGTGCTGAACGGACATCAAAGCTCTCCTGATGAGAAGTACCAGTCGCAGACCGGCGACAAAGCGCCCGAAACGACAGGGAATGCAAGGATTGTAGGGACTGAAACGGGGGCGGCATTGCCGCCATGCGACAACTTCTTACAGCGCCACCCCGGGTTTTCCGCGGGTTGTCGCCCAAGCGACAGAAAGCATCGGAAAGGCGCAGTTTAATCGCAGATCGTCGCCCGGAGCACGTGGCCGGAAAAAATCTCCGCAGGCTGACCGGCCGGTATCGACATCCTCGCCGGCGTGGCCGCATGAGCACCCGGCAAGCGCCCTGGAGATCGCCCGGATGCCTCCGGGCGAGCGCCCGTGTCAGCCGCGCTCGACCGGGGTGGAGGTCAGCTCGAAGGGGCTGTTGCTGCGGCGCTGGTTGCGATCGTCACGCGGCGTGGCGCCGAAGAAGTTGCGGTAGGCGCTGGAGAAATGCGGCCCCGAGGAGAAACCGCAGGACAGGCCGATCTGGATGATCGACTTGCTGGTCTGCATCAGCAGCTGGCGCGCCTTGTTCAGGCGCAGCTCCAGGTAGTACTGGCTGGGCACGCGATTGAGGTACTGCTTGAAGATGCGCTCCAGCTGCCGACGCGAGACGCAGACATGCTGAGCGATCTCGTCGGTGGTCAGCGGCTCCTCGATGTTGGCCTCCATCAGCAGCACGGCCTGGGTCAGCTTCGGATGGCTGGAGCCGAGGCGATTCTGCAGCGGAATGCGCTGGCGCTCGCCCCCTTCACGGATGCGCTCGACCACCAGCTCCTCGCTCACCGCACCGGCCAGTTCGGCGCCGTGGTCGCGCGCCAGCACCGCCAGCAGCAGGTCGAGCACCGCCAGGCCACCACACGCGGTGAGCCGGTCACGGTCCCAGTCGAACAGGTGACTGGTGGCGATGACCTTGGGGAAACGCTCGGAGAAATCGTCCTGCCAGCGCCAGTGCACCGCCGCACGGTAGCCGTCGAGCAGGCCCAGCTGGGCCAGCGGATAGACCCCGGCGGACAGGCCGCCGATCACGCAGCCACCACGCACCTGCTGCTTGAGCGCAGCGGCCAGGCCGGCAGAAACCTGGGCCGGCGGCGTATCGGCCAGCAGAAACAGCTTGTCCAGGCCATCCAGATGCCCGGCCCAGGGCTCGCCCGGCAGGCGCCAGTCACCCGCGACCAGTGGTTCGGCCTGGAGGAAAACCAGCTCGTACACCACTTCCGGGTGGACGCGCTGGGCGACACGCAAGGCTTCCTCGGCCAGGGACAGGGTCAGGGCCTTGGTGCCGGGCCAGTAGAGAAAGCCGATTCGATGGGGGGTCATGGGTCTATGTTCAGGTTTGCCTTGCACCAGTTCAGGGCGTCTGCAAAAACCGGCAGCGGTCTCGAGCGCACCCTAAAAGGGCAAAGTCTAGCTGCTTATTATTTGAGGCTACCGGAAAGGAACTGCTTGAGACGCTCGGATTGTGGATTGACCAGCACATCCTTCGGGCAACCGCGCTCTTCCACCAGGCCCTTGTGCAGGAATACCAACTGGTTCGACACCTCGCGGGCGAAGCCCATCTCGTGGGTGACCACCACCATGGTGCGACCTTCGGTCGCCAGGTCCTGCATCACCTTGAGCACTTCGCCGACCAGTTCCGGATCGAGTGCCGAGGTCGGTTCGTCGAACAGCATCACCTCCGGCTCCATGGCCAGGGCGCGGGCGATGGCCACGCGCTGCTGTTCGCCGCCAGACATGTGCGCCGGATAGGCATCCTTGCGATGGGCCACGCCCACCTTGGCCAGGTAATGCTCGGCCTTGTCGCGGGCCTCGGCCTTGCTCACGCCGAGCACGTGCACCGGCGCCTCCATCACATTCTCCAGGGCACTCATGTGCGACCACAGGTTGAAATGCTGGAACACCATGGCCAGGCGCGAGCGCATGCGCTGCAACTGCCTGGCATCGGCGGCGCGCAGCGAACCGTCCTTGGCCGGCACCAGCTTCAGCTCTTCGCCGTTGAGCAGGATCTTGCCGGCATGCGGCTGCTCCAGCAGGTTGAGGCAGCGCAGGAAGGTGCTCTTGCCCGAACCACTGGAGCCGATGATGCTGATCACGTCGCCCGCCTTGGCCGACATCGACACGCCCTTGATCACCTCATGGCTGCCGTAGCGCTTGTGCAGGTCCTGAACTTCGAGTTTGTACATGTTCGGGTTCTCTTGAATCGTCATGGCATCAGCCCTTGCGCGGGGCCATGTAGGCCAGCCAGCGGCGCTCGGCCAGCTTGAACAGGCGCACGAGGATGAAGGTCAGCACCAGGTAGAACAGGCCGGCGGTGATGTAGGCCTCGAACGGCAGGTAGTACTGCGAGCTGACGGTCTTGGCAGCGCCGGTGATGTCGATGAGGGTCACCACCGAGGCCAGGCTGGTGGTGTGCAGCATCATGATCACTTCATTGCTGTACTGCGGCAGCGCCCGTCGCAATGCCGACGGCAGCAGGATGCGCCGATACAGCTTGCCGCGCGACATGCCCATGGCCTTGGCCGCCTCGATCTCGCCGTGCGGCGTGGCCTTGAGGCTGCCCGCCAGGATCTCGGCCGTGTAGGCGCTGGTGTTGATGGCGAATGCCAGGCAGGCACAGAAGGTGGCGCTGGACAGGTAGGGCCACATGAAACTCTCGCGCACGGCCTCGAACTGGGCCAGGCCGTAGTACAGCAGGTACAGCTGCACCAGCATCGGCGTGCCACGGATCACGTAGGTGTAGAGCCAGGCCGGAAAGTTGACCAGCGCCTGCTTGGACACCCGCATCACCGCCAGCGGCACCGCCAGCAGCAGGCCCACGGCCAGGGCGATGAGCAGCAGCTTGAGGGTCACCAGCACGCCAGCGAAGTACAGCGGCAGGCTGTCGAGTACCACGTTGTAATCGAAAAGCATGGTGACTCCCTCAGATCTCGGCGGCTTTGACGCCGACCGAATAGCGGCGCTCGAGATAGCGCAATACCAGCAGCGACACGCTCGTGATCACCAGGTACACCGCCGCCGCCAGGAGGATGTAGGTGAACGGCTCACGGGTCGCGTCACCGGCGCTCTTGGCGCGGGCCATCATGTCCTGCAGGCCGACCAGGGAGATCAGCGCAGTGGCCTTGACCAGCACCAGCCAGTTGTTGGTCAGACCGGGAATCGCCAGGCGGATCATCTGCGGCACGAGGATGCGGAAGAACACCCGCAGCGGGCTCATGCCATAGGCCATGCCCGCCTCGCCCTGCCCCTTGGGGATGGCCATGAAGGCACCGCGGAAGGTCTCCGACAGGTAGGCGCCATAGATGAAACCCAGGGTGCCGACACCCGCCACGAAGGGATTGATGTCGATGTAGTCCTCATAGCCCAGCAGCGGGGCGATGCGGTTGACCAGGTCCTGGCCGCCGAAGAAGATCAGCAGGATCAGCACCAGCTCGGGAATCCCACGGATCACCGTGGCGTAGGTCTCGCCCATCAGCGCCAGCCACCTCACCGGCGACAGACGGAAGGCCGCACCGAGCAGGCCGAGCGCGATGGCGACCGCCATCGACAGCAATGCCAGCGACACGGTAAGCCAGGCACCCTCGAGAATGGTCGAGCCGTAGCCTTGAAGCATGCGCCAATACCTCTCAGGCACCACGATGGCGCCATCTAGCACAAAGGAAATTCATGTCGCCCGAGCGACCGACAACGCCTGAGCGCCAGCACGGGCGAGCCGCCAGCCGGTCACTACAGGATGAACCAAGAAAAAAGTGGCACAACCTCCGGGAAGGTTAGTGCCACTTTGTCCATCTGCGATCGCTTACTCGCCGTAAACGTCGAAGTCGAAGTACTTGTCCTGCACGGCCTTGTACTTGCCGTTGGCGCGAATGGCCAGGATGGCAGCACTGATCTTGTCGGCCAGCGCCTTGTCGCCCTTGCGCACGGCGATGCCCTGGCCTTCGCCGAAGTATTTCACGTCGGTGAAGTCCGGGCCGGTGAAGGCGAAGCCCTTGCCGGCATCGGTCTTGAGGAAGCCGTCATCGATGTTCACCGAGTCGGCCAGGGTGGCGTCCAGACGACCGGACTGCATGTCCAGGAAGATTTCGTTCTGCGAGCTGTAACGCACGACCTCGATGCCCGCCGGAGCGAACAGGTCGGTGGCGTAACGGTCGTAGACGGACGAGCGCTGAACGCCGACCTTCTTGCCTTTCAGGTCGACCAGCGGGTCCTTGACCTCGGTGCCGGTCTTCATCGCCAGCTTGGCTGGCGTTGCATAGTACTTGCCGGTGAAATCGACGGATTTCTTCCGGTCTTCGGTGATCGACATGGACGACAGCACGGCGTCGAACTTGCGGACCTTGAGGGCCGGGATCAGGCCATCGAACTCCTGCTCGATCCACTTGCACTCGACCTTCATCTCTTCGCACAGGGCGTTGCCGATGTCGTAGTCGAAGCCGGAGATCTGGCCATCGGGAGTCTTGAATGCGAAGGGAGGGTAAGCCGCTTCGATACCGATGCGCAGCGGTTTCTCGGCCATGGCCAGAGGCGACATCAGGGACAGCGCCAGGGCGCCGAGCAGTGCGATCTTCTTCATTCTTTGCTCCTTCGAATTGGGTATGGCATCGATGGCAGTGAGGGGCCCGGGCCTTGTAAGGATTGTAGAAGGCGGTGCAGCGTCATCCGTGTAGGACGAGCGACGAAAGGGCCTTGGCTGGGTGAGCGGCATTCTAGCGGCAGCCAATGAGGCGATATTTCCTTAATGCGACAAGTAATTACAGAAGCACAGGAAGCGCCCAGGGCAGATATTGACAGCTCGCAAAAGGAGTGATCAAGCAGAAAAGGGTAAACAGATAATCTCAGCAAGACTCAGGCCAGAAACCATCAAACGCCCACGGCATGGGCACTGGAGACGCCGCGCAGTTTTCCCGCACGCCCGCGACGGCACCTTATCGGCGCAGCGGCGTTTCCTATGCGCCCAATCGGGTGCGCGATGTTACCTGTCGGGACAACGGGCGTGCCGACTGCGCCATCGCGCCCTGCCGGCACGCGCGAGCGAACCCGCGCCGCCGTCACTCGCCGGCACGCAGGCTCAGCCGCGCCGTCACGCGATTCTCCTCGGCGCGGTCCAGCCCGGCCTCCTCCACGCGCACGCCCTGCCCCTCCAGTGTCTCGATCCAGCGCAGCAGCTGGGCAAAGGCCACCGGTTGCAGGTTGACCTGCACGGCACCGTAGCCCTCGGCATCCAGGCGCTCGATCACCACGCCCTGCTCCGCAGCCGTTGCCGTGACCAGGCCCTGCAGGCGCTCCGGATCGAGGCTCGCGCGCGGTTGCAGGTCACGCCCGCGCAGCTGTGGCGCGCGGCTCTGCAGGTAGGCATACAGCGCCCGCTGCTCCTCGAACGCGGCACGCGCCGCCTGCGCATGGCGCTGCGCGGGCTGCCACAACGCCAGGTAGAACAGCACCAGCAGCAGGAACAGGCCCAGCGCCAGCAACGCCAGGCGATCACGCGACGGCAGCACCTGCCAGCGCTGCGCCAGGGGTGAACGCTGCCAATGCTGCTGCAACTTCTCGCTCATCGCCATGCCGCTCATCCTCCGATCACCACACGCGCGCTGACGCCCTGCGCCTCACGACTGGCCGAGCCCATCTGCACCGACAGACCCGCCTGCTGCAGGCGCTCGCGCAGCCCTTCCAGTTCGGCGAAGCCGGGCGCCTGCAATTGCAGTGACAGGTCGCCACGCACCGCGCTGTAATCGAGCTGATTGACCTGCACCTGCGGTTCTCCCTCGGCGTACAGCGCGGCAGACACCTCGCCAAGCAGACCGAGCAGCGCGCTGCCTGCGGTCGACGACTGCGCCAGGTGCTGATCCAGCTGCGCCCTCAGGTTGATCAGCTTGCTGTCCTGCGGAAACAGCTCGCGATACAGCGCCTCACTGGAGGCCGCGTAGGCATCGGCCTCACGCTGCAGGTACCAGCCCTGCGCCAGATTGAACCCCCATTGCAACAGCACACAGAGCGCCAGCACGGCCGCCAGCGGGCGCCAGCGCTGCCAACCGTCATCACCCTGGCGCAGCGCGAACGCCCCCTGAGCCAGGTCGATACCGCCGCCCTGCTCGACCAGCCACAGGTGCGCATCCTCGAGCGGGTGCTGCTCATCGTGCGGCTCGGGCGCAGACTGCTCGGCCGTCGCCCTGACCATTCGCGGCTGCGGGCACGCCTCGGCCAGCGCAGACCAGTCGGCGGCCTGTACTGCCAGCCGCCAGGGTGCCTCGCCCCCCAGCACCCAGCGCGACTGCAGCCACAGCAGCTGGCTGCCCTGATGCGGCAGCATGTCGGCATCCATGCGGATCGCCTGCGGCGGTTGCGCGGCGAACAGCGCCAGGCAGTCACGCAGCCAGTCTGCACGCAGCGCATAGACGCGATGACGACCATCGGCCAGTTGCTCGCCCAGCGCCAGATGCATCGATTCGACATCCTCGGCGAGCAGCTCCTCCACCGCGAACGGCAGCGCCTGGCGTACCCAGCGCGCCTTCTGCGTGGGCAATTGCACGGCGCAGGCGGTCACCGCCTCCACCGGCAGCACCAGCTGCCAGTGCGCCGGCAGGTCCGGCAAGGCATCGGCCAGGCTCAGCGTCCGGCTCTCGCCGGGCGTGACCCACTGCACCGGCAATTCCGGCGAGAGTCCCTGGCAGGCCTCGGGCGGCAGAAATATCCATAACGGCTTCATTCTTGTTCTTCCTCAACGGGCTCCGGCGGCATGCCGCCCTGCCCCAGATCACGCGCCAGGACACGAACCTGGCCATCATTGCCGCGCTGCAGCAGGCTGCGCAAGACCACCCTGCGCTCTCCCAGGCTGACCTCGCTGAACACTTCGAAATACTGGCTGCCGACCGCCAGGCCCTGCGCCACCTGCTCCCCCAGCCCGGCAAGCGCAGGCTGGGCAGCGAAGACAGCCGGGCTGGCGTAGCCCTCCGAGCCCCGCGCCGCGATCAGCGACATTGCCGCATCCGGGCTGAGGCCATCGGACAGGGTAGAAAGCAGCATGGCGCTGGCGGTGTTGACGTTGAGCAACGTGCCGCTGGGCAGCGCACTGACGAAGGGCAGCAGGCGGCGATAGTCGGCCTCGTCCATCTCCAGCAACAGGCGCAACTCGGAAACGTCACTGATTTCGCGATTGGCGCTGCGATAAGGCGGTGCAGCCAGGAGGTACTGAGCATCCTCGGCGCCGTTGCCACCCAGCGTCTCGCTGTCGCGATCCAGCCAGTCGAGCAAGCGCTCGGCGTAAGGCTTGCCGATGTCCAGGCGCAGCAACAGACGGCGCAAGCGCATGACCGCCAGCTCGTTGGGCCGGCCCTGACTCACCAGGTTGTTGAGATTGAAGCGGCCGCTGGGGTCGACGATGCGCACACGCAGCTCCCCGCCCTCATCCAGCGGAAAGGGCGGCAATGGCCTGGCCCAGGGTTCCAGCAGGTGGTCCACCGGTTGCCGCGGATCACCCTGGCGCAGATCCCGTTCGAGCATCGCCTTGGCCAGGGTCTCGCCACCCAGCGCGTAGTGCCAGGCCTGGGTCACGTGCATCTGATTGGCGCTGCTGCGGATCGACAGCTGCTGACGGGCGATCAACCCGGCGCAGACCACCGTGACCACAGCCACTACCAGCAGCACAGTGATCAGCGCGACACCCTGCTGCCGCCTCATGACTGCGGTTCCTCGCCCTGCTCGCCTTGCTCCCCCTGCGGCGCCGCCGGCTGCTCCTGCGCCGGCAGATCCGGCAGGCGCAACAGACGCCGCAACTCGCCATAGCGCCGGTGCTGCAGGCGCAGCTCCAGCGCACGCGGCAGCTCGGTGAACGACGCATCGCCAGTGGCATTGGCCGGCGGCCAGTCAGGCTGCCACTGGCCGTCCTTGTCCAGGTAGCGCAGGCTCAGCGACTCGACGCCGTCGAGCGCCTGCTGCACCTGTGGCACGCTGTCCTGGGCACGGTCGAGCACCCGCCAGTAGCGACGCTGCCATTGCTCGCCACTCAGTTGCCAGCGCACCCGCTGCACTTCGGCACGCGGCTGGCCCAGTGGATTGCGCCAGCCGGCACGGCTCAACTCCAGCGCCGTGGCATCGGCCAGGTCGCTGTGCAGCGCCGGCTGCGGGTCGCCAAAGGCATCTCGAATCGGCCGCACCGTGACCTGCCGCAGGTCACGCTCGAACGCCGACAACGCCCGCGTCAGCTCACGGAGCTGACGCTCGTGTTCACGGGTCACGGCATCGGCACTGAGCACGCTGTCGAGCATGCGGTAGGTCGCCAGCCCCAGCAGCGCGAAGATGGCGATGGCGATCAGCAGCTCCAGCAGGGTGAAACCGCGCTGCCCGTACCTCATAGCGGCGCCCCGAGAAAACCGCTGAGGCTGACCACGGCCCGCTCGCGCAGATCACCCCGGGCGCCGCGCTCATCGACCGCGATCCACAGCGTCACGCGGCGCATGGCCGGCTCGCTGGTGGCCTCGATCTCGCTTTGCCACGACCAGCGGCGTCCGGCGAACTCCACCTGGCCCTGATCACGGCCGTCGGCAGGCGGTGTTTCGGCCAGTTGCAACTCCGTCATACGGTTGTCGGCCACCCACATGGCCAGGGTCTTGTCCTCCAGTTGGCTGGCGGTGCGCACGCTGCGCGCACTGGCGGTCAGCACGCTGGCGGCGACCAGGGCGAAGATGGCCAGGGCCACCAGCACCTCGAGCAGGGTGAAGCCTCGTGCCGATTTCATCCGGCACGCCCCGCGCCCAGTTCCTCGACACGCGGCAGCGTGAAGCCGTCGCTGGAGAGCTGCATACGCAGGCCATCACGGCGTCGTTCGGCGAGACGCAGGCGGAACGGGGTCAGCTCGCCACTGGACAGAATCAGCAACTGCGGCACCGCCGCATCCGCCTCGCCCGGCAACGCAGGCTCCTCGCCCTCCAGTTCGAGCGTCAGCTCGGCCCACTCCGGCAGACGATGGGCCTGGCGGTCCAGCGCCTGCCATTCGGCGCGTTGCGAGTCGTAGCGCAGCACACGGTAGCCTTCGCGGGTAAAGCTCAGGCCATACTCGCGGTTATCCAGCACCGCCTCGTCGAGCAGCACGCCGATCAATCCACTGAGGCGCTCGGCCTCGCCACGCAGTTCGCGCGCAGGACCGGCGATGCCCGTGCTGAACACCGCGAGGCCGATCAGGCTGCCGAGAATCACCAGCACCACCAGCAGCTCGATCAGGGTGAAACCGCGCTGGCCATGCGCCACGAGCGCCTGCGCGGTGCGCGTGCGAGGGCGCCAACAGGTGAAGGCCAGCATCGGCAGGTCAGAGGTCCCAGTTACCGATATCGGCGTTCAGCTCGCTGCCGCCCTGTTTGCCATCGGCGCCGAACGAATAGAGATCGAAGGCCCCCTTGGTGCCGGGCGCCAGGTACTGATAGGGATTGCCCCAGGGATCGACGGGCAGGCGCTTGAGGTAGCCGTCCTTGTTCCAGTTCTTCGCCGGCGGGTTGCCGCTCGGCTTGCTCACCAGCGCCTCCACACCCTGCTGGGTGCTGGGGTAGTTGTGATTGTCCAGCTTGTACATGTCCAGCGCGGCACCGATGGCGCGGATGTCGTTCTGCGCGGCAGTGACCTTGGCCTGGTCCGGCCGGCTCATCACCTGCGGCACGACCAGCGCCGCCAGGATGCCGAGGATGACCACCACCACCATGATTTCGATGAGCGTGAAGCCCGCCTGAGATTTTCTCACCTGCTATCCCACCATTTGGTTCAAAGAAAGAATCGGCAACAGGATGGCCAGCACGATCACCAGCACCACTGCCCCCATGAAGACCAGCATGAACGGCTCGAACAACCCGACCAGCAAGGCTATCTGCGCGCTGAGGTCGTTCTCCTGGTTCTTCGCCGTACGCGCCAGCATCTGATCCAGCTCCCCGGAGCGCTCGCCGCTGGCGATCATATGCAACATCATCGGCGGAAACTGCCCGGTCGCCTCCAGCGAACGGGTCAGGCTACCGCCCTCACGGACCTTCTGCGCCGCCACCAGCACCTCGGCGCGAATCACCCGATTGCCGATCACCTCGCCGGCAATCGCCAGCGCCTCCACCAGCGGCACGCCGCTGCGGGTGAGGATCGCCAGGGTCGAGGCGAAGCGTACGCAATCGGTGGCGCGGCCCAGCCCCCCCAGCAGCGGGATGCGCAACAGGAAACGATGCCAGCGCAGGCGAAATGCCTCGTCACGCAGCGCGGCACGCAAAGCGATAACCGCCAGTACCAGCGCCACCACCGCCAGCAGCCCCCAGGCCTTGACCCAGTCACTCAGGGCGATGAGCCCACGGGTCAGTGCCGGCAGGGTCTGCCCGGAGTCGACGAAGACCTTGACCACGTCCGGCACCACGTAGCCGAGCAGAAAACCGACGATCAGCAACGACGCGCACATCAGGATCACCGGATAGAGCAGCGCCAGCTGCACCTTCTGCCGCGACTGCTGGCGCTGCTCGGTGTAGTCCGCCAACTGTTCCAGCACCGGCCCGAGATGCCCGGCGTGCTCGCCAGCGGCCACCGTGGCGCGATACAGCTCGGGAAACGCTGCGGGAAACTCCTTGAGGCTGGCGGCCAGGCTGTGCCCCTCCAGCACCCGCGCACGCACCGCCAGCAGCATGCCCTGGATACGCGAACGGGTGGATTGCGCGGCGGCGGCGCGCAACGCTTCTTCGATGGGCAGCGCCGCCTGGATCAGCGTCGCCAGCTGGCGAGTAACCAGTGCCAGGTCACGTGCCGACAGACCACGGGCAAAGCCCAGGCGCACCTGGCCAGCACCCTGCTCGCGACTGCGCGTGGCCTTGACCTCGAGCGGCGCCAGCTGGCGTTCACGCAGCAGCTGCCGCACCTGCCGGGCGCTGTCGGCCTCCAGCACGCCCTTCTGCTGGCGGCCACTGCCGTCGAGGGCGATGTATTCAAAGGCGGCCATCGGCAAACCGCTCCCGTCGTTCCCGTGGAAGCGGCTTCAGCCGCGATCCGTGCCGCCCCGCAGCCGAAGCCGCTGCTACAGCCGATGCCCATATCACGCTCGCCATCATTCCTCTCGCGTCACGCGCAACACTTCCTCGACCGTGGTCACCCCTTCCAGCACCTTGCGCCGACCATCGTCGCGAATGCTCGGCCCCAGGGTGCGGGCGTGGCGGATCATGTCCTGTTCGGCAGCGCGACTGTGCACCAGGCTGCGCATGGTCTCGTCGAACACCACCAGCTCATAGATACCGGTACGCCCACGATAGCCCTGCTGATGGCAGTGCGCACAGCCACGGGCGTGGTACAGCGTCGGCGCCTGATCGAGCGACGCCCCCAGCAGCGCGCACTCGGCCGCATCGGCACTGTAGGGCTCCTTGCATGCCGGACAGAGCACCCGCACCAGGCGCTGCGCCAGCACGCCGAGCAGCGATGACGACAGCAGGAAGGGCTCCACGCCCATGTCCACCAGACGGGTGATCGCGCCGATGGCACTGTTGGTGTGCAGGGTCGAAAGCACCAGGTGACCGGTCAACGACGCCTGCACGGCGATCTCGGCGGTTTCCTTGTCGCGAATCTCACCGACCATCACCACATCCGGGTCCTGACGCAGGATGGCGCGCAGGCCACGGGCGAAGGTCATGTTCACCTTGGTGTTGACCTGGGTCTGGCCGATGCCTTCGAGGTGATACTCGATGGGGTCCTCGACGGTGAGGATGTTGCGCGTGTGGTCGTTGAGGCTGACCAGGCTGGCATACAGCGTGGTGGTCTTGCCCGAGCCGGTGGGCCCGGTGACCAGCAGGATGCCATGCGGCTTGCGCACGCTGTCTTCCATCAGCGCGCGATCTTCGCTGCGCATCCCCAGGTGCTGCAGCGACAGGCGCCCGGCCTGCTTGTCGAGCAGGCGCAGCACCACCCGCTCGCCGTTGGCCGACGGCAGCGTGGACACGCGGATGTCCACCTCGCGCCCCCCCACCTTGAGCGAGATACGCCCGTCCTGCGGGATGCGTTTCTCGGCGATATCCAGCCGCGCCATCACCTTGACCCGCGAGACCAGCAAGGTCGCCAGCTCGCGCTTGGGTTCGAGCACTTCACGCAGGATGCCGTCCACGCGGAAACGCACCACCAGGCGCTTCTCGAAGGTTTCCAGGTGAATGTCGGAGGCGTTCTCCTTGATCGCTTCGCCGAGAATCGCGTTGATCAGGCGAATGATCGGTGCGTCGTCCTCCTGTTCCAGCAGGTCCTCGGTTTCCGGCACCTGATCGGCCAGCGACGCCAGATCGAGACTGCCGCCGATGTCCTCGGCCAGTTGCATGGATGCGGAGTCATGCTGATAGGCCGCGCCCAATGCCTGGGCGAACTCGCTGGCGCTCATTGCCTGCAGCGGCAGGCTGCGCCCGGCGAAACGCTGCGCCTCGGCCAATGCCACCGGGTCGCAGTCGAGGCGATAGCCCAGGCCGGCGCGGCCGTCATGCATGACGAACACCACGCCATGGCGCTTGGCGAAGCTGAAAGGCAGGCGGCGCAGCGGAGTGTCGTGCAGCGAAGCGTTCATGCGTGACCTTAGAACGGAGTCTTGTCTCGGTAGCACAGCCTAACCTGACTGTTCGCCCCAATGGGCCACCTCAAGGACGGTCTTTCTTTAACAATCGATCGATTATCTTTAACACATTGCCCAGCACAGCACACCCACCCTATTTGGGGGATGCCAACATCACGCGGGCTGCTATGATCAGCGCGCGACGCCCCGCACATAAGAAGAGCTAGAACGTCGTTTCCGGAGTGATACCTTTGCCCATCTCGGCCCTTTCCCAGCGGCTCAAGGACAATACCCCGAGCCTGATCGGCATGCTCGTGCTGATCGCTCTGAGCGTCAGCCTGGCGTGGCAGAGCGCCGACCTGCTGCGCCTGGTACGCGGCCAGGTGCAGCCCGTCCCTGAGCAGGCCGACTCCGGCCAGGTGCAGCACGGCCAGGCCCCTGTCGGCCAACTGTTCGGCGCCCCTCGGCAGGCCGATAGCGGCCCCGCGCCGACCACCAATCTGCAACTGACCCTGCTCGGCAGCTTCGTGCACAGCGACCCGCAGCGCTCCAGTGCGCTGATCCAGCCCCAGGGTGAGCATGCCCAACGTTATGCCGTCGGCATGGAAGTGAGCGATGGCGTGCGTGTGGACGCCATCTATGCCGATCGCGTCGAGCTGCTGCGCAACGGCCGCCGCGAGAGCCTCGGGTTCCCGCGCCAGCAGAGTGGGCAGTACAGCTATACCCCACCGTTCGAAGCGACGCAGGAAGACCCGCAACAACAACTCGAACGACTCGACCAGGACAACCTCGAACAACTGCGCCAGCGCATGCAGATGCTGCGCGAACAGATGGAAGCCTCCGGCACACTGCCCGAAGAAACGCCCCCCGATCAGCCCATGGAAAGCGACTGAACCGATGCCTGTTCTCCGAAGCCGACTGACACTCGTCCTGATAGCCGCCAGCCTGGCCAGCACGCCCTTGCCGCTGCTTGCGCAGATCGAACAGGTGCCCAGCAGCGCCAACCAGCAGGAAGAAAGCTGGACCATCAACCTCAAGGGTGCGGACATCCGCGAGTTCATCGACCAGATCGCCGCCATCACCGGGCAGACCTTCGTCGTCGACCCGCGTGTGAAGGGCCAGGTCAGCGTAGTGTCCAGCACCCCGCTGGGCCTCTCCGAGGTGTACCAGCTGTTCCTCTCGGTGATGGCCACCCACGGTTTCAGCGTACTGACCCAGGGCGACCAGGCGCGCATCGTGCCCAATGCCGAAGCCAAGGCCGAAGCCGGTGAAGGCCGGGCCGCACCGGACCGCCTGGAAACCCGGCTGATCCAGGTACAGCACGTGCCGGTAGCCGAGCTGATCCCGTTGATCCGCCCGCTGGTACCGCAGTACGGTCACCTGGCTGCCGTCACCTCGGCCAACGCGCTGATCATCAGCGACCGCAGCGCCAACATCGCACGCATCCAGGACCTGATGCGCCAGCTCGACCAGAGCGGCGCGCAGGATTTCAGCGTGGTCACCCTGCAACATGCCTGGGTGATGGACGCCGCCGAGGTCCTCAACACCGCCATCGCCCGCGGCCAGGCCAAGGGCAGTGGCGCTACCCAGGTGGTGGCCGATGCCCGCACCAATCGCCTGATTCTTCTCGGCCCGCCGGACGCCCGCGCCAAGCTGGCCGACCTCGCCCGCTCGCTGGATACGCCCACCAGCCGCTCGGCCAACACGCGGGTGATTCGCCTGCGTCACAACGACGCCAAGGCCCTGGCCGAAACCCTCGGGGAAATCTCCGAAGGCTTGAAGAGCCAGGAGACCGGCGAGACCAGCGGCAAGCAGTCGAACATCCTCATCCGTGCCGACGAGAGCCTCAACGCCCTGGTGCTGCTGGCCGACCCGGATCAGGTCGCCACCCTCGAGGACATCGTCCGTCAGCTCGACGTGCCGCGCGCGCAGGTCATGGTCGAGGCGGCCATCGTCGAAGTCTCCGGCGACATCACCGATGCCGTGGGCGTGCAATGGGCGGTGGATGCACGTGGTGGCCGTGGCGGCCTGGGCGGGGTCAACTTCGCCGGTACCGGACTGTCCGTCGGTTCGGTGCTGCAGATCCTGCAGAACGATGAAATACCGGAGAACACCACCCTCCCCGACGGCGCCATCATCGGCGTTGGCAGCGACCGCTTCGGCGCGCTGATCACCGCGCTGTCGGCCAACAGCAAGAGCAACCTGCTGTCGACGCCGAGCCTGCTGACCCTGGACAACCAGAAGGCGGAGATTCTCGTCGGACAGAACGTCCCCTTCCAGACCGGCTCCTACACCACCGACGCCTCTGGCGCGGGCAACCCCTTCACCACCATCGAGCGCAAGGACATCGGCGTCACCCTCAAGGTCACCCCGCACATCAACGAAGGCGCCACCCTGCGCCTGGAGATCGAACAGGAGATCTCCTCCATCGCGCCGAGCACCGGGCTCAATGCCCAGGCGGTGGACCTGGTGACCAACAAGCGCTCGATCAAGAGCACCATCCTCGCCGACGATGGCCAGGTGATCGTGCTCGGCGGCCTGATTCAGGACGACGTCACCGAAGCCGTTTCCAAGGTGCCGTTGCTGGGTGACATTCCACTGATAGGCGGGCTGTTCCGCTCCACTCGCGAGTCGCACATCAAGCGCAACCTGATGGTCTTCCTGCGTCCCACCGTGGTACGCGACGGCGCCGGTCTGGCCGCACTGTCCGGCAAGAAGTACAGCGATATCCGCATCATCGGCAATGGCAGCAGCAACGGCAGCCGCCCCAGCATCCTGCCCAGCCAACCTGCGCAACTGTTCGATGGCCAGGGCGCGCCGGCGGTGGATTTGCGCCAGTAAGGGTATCGCCTGCCACGTTAGCGCCGGCAGCTTCTAAGGCCATCGCGGCTGAAGCCGCTCCTACGACCAGCGGTGCCGCCCCCCTCTCCCGCTTGCGAGAGAGGGGCCTCCCGGCACCGCGCATCACCCCAGCGGCGGCGTGCGCGGTGGGACCTGGCGTTTGCTGCCAGTGGACTCGTAAGCAGCCGCCAGCTGCAGCAAGGCCGAGTCGTCGTAGGCGCGGCCTGCGAAGGTCAGGCCCACTGGCATGCCGATATCGGCCATCACGCCCATGGGTACGGTCACGGTCGGCACACCCAGGTGACGGATCGCCAGATTGCCGTTGGCCACCCACACGCCATTGCTCCAGGCGATGTCGGCGGATACCGGGTTCACATCGGCATCCGCCGGGCCGACATCGGCAACGGTGGGGAACAGCACGGCATCCAGCCCCTGTTGTGCCATCCAGTCCTCCAGATCGATCTTGCGCGTGTGTTCCAGGCCACGCAGTCCATCAGGCAGCGTGGCGATCTGGTCCCAGGGCTTGATGCCGCGCTTGGCCATCTTGACGTACTCGTCCATGCCCGCCGCCAGGTCGCCCTCGCGATTCGGCAGCGTACCGGGGTCATGCGGGAAGATCTGCGGCCCATCGACATCGGCCAGGCGCTGCAGCTGCGGGTCGCCGTTGGCCTGCAGGAAGTCGTCGAAGGCCCAGCCGCTCAGCTCCCACAGCTCGTCATGCAGGAATTCGGGCGTGACGATACCCCGGTTGAACACCGTCGGTGCCGCCGGGCGATCCCCTTCGCAGTTGGACACCAGCGGGAAGTCCACCTCCACCACTTCGGCGCCGGCAGCTTCCAGCGCCTGGCGGGCCGCCTCCCACAGGGCGATCACCGTTGGCCGGGTGTGGATGCGCTGGCCGGTCGGACCACCGATGCCCGGCGACTCACTGGTGCCGGCTGCCTCGTCCTTGTTGATGAACATGCGTGGCACACCCAGGCGCTTGCCAGCCAGCGCATCGGCCTTGGCTGCCAGCGCCAGGTAGGATTGCGGACGCACAGCGGAGGCTTTCGGGATCGGCACCCAGGGCTGCAAACGCCACAGGTCGCCACGCGTGTCGGCGTCATCGGCCACCACCACGTCGAGTACCTCGAGCAGGTCGGCCATGGTCCGGGCATACGGCACCACCACGTCCATGGTCGGCGTCAGCGGCCAGTTGCCGCGCACCGAGATAACCCCGCGCGACGGCGTGTAGGCGCACAGGCCATTGTTCGACGCCGGGCCGCGCCCGCTGGACCAGGTCTCCTCGGCCAGGCCGAACGCGGCGAAACTGGCAGCGGTCGCCGTACCGGCGCCGTTGGACGAGCCCGAGGCGAACGGCGCCGTCAGGTAATCCGCGTTGTAGGGACTCTCCGCGCGGCCGTATACCCCGCGCTGCATGCCGCCGTTGGCCATCGGCGGCATATTGGTCTTGCCCAGGCAGATGGCGCCGGCGGCACGCAGACGCTCGACGGTGAACGCATCACGTTGTGCCACCAGGTCCTTGAAGGCCGGGCTGCCGGAAGCCGCCGTCAGCCCCTTGACCAGGTAACTGTCCTTCGCGGTATAGGGAATGCCGTCCAGCGGGCCGAGCGTTTCACCACGCGCACGGCGCGCATCCGACGCCTCGGCTTCCTGTAGTGCATCCGGGTTGCGCACGACCACGGCGTTGAGCCGGGTCGCCGTGGCGGGCCCGTCGTAGGCCTCGATACGCGCCAGATAGGCCTTGACCAATTCGACCGCAGTGGTGCGGCCGGACTCCAGCGCGGCGCGCAGCTCGGCGATGGAAACTTCGGTTACCTCGATCATGCTGTCATCTCTCGCAGAAGGCGGGACCTGCCAGCTGCATGGCCCCGGTACGCAATACGGCGTGCCTGCGGCCAATGCTGAAACCGCGACACTCTGCCGCCGATGATACAGGGCAACGGATTGCGACAGGAGCGGGCCGGCAGAACTCAGTCTCCGCCGCCGCCACCATCACCGCCACCACAGTCGCCACCGAAATCGCCGAAGAAGCTGCCGCCGCCATCCACACCAGTCCCTCCCCCATCGCCCGAGTGGTTTGCGCCTGAGGGCTTCCTGCGCATGGCCCGCAGCAACAGCAGCAGAAAGACGATGAACGCGCCGATCACCAAGTAGAACCCCATCAGCCTGCCTCCATGTCCCTGTTCAGCACTGGATGATAGCCCATGCGATTGCCCGCTCGGCGGACAGGTTGAGACGCCGGTCGCAGAAGCGCCGAGCCATTGCGCACGTCGGTTGCCTGCAGCTTTGCTAGGGTCACAGACGATAGCCAACGAGCGGAGACCCTCACATGCCACAGATCACCGGCGGCTGCCTCTGCGGCCAGGTACGCTTCAGCACCAGCGCCCAACCCTACCGGGTCGGCGTCTGCCACTGCATGGACTGCCGCAAGTACCACGGCGCACTCTTCCATGCCTCGGCAATCTTTGCCCAGGACGCCGTGACCCTGAGCGGCGAAACCGGCCAGTATGGCGGCCGCCATTTCTGCCCGCGCTGCGGCTCGTCGGTGTATTCGCGCACGGCGGATGAGATCGAACTGAACCTGGGCTCGCTGGATGCGCCGGACCAGTTCACCCCCACCTACGAGCTCTGGACCATTCGCCGCGAAGCCTGGCTACCGCCCTTCCCCTTCGCCCGCCATTACCCGCGCGACC
This sequence comes from Pseudomonas sp. BMW13, assembly GCF_013357275.1. Classification (NCBI taxonomy): domain Bacteria; kingdom Pseudomonadati; phylum Pseudomonadota; class Gammaproteobacteria; order Pseudomonadales; family Pseudomonadaceae; genus Pseudomonas; species Pseudomonas sp. BMW13. The sequence continues at coordinate 256,130 of NZ_SUKD01000013.1, read as the reverse complement.
GCGAGAGCAGCACGCGCCACGAGTAGCGTCGAGCGCCCATGAGCCGTGCCCTCAGGCATCCGCAGCGCGCTGGCAGCCCCAGCCATGCATCAACCCGGCCTGGAAGAACTGCACCGGCGCCGCGAAGCCGGCGGCCTGGATGATGCCGGCCACCTGCTGCGCCGGTAGCACCGCCACGTCTCGCGCGTAGGCAATGCGTACACGCTCGAGCATCTGCGGCTGAACGCCGGCACCGGACATCAGCGTCATCCAGTTACGCAGCAGCACCTCGTAGGCCGGCGCGTGGATATCCGCGGCCAGGTCCGCATTGGCCAGCAGCCCGCCCGGCTTGAGCCGCTGCGCGATCTGGCGGAAGAAGCGCGTGCGTGCCTGCGGCTCCAGCAAGAACTGCGAGACCAGGAAGCAGGTCGCGCCGTCATGCACCGGCTCGTCCGCCAGCGTGTCGAGATAGCCCGCATGAAACTCGCAACGCTGCGCAAAGCCCTCGCGCTGCGCACGCTGGCGACAGACATCGAGCATCGCCTCGGAAGGGTCCAGCGCGGTGAACCGCCAGCCGGGAAAGCGCGCGGCCAGGTGGCCGATCTCCGCACCGGTACCCGCGCCCACGCAGAGCACCCGCGCATCGGCCGGCAGCTCGGCGAACAGCGCATCGAGCAGCAGATAGAGCGCCTCGCGAATCGGCGCCATCCCGGCCCATTGCTGGTCATAGCCAGCCGCCTGTTGATCGAACAACGCCCTGAGTTCCTCGTCGCGCATGGCAAACCCTCCGTTTGGCCTGATGAATGATCGCGCTCACACCTTCCAGTATCCCAGAGCTGTCAAGCCCCCATGGCCATGCACCTTGGCGGCAGTCGTACGCAGCTGTGGCAAGGCAGCAAGACCGGTCAGCAGTGGATTCGCGGGCACTTTGCCGGCGTTTGCGGGGACTAACTGGCATGCCTCCGCTGAACGAAACCAAGATGCGCAACCCGACCTTCGAACAGAAAGCCTTCATCCTCCTGCTCGCGCTGGTGACCATCGCCTTCTTCTGGATACTCCTGCCGTTCTACGGCGCCGTGTTCTGGGCGATGGTGCTCGCCGTGGTGTTCGCCCCGCTGCAGTCACGCCTCAATCAGCGCTGCAACGGCAGGCGCAACCTGACCGCCCTGCTGACGCTGACCATCTGCCTGCTGGTGGCGATCCTGCCGGTGATCTTCATCACCTCTGCGGTGGTGGCCGAGGGCACCAGCCTGTATGAACAGCTGGAGTCCGGCGAGCTGGATTTCGGTGCCTACGTGACCAGCACCCTGCGCGCGCTGCCGCCGCCCATGCAAGAGCAACTGCAGCGCTTCGGCATCGCCAACCTCGACGGCCTGCGCGAGCAGATATCCAAGGGCGCCACGACCGGTAGCCAGTACCTGGCGACCAAGGTCTTCGCCATCGGCCAGGGCACCTTCGAGTTCTTCATCAGTTTCGGGGTGATGCTGTACCTGCTGTTCTTCCTCCTGCGCGACGGCCAGGAGCTGGTGCGCAACATCCGCGTCGCCATCCCCCTGGCCGACAGCACCAAGCGCCGCCTGCAGATCAAGTTCACCCGCGTGGTACGCGCCACGGTCAAGGGCAATGTCCTGGTCGCCGCAGTTCAGGGCGCGCTCGGTGGTTTCATCTTCTGGGCGCTGGGCATCTACAGCCCGCTGCTGTGGGGCGTGCTGATGGCCTTCCTGTCACTGCTGCCAGCCGCTGGCGCCGGCATCGTCTGGGCCCCGGTCGCGGTCTACCTGCTGCTCAGCGGCAACCTGTGGCAAGGCGTCATCCTCACCGCCTTCGGCGTGCTGGTGATCGGCCTGGTGGACAACATCCTGCGCCCCATACTGGTGGGCAAGGACACCCGTCTGCCCGACTACCTGATCCTCGTCTCCACCCTCGGCGGTCTCGCCCTGCTGGGTCTCAACGGCTTCGTCATCGGCCCACTGGTGGCCGCACTGTTCGTGGCCAGCTGGAATCTGCTGGGGACGAAGAAGAAGGTCAGGTTGCCGGAGTGAAGACATCGTCGTAGTGCGGCCATTCGCCCTGGCGCGCAGTCTTCACGACAGTGATAGAAAGGGCTCTCACACTGCCCGGTACTCGACATGGAATTCACGGAATACGGAACACCTGCTGGCAAACCCGTCGTTTACTTCCATGGGGTGCCCGGCTCACCGTACGAGAGTGCGATCCTCGAGGCACCGGCGCGCGAACTGGGGCTGCGTGTTCTCTGCTTCGATCGCTTCGCTATCGACCGCTCGACAACCGGCACCGACTACTACCGGCAGATCGCCCAGTCGATTGACGAGACCGTGCAGGGCGCCCCAGTCGACTTCATCGCGTTCTCCCTCGGGGCTCATGTCGCACTGGAGGTCAGCGCGCTCATGTCCGGACAGGTTGCTCGGCTGCATCTCGTTGCGGCGGCGGCTCCTCTTGATGCCGGGGATTTCGTCGATGAGATGGCCGGCAAGGCCGTCTTCTCGCTGGCCAGGCACAGCCCGATCTTGTTCCGCTGGCTGGCCAGGTGGCAGGCGCTGCTGGCCAGGCGAGCACCGCACATGCTGTTTCGAATGCTGTTCGCCAGTGCCCGAGGCCAGGACGAAGCGCTGGTGCAATCGCCCGACTTCAGCGTATTCATCCAGCGCGTGCTGCGGCGAGGCTTCGCCTGGGGCGTCACCGGCTACACACGGGATGTTCGGCAGTACCTGCAACCCTGGTCAGCCAATCTCTTCGCCCGCCAGGGAACTGTGTTCCTGTGGCACGGCACGGAGGACAACTGGGCGCCCATCGGCATGGCGGAATATCTGGCCGAGCGCTTTCCGAAAGGGGCACAGGTCGAGCGCCTGGATGGGCTGTCCCACTATTCCTGCCTGTACGCCGCTGCACCGAGAATCTGTGCGCAACTCGCCCACGAGTGAGGCCGCTGCGAACGAGCAGCCCGTCTTGTGGCCGTCAGATGAACAGTGCCGGTCATACGACCGGCACTGTCTGCTCGCAGGCGCGCTGGCCAGGACCGCCCAGCTCGTGGCCAGCGCGCCTGGATCACGTCCGGGATAACCCGGCGCGGTACTCGGTGGTGGTGATTCCGGCATAGCCCCAGTTATCGGTGTCGACTTCCTCGATCACGATATGAGTGAGCTCGGGCTTCTTGTTCAGAACGCGCTCCAGGGTCTCGGTGATTTCCTTGATGACCTGGGCTTTCTGTTCGCGGGTAACCCCGTCGCGGGTGATGCGTACGCTGACGAAAGGCATGGTGATGCTCCTGTGGTTAGGGAAGGGATCTGCTGGCGGTGGCACGGCCGTGGCCGCGTCATCCGCCCGTTACCATTTACCGCTGCTCATGCCGCCATCGACCGGCAGCACCACGCCCGTGGTGAAACTGGCGCCAGCCAGGTACAGCACGGCCTCGGCGATGTCCTCGACCTGCCCGATGCGTCCTGCCGGTTGCAGGCCCTTGAGGAAATCATGAGTCGCCGGATCGTGCATCGGTGTCTCGATGATGCCAGGTGCCACCGCGTTGACCTGGATATTGTGCGGCGACAGCTCCAGCGCCAGTGCGCGGGTGACCTGGTTGAGGCCGCCCTTGATCAGCACCGGCAGCGCGGCGGGCACGTCGATATTGGCCTGCAGCGCGATGGCCGCGGTGATGGTGATGATCTGCCCCTGACGACGCTCGATCATGTGCGCCGCAGCCGCCTGGGAGGCATAGACCACGCCCTTGAGGTTGGTCTCCAGCAGGCTGTCGATATCCTCCGGGCTGTAGTCGAGGAAAGGCTTGGGCAGGAAGAAACCGGCGTTGTTGACCAGCACATCGACCTGGCCGAACGCTTCGATGCCGGCATCGATCAACTGGCGAGCGGCCTGCGGCCGGGCGATATCGCCTGCCACGCCAACGAAACCGGCGGGGCTGCCCAGTTGCGCCCTGGCCTGCTCCAGCCGCTCGGCGCTGCGCGCGTTGCCCACCACATTGAACCCCTGGGCGAGGAAGGCCTTGGCCAGGCCGAAGCCGATGCCGCTGGAGGCACCGGTGATCACTACCGTTCTGTTGTTGCTCATGTCGTTTCTCCCGCTGAGAAGGCGCCCTGGGCGCCGTTGGGAGAACTATATTTTTGCCATGAAAGCAGATAAATATGACCTCAATAACTTCAGTTGATACACGGTGTAATCAATCATGCCGCGCCAATTCGACGATGTACTGCTTGGCAGCATCGAACTGTTCTGCCTTGCTGCCGAGCTGGGCAGTTTCACCGCGGCAGGGCTGGCCGCGGGCGTGACGCCGGCGGCGGTCAGTCGCTCGATCGGCCGGCTGGAGGAACGCCTGGGCTCCAGACTGTTCTTGCGCACGACCCGCAGCATTCGCCTGACCGAAGGTGGCCGTGGCTACTACGAGCAGTGCCGCCAGGCGTTGACCCAGCTGGTCGAAGCGGAGCGCGCGGTCAGCGGCCAGCAGCAGGAACCCTCGGGGACGCTGCGCATCAGCCTGCCCACCACCTATGGGCACCACCGCATCCTGCCGCTGATGCCGGAGTTTCGCCGCCGCTACCCCAAGGTGCAGGTCGATATCCACCTGGGCAATCGCAACATCGACTTCGTCGCTGAAGGTTACGACCTGGCCATCCGCGTGCGCGCGCAGCCGGATTCGAGCCTCATCGCGCGGCCGCTGGAAGACGCCCGCCTGGTGGTGGTGGCCACTCCCGACTACCTGGCACGCGAAGGCGTCCCACAGACGCTGGACGACCTCGAGCGGCACGACTGCATTCAGTTCGAGCTGCCCAGCAGCGGGCGGCGCATCACCTGGCTGTTCAACGATGACGGCGAGGAGCGGGAGGTCGTCAGCGCCGGGGGCTGCACCTGCTCGGACGATGTGCTGAGTGGCGTGACCCTGGCCAAGCACGGCGCCGGGTTGTTCCAGACCTACCGCTTCATCGTCGAACGCGAACTGGCCGAAGGCTCGCTGGTCGAGGTGCTGCAAGCGTTCGCCGGGCGCTCGCGGCCCTTCACCCTGCTCTATCCGAGCGGCAGGCACATGCCGTTGCGTCTGCGCGCCTTCATCGATTTCATCATGGACAAGCAGCGCCAGTGGAGCACCTGAACCTTGCCCGCCTCAGACGGCGCCAGCCTCGGCGCCGAGCGCGGCATGCGTACGCAGTTCCTCGTCGATGAATGCGGCAATCATCGCGCGGTACACCTGCTCGACCACCTCGGCCGAGGCCCCGCGCTCACTGGCGAGCGCCCGCACCTTGGCGATGACCTGCTCGACGCGTGCCGGGGCACGTACATCGGCACTGTCCTTCTTGAACCGCGCCGCCTGCGCGACGAAACCACCGCGCCGGGCGATGAGCTCGACCATGGCGCGGTCGATCTCGTCGATACGCTGGCGCACGTCCTCGAGGGAGCTGCATTGCACGTCCATATGATGATGTCCTGTGGTGATTCACGTCGGGGCCATCACGTTAGTGAGCTGACGGCCAGACGTCCAGCGCAACGCCCTGCGACGCGACGCCGACAGCCGGCTTCAGTGGTACTCGATGCGGTTGCGCCCGCCGCGCTTCGCGCAGTACAGGGCGATGTCGCTACGTGACAGGGCGGCCTCGACGTTGCTGTCGTTGGCGGTGAGCGATGAGATACCCACGCTGACGGCCAGGAATATCTGCTCGCCGGCATGCAGGATCGGCGTCCTGGCCAGCTCGCTCTGGATGCGGGTGGCGAAATGCGTGGCCTGTTGCTGGTCGGTCTCGCTGAGCACCACGGCGAACTCTTCGCCGCCCAGGCGTCCGGCGGTATCGCTCTTGCGCAGCTGCGCGCAGAGGATGGTGGCGAAGTGGCGCAGGGCCTGGTCGCCGACGTTGTGCCCCCAGCGGTCGTTGATGGTCTTGAAGTAGTCCAGGTCGAACATCAGTATCGCCGCACTCTGGCCCGAACTGCGTTGCAGGCGCGCCAGCTCGATCTCGAGCTGACGCATGAAGTGACGGCGATTGGCGAGCTGGGTAAGGAAGTCGGTGGTGGCGAATGCCTGCAGCTCGGCCTCGATCTGCTTGCGCTCGGTCACATCGGTCATGAAACCGTGCCAGAGCACGCTGCCGTCGCCCTGGCGACGCGGGCAGGCCTCGACCTCGCACCAGACCACGTCGCGCCCCGGTACCTGCACGCGGAATTCGTGGTGCCAGGGCGTCAGCTGTTCGGCGCAGCGCGTGAAGGTGTCCAGGAAGGCGTCCTGATCATCCGGATGGACGACCGTCGTCAGCGCCTGGGCATCCTGCATCAACTGCGTGGCGCTGAGGCCACAGATCGCTTGCGCACCGGCACTGACGTAAGTGAAGGCAGGCTCACCCTGCAGCGGGCGCAGGAACTGGAAGACCATGCCGGGTATCTCGTTGGTGAGGTCCGTCATCAGCTCGACGGTCTGCTGCACCTGATCGGACAACCGGCGTATGGCGGTGATGTCGGTGGTGGTGCCGATCATCCGCAACGGCTGGCCATCGCTGTCACGCTCGACCACCTTGCCACGGCTGCACACCCACTTGTACTGACCATCCCGGCAGAGCAGCCGGTGCTCCACTTCATAGGCCTCGGTGCGTCGCTCGAGGTGTGCCTGGATGGTCGCACGCACGTAGTCGAGTTCGGACGGATGAACCCGCGTGTAGCTCTCTTCGATGCGGTTGCCGATTTCATGGTCGGCATAGCCCAGCAATGCCTTCCAGCTGCTGGAGTAGTGAATCTCACCGCTGCTGACGTTGCGGTCCCAGATGCCGGTGCCACTGCCGGCGATGGCCAGCGCCATGCGCCGTTCGCTCTCGCGCAGGGCCGCCAGTTCATGCCGTTGCCTGACGTCCTTCGCCTCCCGCTCCAGCAGATCGAGCGCCAGCCAGGCGAACTCCTGCAGGGCCTGTTCCTGGCTGGCGTCCAGCAGCCGATGGGTCTCATCGAGCAGATAGAGGCAACCGAGCTGCCCGCCCTGACACGCCAGCAACGGCCAGACCACCAGGATGCGCAGGTGCTGGATCTCAGCGAGTGGACCGGCCTCGCGGGCATCCGCGATCTGCCGTCGTTGCGTATCGCTCAGCCCGGCACTGGCCCAGATACGGCGCGTGCGCCCCTCGCCCGCGACCAGCACGCAGGCCGGTACAGCGAAGTGGGCACAGATCAGGCGGACCATTCCGTCGAACCGCTCGTCATTGGCGCTGGCAGTTGTATTGATCGACCCCAGGGGCTGCATAGGACGTCTGCTTCGCTTGGACCGCACAAGACATTGATAGTGATACGCCATTAGTACGCTGGCGTCTAATCGTTCGTCACGCGCCGGCCCGGGGAGCATTCCCGCGCCAGGCACTCGCCGAGTGGCCATGGACGCGGAGCGGTCCCCTGCCCCGAGCAGGAAAGCGCTCTATCTCGGCTATTGCACCGATGCCGGGAGATTCATGGATGGTCGAACGCAGATTATTTGTTATGGTATAACATACACATTCGCACACTTCAGCGAACGCACCGAACGGCCCATCCGTGATCGGCCATGCGCACCTCCCTCCCAGAAACGCAGTACTAGGATCCCCGATGAAAACCACCTCGGCCTCCCTCGCCGTTCTGTCGGCGCTGGCATCGACCGACCTCCACGCCGTTCGCCCCAACGACGCCAGCGTCTCCCTCGGCGCCGTCTACGTGACCCCCGAGAAACGGAATGTCCTCGGCACCGAACGCATCCTCACCTCGGTGGACGTGATGGGCAGCGAGCGCATCGAACAGCAGAACGTGAGCAACAGCTGGGAACTGCTCGGCCAGATGCCCGGCATCCAGCTGACCGAAACGCGCATGGGCGCCGAGTCTGGCAAGGCGACCTTGCGCGCCTTCAATGGCGAGGGCTACATCAACGGCATCAAGGTGCTGATCGACGGTATCCCGAGCAACGTCAACAGCGGCAACCAGCGCTTCATCGACATGCTGTTCCCGCTCGACATCGACTACATCGAAGTGGTGCGCGGCACCAACGATCCGCGCTACGGCCTGCACAACATCGGTGGCAACATCAACTTCGTCACGCGCCAGGGCGGCAACTACACCGACGGCCGCGTCACCTACGGCAGCTTCGATACCCGGGAGGTGCAACTGGCACTGGGCCGCGAGGAAGGCAACTTCGCGCAGAACTACATCCTCGCCAAACAGGACAGCGAAGGCTTCCGTGACCACAGCCGCTCCAACAAGTACTCGCTGGGAGGCAAGTGGTTCCTCAGCGACGACGCGCAGGCCTTCAGGCTCGGCCTGGTCGCCCGCCTCTATCACCATCAGGCAGAAGAGCCGGGCTTTCTCACCGCCAGCCAACTGGCCGCCAGCCGCACGCAGTCAGCGGAGAAGAACGGCAACGACGACAGCGACCGCGACATGAAGCACCTGAGCCTGCATGCCGACATCCGCCTCGCTGACGCACTCGAGCTGAGCAACAAGCTCTACTACAACAGCTACGACGATGACCGCCGGGTAACCTTCAGCGACTACCAACCCGGCAACGCCCCGCGCCAGCGCCGCCTCTGGAACGAGCGCCAGACAGGTGTGCTGAGCAACCTGACCTGGCGCGCCAATGACCTGCTGGCCCTCGACGGCGGCATCAACCACGAGCAGCAGAACAACGAGTACCAGCGCTATCGGTTCAACCATGGCGTGCCCACGAACTTCGATGCCACGCCAGCACGCGTACAGAATGACGAGCGCTACACGCTGTACAACAGCGGTGCCTACGTGCAGGCGATCATCCAGGCCAGCGAAAAGCTGCAGATCATCCCTGCCTACCGGGTGGACCGGTTCTCCGGCAACAGCGAGATGCCCGGCGGGGTGAAGGCCGAGCTGCAGGACTACGGCTGGATTCGCCAGCCCAAGCTGAGCGTCGTCTACAGCCTGAGCGAGGACATCAACCTGTACGCCAACTGGGGGCGCACCTTCCAGATCCTCACGGGCTCGACCAACCCCGCCTACCTGACCGCCGGACAACCGCGCTACAGCCCGTCGATCAACACCGGCAAGGAAATCGGCATCAAGTTCAAGCCATTCGCGGACAGCGAAGCGCGCATCGCCGTGTGGCAGCAGGACGCCACCGACGAAGTGGCCAACATGCCGGCAACCGGCACCAACGTCGGCCTCGGGGAAACCCGCCGGCGTGGCGTCGACCTGCAGATCAATGTCTCCCTGACGGATCGCTGGAGCGTCTGGGCATCCCATTCCTATCAGGAAGCCAAGGTGATCAGCGCGTACTCCGGCGGTGAATCGCTGGCCGGCAAGGAGGTGTTCTCCACGCCGCGCTACATCAGCAACCTGGGCACCGACTACCAGTTCGACCACGCCTGGCGCATCGGCCTGCAAGCCCGCGCGCAGGGTGACTACTACATCGACGAACACAACGCCCAGGGCAAGTACGGCGGCTTCGCGGTGCTCGATGCCAGCATCCACTACCAGCTCGACGACAGCACCAGCCTCGACCTGCAACTGAAGAACCTGACGGACCGTGAATACGAGTACGTGTGGTTCGACAACTTCTTCTGGGGCGGTGACGACCAGGCGATGTTCTCCCCGGCACCAGGTCGCTCGGCGTACCTGTCGATGAACATCAAGCTGTAGCGCCGCGTGCCGGAATCGCCGATCCGCAGGGTCGGCGATTCCGGCGCCTGCGATACGTGCCGCCTCGCACCGCCGCCCGCTGACGGCGTGGGCGATCAGAGATACTTCAGCCAGCGCATGTCCCGCCGCCGCGCCTTGAGCCGGGCGAACCAGCGCGTCGGGGCGAACAGCAGCAGCGCGAGCGCCAGCGTCATGAGCCAGATCCAGTGCACCGCAGCGAAGCCGAAGTAATGCCCCTGGTTGCTCCCCCAGATCGCCAGGGCCGCGATGTAGAGCAGCTTCAACACGTACAGGTGCAGCAGGTAGAAGAACATCGGCGCACTGCCGAACACGGCCAGCGTGCCCACCATGCGCCCGTCGTTGCGCCGCTCGAAGGCCGCCAGCAGCAACAGACCAAGCCCCAGCGTCAACGCCAGGAACAGCAGTGACGGCGGGTACTTGGTGAGGTTGAACAGGCTCATCAGGGTCTGCATGCCCGTCGCCTCGACCGCCCAGGGTTGCTCGCCGTAGCCATTGAGCAGACGCAGCACCACGAACAGCACCAGTGCGGCGCAGCCGGCGACGCACAGGTAGCGGCTCCGCTGCTGCGGCGCGCAGGTGCCGCGAAACCAGGGGCCGAGCGCATAACCCAGGGCGATCACCCCGATCCACGGCAGCAGCGGGTAGGACGTGCGCAGGCGCACGGAGTCGCCCAGCAGGATCCAGCCACGCTCATGCAACACCGCCCAGGGAATGTGCAGCGCCGACTGCGGGTCGACATGCAGCCCATCGAGCAGGTTGTGCCCCGCCACCAGCAGCAGCCCCAGGCCCGCCAGCCAGGCCCTGGGCAGCCACAACAGCAGCGCCAGCGCCAGCATGCTCAGGCCGATGGCCCAGATGACCTGCAGGTAGATGACCGTGGGCGGAAACTGGAAGGTCCAGGCAAAATTGACCAGGGTGAACTCCAGCACCAGCAGAAAGAGTCCGCGCTTGAACAGGAAGGCACTGGTCGCCGCCCGGCTCATCTGCTTCTCGCCGTAGAGAAACGCCGAAAGCCCGGTCAGCAGAATGAACACCGGCGCACACAGGTGCGCCAGGGTGCGGCTGAAGAACAGCGCCGGATCGGTGCTGCTCACGTCCATCGGGTCTGCGACCTGCTGATGCAGGTAAAAGGTTTCGCGAACGTGATCGAGCAGCATGAGAAGGATGACCAGGCCGCGCAGGGCGTCGATCGAGTGCAGACGTGAGGAGGACATGGACGGCTTCGGCAGGGGCTGAATGAAACGTAATACTGTAACTTTTCAACCACTCCCGGTGCCAGCGAAACCGTCAGGCCTGCTCGATCAACGCAGCAGTGCCGGTACCTTGCGCCGCAACAGCTCGATCAGCTCTGGCTGCATGTAGGCATAGTCGTCGGGGATATCCAGGCAGATCACCCGCTTGCCCGCCAGCGCCTGCCGGTACTGGCGCGTCAGCTTGCTGCGGTGGTTCTTCTCCATCACCAGGATCACCGTCGCCCAGTCGAGCTGCTCCGCCGAGACGCGCACCTCGGCGTCGGGAGCCAGCCCGGCCGAGTCGGTCTCGATGTCCGGCCAGTCAGCGAATACCCGTTCGGCCGTGGGGCTGCGCAGACGATTGCGGCTGCAGATGAACAAGGCACGGATCACTCGCCGGACACCTGCTCGTAGAGTTCGACCGGTTCCACCTTGCCCTGGCTACCGCAGGCGGCGTGGCCCAGACCGAGGTGACGAAAGCCGGCCTTGAACAGCACGCGCCCGGACTGCGGGTTGCGCGCCAAGTGGCTGGCATGCAGACGGCGCAGGCGCAGGTGGCGAAAGGCGAAGTCCACCAGCGCATTGCACGCTTCGCTGGCATAGCCGCGACTCCAGTACGGCACGCCGATCCAGTAGCCTACCTCGGCCTCGCCACGGCTGATGTCCTTCAGCGCCATGCAGCCGACCAGCTTGCCGCTGTCGACCTCGGTGATGATGAAGTTGGCCGCGGCTCCGCTGGCCCACTCCTCTGCGCAGCGCTCGATCCAGCGTTGCGCCAGCTCGGGCGGATAGGGATGGGGAATGCTGCGGGTGACGTCGGCGATACGAAAGTCGCCGGCCAGGCGCTGCACCTCGCTGGCATCCTCGGGTTGTGGCGTGCGCAGCAGCAGGCGCTGGGTTGCGATTCGCGGCTCATCCATTTTGCCACCTCGTCAGGACTGTTCAGGCCGGCACGGGGCCGATGGGGTAGAACTGCCCATCACTCCACACGCCCAGCCAGGGTTCTCCGTCGACCTCGCGCTCGATCGCCAGTTCCACCAGCTGATAGAACACGTTGCGGTGAATCAGCGCCTCGAGGTTACGCCGTACCAGAATGTAGGGCGAGGGTTCGAGTGTCACAGGATCGATCTCCACGCGAATGGGGTGCTCAGCGCCACCAACCACCTCGTCCTCGACGTTGGTGGTGAAGCGCAGGCGCTGCGACTCGCCCTCCCCCTCGACCTGCAGGGTGACGGCCACGAAGGGCGCATCCTCGACCTGGATGCCGACCTTCTCCACCGGCGTGATCAGGAAATAATCGTCGCCATCGCGGCGAATGATGGTGGAGAACAGCCGCACCATCGGCTTGCGGCCGATTGGCGTGCCCAGGTAGTACCAGGTGCCGTCGCGGGCGATGCGCATGTCGATGTCGCCGCAGAAATCCGGGTTCCACAGGTGCACGGGCGGCAGGCCCTTGCCTTCGCCCTTGGGAATCTGCGCCAGCAGGTCGCCCGCCTTGCCTGGATCGCTCATGCTCTCTCCTCGTCCGTTTCCGCGAACGGTCAAGGATACACCCTGGGGCAGGCTTTGACCTCGAAGGCCTGCGGCTGACTGGCAGGGGGCGCCCGGCGCCCTGTGCAACGGATCAGCGGCCGAGACCGATCAGGCTGCGCGCATAGTCGTGCAGCGGCGGGCCGATCAGGTCCTGGGGCTGGGCGTCATAGAACGTCAGGAAACCGCCACGACTGCGGATGCGCGCGGTGTCCACCAGGTAGCGGGTGTTGGTCTCGATCAGCATCAGCTGGATCGACGCGCGGTCGGTGCCGAGTCGATCCAGCGCCTCCTGATCCGCCCATTCATCCTCGTTGCCGATGCGGTCGTCGCTGTAGGCGAAACGGCTGTAGAGCAGGTAATGGGCGCCTGCCGCGCGGGCCTCGGCCATGGCCTCCTCCAGGCCCAGCGGCTGCTTGGCGCGGCGCACCAGCGGAAAGTATTCGACGAAGCCCTTGAAGGCCTCCTCCGCCACCACGTTGGGACGCGGATAGCCATGCCCCGGCGGCACGAAATGGCCCTGGGCGATGTAGATGAAGGAGTCCTGCTGCAGACGCCGCGAGGCCATGCGCTCGGTGCGCCCGTGGTCGAGAACGCCGGCATCGCGCAGGTGGTACTCGGCGCCATCGGCCAGGTCACTCACCTTCATGCAGCCAGCCAGGCCCAGCAGCGCCACCAGTAGAAACAGGTTACGCATGAATCGATCCTCCTCATGCCGGTGACGGAAAACCGGCGGATAAGGCATAGATGCAGATTCTGCGCCAGGCTGCTCAAAGCCCCCGCTGCCACTCCTGGCGCAAGTTCGCCTGCTGCGGTTGCTCGATGGCGCTGCGCACCTGGGCCAGCAGGCGCGCCTTGTCACGACCGAGGTTGCCCTTGAGCACCAGGTAGTTGGAGGCATGATCGCTGCGAAACACCGTGTGCTGCAGCTCGAGCCCGGCGAGCAGACGCTCGACCTCACCGAACAGCTGCAACTGGCTCAGCGGGCGGTAATCGGCGAACTGCTCACGAAAGCGCGCCTCGCCCATGGGAAAGCTGACCACCAGGGTGGACAGGTATTCGGGCTGCGCCTCGTTCATCAGCCGCGCCGAATTGTCTGCGTGCTGATCGCTGAGCGCCTGGCCGCCGAGCCCGTTGAGAATCATCACCGAGCGGGTGATGCCGGCCTGGCCGAGCTTGTCCAGCGCGCTGAGGCTGGAGTCGAAGGTTTCCCCCTTGTTGACCCGCGCCAGCACCTCGTCATCGCCGGACTCGCAGCCGACATAGGCCATCTTCAGGCCGGCATCGGCCAGCTCCTTGAGTTCCTCGACCGATTTCTTGCGCAGGTTGCGCGGCAGGCAGTAGCTGGAAACCCGGCGCACCTCGGGCATGTGCTCGCGGATGGCCTGCAGAATGGCCAGCAGGCGCCTGGTCGGCAGCACCAGGGCGTCGCCATCGGCGAGGAACACCCGGTTGACGATCAACTGCTCGCCTGCGCGACGGATCTCCTCCAGCACCTGTGCCTCGTCCCGGGCGCGGAATTTCTTCTGCGCAGCGGTGTACATCTCGCAGAAGGTGCACTGGTTCCAGGAGCAGCCATTGGTGACCGGCAGGATCAGTGACTGCGCCTCGCTCGGCGGACGGAAAACCGGCTCGATGTAATCGATGGGGAAACGGGCAGACATTCGCGGCACACTCGCAAAGGGAAAGCCCGCACAGTCTATATGGCTGCGGCGTGACTGCCGAGCCACGCCGCGCGCAGCGGTACAGCGGCGGCGGCGTGTCAGCCGCCGATGATCTTCATCACCGTGACGCCACCGGAAAACGCCAGGTCCTGCTTGTCCCCCAGCGCCTTGACCAGCAGCCGCTGCAAGGCCGGCAAGGCCTGGTGACGCGGCTTGTCCAGCAGGTCACCGACGAAGTGGCGGTTGCTCGACGACAGGCAGCCGTGCAACCAGCCGGTGGACGACAGGCGCAGGCGCGAGCAGGTCCGGCAGAACGGCACGCTTTCGTTGGCGATCACCCCGAAATGACCGGCGCCAGGAATGGCATAGCGCATCGCGGTGGCATCCACCGGCGCACTGGCCTGCACGTACTGGTGGCGGCCGCCGATCAGCTCGAGCAACTCGGGCAGCCCCACGAACTGCTGGTTGAAGGCATTGGGGTCGCGCGCCAGGTGGCCCATGCGCATCAGTTCGATGAAACGCAGCTCGAAACCTCGCTCCAGGCAGTACTCCAGCAACGGCAGCACCTGATCGAGATTCTGTCCGCGCAGTGGCACCATGTTGACCTTGATCTTCATCCCGGCCTCACGCGCCGCTTCCATGCCGGCGAGTACCGTGGCCAGGTCGCCGCCCCGGGCGATGCCACGGAACGCATCGGCATCCAGGGTATCGAGCGAGACGTTGAGACGACGAATGCCGCACTCGACCAGCAGCGGCAGCTTGCGCTCCAGCAACTGGCCATTGGTGGTCAGGCTGATGTCGTCGAGGCCGAACTGGCTGACCTGACGCAGGAAGGGCTCCAGGCGCGTGCTGACCAGCGGCTCACCACCGGTGATACGCAGGCGCTCGATGCCGGCTGCCTCGATCAGGTAAGCCACGCCACGCGCCATGGCGTCGGCAGAGAGTTCGTCCTGTGCGGCGACCAGGCGCTTGCCGTTCGGCACGCAATAGGTGCACGCATAATTGCAGGCGGCGGTCAGGCTGACGCGGAGGTTGCGGAAGCGTCTGCCCTGGCGATCGACGATCATGGAGAACTCCAGTGGAGGAATGGGCTGGAGTATATCGCCATGTCGGCCACGGGACATTCCCATGGCCGACATGCAGGGGTCAGGCGTCGCGCTTGCGCTTGTTGCCCATGCGCACGCCGATGTCCATGAGGAACTGGAAGAAGCCTTCCTGATCCTCGAGCACGTTGCTCCAGAACGGCGAGTGATACAGCGCCACGGCGCCGTGCACCAGCGCCCAGGCGGCGCAGTAGTGGAAGTACGGCGGCACGTCTTCCAGCTTGCCTTCGGCGATGCGGCCCTTGATCAGCTGGGTCAGGCGCTCGAAGTTGGAAGCACGGATCTTGTGCAGCTGCTCGACCATGTCCGGCACCTGGTTGCCCTTGACCACCTTCTCTTCCAGGCGGTCGAACAACCGGTAGCGCTGCGGATCACGCATGCGAAACTCGAAGTAGGCACGCGACAACGCTTCCTTGTCGCGATCGACATCGGCCGAATGCAGCAGCTCGTTGAGATCACGCTCGTAGTCGAGCATCAGGCGCAGGTAGATCTCCGCCTTGGACTTGAAGTGCTTGTAGATAGTGCCTTTGCCGATACCGACCGCGTCAGCGATCATCTCGACGGTAACGCTGTCTTCACCTTGCTCGAGGAAGAGTTTCAGCGCGGTATCGAGAATTTCTTGTTCGCGGCGACGGAATTCGCGGACCTTACGGGGTTCTTTCTGCATAAAGGGACTACGGGGTCAAAAATCGAAGCGGCCTATTATGCCCAAATGTAGCCAAATTGCACGGATCATCCGACCATGTACGTGTTTCATGATGAGTTTCCCCAGGAAGAAGGGCTGCGTTATCTCAACCATGCGGCGGTCGCACCCTGGCCGAAACGCAGTGCTGAAGCGGTTCGGCGGTTCTCGGAAGCGAACGTGGCCCACGGTGCGCGTGACTATTCCGACTGGCTGAAAGTCGAGCGTAGTCTGCGCGAACGCCTGGCGCGCCTGATGAACGCACCGAGCACAGGCGATATAGCCCTGGTCAAGAACACCTCCGAGGCGCTGTCCTTCGTCGCCTTCGGGCTGGATTGGCGCGCAGGCGATCAGGTGATCATCAGCGACGAGGAGTTTCCCTCCAACCGCATCGTCTGGCTCGCCCTGGCCTCACGGGGCGTCGAGGTGATCGAGGTCGGCCTGAGCGGCGGCGACCCGGAAGGCGCCCTGCTCGCGGCCATCGGCCCGCGCACGCGCCTGCTCTCGGTCAGCGCGGTGCAGTTCGCCAGCGGCCTGCGCCTGGACCTGCCACGCCTGGGCCAGGGCTGCCGCCAGCACGGCGTGCTGTTCTGCATCGATGCCATCCAGCAGCTCGGCGCCCTGCCCTTCGACGTGCAGGCCTACGACTGCGATTTCGCCATGGCCGACGGGCACAAGTGGATGCTCGGCCCCGAAGGCCTGGGCGTGTTCTATTGCCGCACGGCGGTACGTGATCGTCTGCAGCTGCACGAGTACGGCTGGCACATGCTGGAACACGCCGGCGACTACACCCGCCAGGATTGGCAGCCGGCGCGCAGTGCCCGGCGCTTCGAGTGCGGCAGCCCGAACATGCTCGGCGCCTTCGCCCTCGATGCGAGCCTGTCGCTGCTCGAGGCGGTCGGCATGCAACGGGTCGGCGAATACCTGGAACAACGCGTGCAGCAGCTGAGCGAGGGTATTGCCAGACTGCCGGGCGCCACGCTGCACAGCCCGCTCGCGGCACAACGCCGGGCCGGCATCCTCAACTTCAGCCTGGCCGGTTGGGACAATGCGGCGCTGTATCAGCGCCTGCGCGAGGATCAGGTGATCTGCGCGCAACGCGGGCTCGGCGTGCGCCTGTCACCGCATTTCTACACCTCGCAGCGGGTCATCGAGGAGACGCTGAACCTGCTGGCCCAGCTGGCAAAAGGGTGAGGACTCAGCAGCGCCCGGGGTATTCCAAATCTGTTTAAAAAACACACGATTTGCTCTGGACGCCCGGCCAGCATGGCCAATACTGAAAGTTACTGACGCGCGGCATCTCCCCCCAAGTGCCCCGTCAGCCGAGGTACCGTGGACCGCGTACCTTGATTTACTCCTAATGGTCTTGACCCGGATTCATCCCCCAGAGTCCGGGTTTTTTTTGTCTGGCGTGCGGCCGCCGCGCAGGCGCTCCGGCCATGCCTCGACCTCAGGCGACGCCGGCCAGTGGGAACAGTCGCTTGAAGTTGCTGGAGGTCTGCTCGGCCAGGGTCTCGTAGCTCACGCCACGCAGCACGGCCAGATACTCGGCGACCTCGCGCACGTATTGCGGCAGGTTGGGCTTGCCGCGATGCGGCACCGGCGCCAGGTAAGGCGAATCGGTCTCCACCAGCAGGCGATCGGCCGGCACCTGACGGGCGACCTCGCGCAGCGCTTCGGCATTGCGGAAGGTGACGATGCCGGACAGCGAGATGTAGAAGCCGATGTCCAGCGCCGCCCTGGCCATTTCCCAGTCTTCGGTGAAGCAGTGCAGCACGCCGGCCTGCGGCAGCGCGGCTTCGCGCAGCAGCGCCAGGGTATCGGCACGGGCCTCGCGGGTATGCACGATGACCGGCTTGCCGGTGATACGCGCCGCCTCGAGGTGCAGGCGGAACGACGCCTGCTGCAGGCCGGCGGACTCGGGCTCATAGTGGTAGTCCAGCCCGGTTTCACCGATGGCCACCACCTTCGGATGCGCCAGTTCGCCCAGCAGCCAATCGAGTGCCGGCGCCGCGCCCGGTTCCAGGTCCAGCGGGTGTACCCCCACCGAGCAGTCGACATCCGCGTAGCGCTCGGCCAGGCCTTTCACGGTCGCGGCGTTGTCGGCACTGACGCCGATGCACAGAAAATGCCCTACGCCAGCGGCGCGCGCCGCGTCCAGGGCAGCATCCAGCGAACCGCCATGGGCGGCGAGGTCGAGACGATCAAGGTGGCAGTGGGAGTCGATCAGCACAGCGGGAAACTCGGGCAAAGGGAAAGCCCGAATTGTAATCGAAAGCGGACGCTGACTGCCTGACCGGCAAGTGCCTGGCCGCGACGAGGCAGGTTCGCGGCCGGCTGCATTACATCGTGTGGGTCGGGCGGTCGGACTTCAGCGCACCGGCGAGGTAGGTCTCGATCTTGTTGCGTGCAGTGTTGTCACCATCGTTGAACTGCACCCCGACCCCAGCAGCGCGGTTGCCCTGGGCGCCTTTCGGGGTGATCCACACCACCTTGCCGGCGACCGGGATCTTTTCCGGCTCATCCATCAGGTTGAGCAGCATGAACACTTCGTCACCGAGCTTGTAGCTCTTGTTGGTGGGGATGAAGAGACCGCCATTCTTGATGAAAGGCATATAGGCCGCATACAGCACGGACTTGTCCTTGATGGTCAGGGACAGGATTCCGTTACGGGGCCCAAGATTGGGTGGCAGGCTCATCAGCGCATTCCTAGCGTTTATTGCTTAATGGTTGATTCTAGGGCCTGTTCATGCTGCTACGCAAACCAGCTCATGGCCCACAGCCAGCAGAATGTGACGCCCTGCCGAATCCGACGGCTGCCGGGTCAGCCACGCCCCGTGGCAGGTAGCGCGGCCCACTGCACCAGCAGAGCCTCGAGCAGCAGTACGCGATTGAGGTTGGCCTTGCCCATCACCTTCTGCCGCTGCGCCAGCAACCACTCCTGGATGGCCAGCACCTTGTCCTGCGCGGTCTTGTCCGCCAGATATTGCACCACCTTGCGCATGTCGGCCTGGCCCAGCCCCTCCTCGTCCTGGGTCAACTGGTAACGCAGCATGAGCTGCGCCCAGTCGCAGAACCAGTCGAACAGCAGATTCAGCGGCAGCGCGTTCCAGCTCTCGGCCAACTGGCTGGGCGATACCTGCTGCTTGAGCAGCTTCTTCACGCCCTCTACCGCCTGGGCGCGCTGTTCGCGCACGCCCTGCGCGTGCATGCGCAGCGCCGCCAGGGGCGAGCCCGCGGCGAGGGTCAGCAGATCGGCACGTTCCTCGTCGCCCTGCTCGGGCAACGCCTGCGCCAGCCAGGCCAGGCTCACGGCCTCGCTCGGCAACGGACAGGCCTGCTGCACGCAGCGGCTCTTGATGGTCGGCAACAGACGGCTGGGCTGGTGGCTGATCAGCAACAGCACGGTGTTGCCGGACGGCTCTTCCAGGCTTTTCAGCAGCGCGTTGGCAGCATTCAGGTTCATCGCCTCGGCCGGCTCCAGCAACACCACCTTGCGCCCGCCGAGCTGCGCGGTCTGCACCACGAACTCGACCAGCTCGCGCACCTGGTCGACCTTGATCGGCTTGTCCGCCTCCTCGGGTTCGAGGACGAAGTTGTCAGGATGGGTGCCCGCCGCCAGCAGGTGACAGGACTTGCAGTTGCCGCAGGCATCCAGACCGTTCGGGCTGAGGCACAGCAGCCGCGCCATCAGCCGCTCGGCGAGGGCGCGCTTGCCGATCCCGGCCGGACCGTGCAGCAGGTAGGCATGGGCATGCTGTGCGCGCCCGGCCAGCTGCTGCCAGAGATTCTCCTGCCAGGGGTAGACCTCAGCCACGGCACGCCTCCAGCAGACTCGGCAACAGGGCATCTATATCGGCCTGCACCTGCGCCAGGCTCTGCCCGGCATCGAGCACCCGATAGCGCTGTGGCGACTGTTCGGCACGCGCCAGGTAGGCGTGACGCACCGACTCGAAGAAGCTGCGCTGCTCCTGCTCGAAACGATCCAGGCGACCGCGGGCAGCGGCGCGGGCCAGGCCGACCTCCACGGGCAGGTCGAAGATCAGCGTCAGGTCAGGACGCAGCTCACCCTGCACGAACTGCTCGAGCTGCGCGATGCGCGCCGTGGACAGACCGCGCCCACCGCCCTGGTAGGCGTAGGTGGCGTCGGTGAAACGGTCGCACAACACCACACTGCCTCTGGCCAGGGCCGGGCGAATGACCTGCTGCAGATGCTGGGCGCGCGCGGCGAACACCAGCAGCAGCTCGGTATCGGCCGCCATCGGCTCGTCACTCGGCGCCAGCAGCAGTTCGCGAATGCGCTCGGCCAGCGGTGTGCCGCCCGGCTCGCGGGTGAGCAGCACGTCGACGCCCTGCTCGCGCAGACGTTCGGCGAGGTACTCGCGGTTGGTGCTTTTACCGGCACCTTCCGGGCCTTCCAGGGTAATGAACAGACCGGTCACGGATTGCCCTTATTCAGTTTCGGCCGCCGCGCTGGGCGCGGGGCTGGAGCGATAGTCGGCACGGCGCTTGAGCTGGTACTCGCGCACGGCGCGGTTGTGCTCGGCCAGGCTATTGGAGAACACGTGGCTGCCGTCGCCCCTGGCGACGAAATACAACGACTTGCCTTCACGCGGGTTGAGCGCGGCATGAATGGCCTCGCGGCCGACCATGGCGATCGGCGTCGGCGGCATGCCATCGATGGTGTAGGTGTTGTAAGGCGTCGGGGTACGCAGATCGGTACGGGTGATCCGCCCCTTGTAGCGCTCGCCCATGCCGTAGATCACGGTAGGGTCGGTCTGCAGACGCATGCCGATGCGCAGACGCCGGACGAACACGCCGGCGATCTCGCCACGCTCTTCGGGTACGCCGGTTTCCTTCTCGATCATCGAGGCCATGATCAACGCATCGTAAGGCTCGCGATAGGGCAGCCCCTCGGCGCGCTGCTGCCATTCCTCGGCGAGCACGGATTCGAGGCGGGCATTGGCCTGCCTGAGCAGGTCCTCGTCACTCATGCCACGCACGAAACGGTAGGTATCGGGGAAGAAACGCCCTTCCGGGTTCTGCCCGCCGAGGCCCAGGCGCTCCATCAGCTCGTCGTCGGAGAGATCGGCCAGGCGCTGCTGCAGACGCTCCTGGCGCGCCAGTGCGGCGCGGACCTGGCGGAAGTTCCAGCCCTCGACCAGGGTCATGCTGTACTGCACCACCTCGCCACGCCGCCACAGGTTCAGCACATCCTGGGCCGTCTGCTCGGGCAGCAGGCGGTATTCGCCGCTGTGCAGCGCCGGAGCACGCAGGTTGAAACGCCAGTACAGGCGCAGCCAGAAGGCATTGCCGATCACCCCCTCGGCTTGCAGGCGATTAAGCAGGCCGCCGGGCGTCGCGCCCGCAGGCACTTCCAGCAGCAGCTCGTCATTCAGATGCAGGGGTTGCTCGAGCGCCCTCTGCTGTTGCCAGGCGGCAACCACTACCAGCAGCGCAGCCAGTAGCACGCCGCACTCGAGCAGCACCAAGATCTTGCGTAGCACCAGTTATTTACTCAATAGGTCGCGAACGATGGCCTGCAGTTTACGGGTGAGCGGCCCGACCGGCCAGTATCGTTCCTGCAACGCCCGTACCGGCCAGATGCCGTAGAGGCTGTTGCAGAGAAAGACTTCGTCCGCCGCCAGCAGTTCGTCGTGGGAAATGTCCCGTGATTCGATGGGCAGACCGAGGCGCTCGGCCTGATGCAGGATCTCGGCGCGCATCACCCCCGCCACGCCGCAGCGCGACAGCTCGGCGGTCAGCAAGCGCCCCCCGACGACCAGGAACAGGTTGCTGTAGACGCCCTCGATCACCCGCCCCGTACAGTCACGCATCAAGCCTTCGGCGCAGTCGGCATCCTGCCATTCGGCACGAGCCAGCACCTGTTCGAGGCGATTGAGGTGCTTGAGCCCGGCCAGCAGCGGCTGCTCGGCCAGACGGGTCGCGCAGGGGAACAGGCGCACGCCCTGCTCGGCATGCTCGGCTGGGTAGTGCGGCATGGGCGCTGCCTGCAGGATACGCAGAGGCTGGCAAGGCTGCGGCGGCGCATAACCGCGCTGCCCCTGGCCACGGGTAACGGTGAGCTTGGCCACGCCATCACCGAGCTGCGCGGCGAACGCCTGCAGCTCGTCCTGCATCAGGGTCATGTCGAGCGCGATGGACAGGCGCTGACAGCCTTGCGCAAGACGCGCCATGTGCCGCGCCAGCAGCGCGATCTGCCCGCCACGCACGGCAATGGTCTCGAACAGACCATCGCCGTAAGCCAGGCCACGGTCGCGAACCGACAACTGCTCGCCGGGCGCGCCGTTGACCCAGCTCAGCATCAGCCGTGGAACCGACGGAACAGCAGCGAGCCGTTGGTGCCGCCGAAGCCGAAGGAGTTCGACAGAGCGATCTCGATCGGCATGGCCTTGGCCTGGTGCGCCACGAAGTCCAGGTCGCAGCCTTCGTCCGGCTCGTCCAGGTTGATGGTCGGCGGTGCGACCTGATCGCGCAGCGCGAGGATGCTGAAGATCGCCTCCACCGCACCGGCGGCGCCCAGCAGGTGGCCGGTCATCGACTTGGTCGAGCTGACCGACAGCTGATAGGCATGCTCGCCGAACACGCTCTTCAACGCAGCCGCTTCGGCGAGATCGCCGGCCGGGGTGGAAGTGCCGTGAGCGTTGACGTACTGCACCTGGTCGGCGTTGATGCCGGCATCGCGCAGGGCGTTGGCCATGCAGCGGGCAGCACCGGCGCCATCCTCGGGCGGCGAGGTCATGTGGAAGGCGTCACCGCTCATGCCGAAGCCGATCAGCTCGGCATGGATGGTGGCACCGCGCGCCTTGGCGTGCTCGAGCTCTTCCAGCACCAGCGCACCGGAGCCATCGGACAGCACGAAGCCGTCACGGCCCTTGTCCCAGGGACGACTGGCCCTGGTCGGCTCGTCGTTACGCGTGGACAGCGCACGAGCCGCACCGAAGCCGCCCATGCCGAGGCCGCAGGCCGCCATCTCGGCACCACCGGCGACCATCACGTCGGCTTCGCCATAGGCGATGTTGCGCGCCGCCATGCCAATGCAGTGGGTGCCCGTGGTGCACGCCGTGGCGATGGCGTAGTTCGGCCCCTGCAGACCCAGGTGGATCGACAGGAAGCCGGAAATCATGTTGATGATCGAGCCCGGCACGAAGAACGGCGAAATGCGCCGTGGCCCCTGCTCGTGCAACGATTTGCAGTTGTTCTCGATATTGGTCAGGCCGCCGATACCGGAGCCCATGGCCACACCGATGCGCTCGCGATTGGCGTCGGTGATATCCAGGCCGGAATCACGCACGGCCTGGAAGCAGGCAGCGAGACCGTACTGGATGAACAGGTCTAGCTTGCGCGCCTCCTTGGCGGAGAGGTACTCCTCGACGTTGAAGTCCTTGACCGACCCGCCAAAACGGGTGGAGTAGGCGGACAGGTCCATGTGTTCGATCAGACCGATGCCACTGCGCCCGGCCAAAATGCCCTGCCAGCTGCTCGGCACATCGTTACCCAGCGGCGACAGCATGCCCATACCGGTAACCACGACGCGTCTACGCGACACAGCAATCTCCTCTTGTTCTACTCAGGCGCTGCATGCGCCCTGCACGTAAAGAAAAGCCGCACGCCTGTTTAGGGCAGTGCGGCTTTTCTCGGTCAGAAAGCTGACGGTGACTTATTGCGCGTGGGCAGTCACGTAGTCGATGGCTTCCTGAACGGTGGTGATCTTCTCTGCTTGCTCGTCCGGGATCTCGGTCTCGAATTCTTCTTCGAGAGCCATCACCAGCTCAACGGTGTCAAGAGAGTCGGCACCCAGGTCTTCGACGAAGGAAGCGCTGTTGGTAACTTCCTCTTCTTTAACGCCAAGTTGCTCGGCAACGATTTTCTTGACGCGTTCTTCGATGGTGCTCATACCTTGTTTTCACTCCTAATTGGACAAATCCAGGCAGCTGGTAGCGGCCAAGTGTATAGAAAGGGTTTTTAGCATTTCAAGCTGAATGCCGGGGAGCCCCCAGGAACACTTCAACGATCTGTCTATAAACCTGTTGCAGCTTTATAACGGATTTTAGACAGCGACTATGACAGTTTTCTGATGGCTCGCGTCACATTCAGCTCATGTACATACCGCCATTCACCGGGATAGTAGCCCCGGTGACGTAACCTGCGCCATCGGAAGCCAGGAAACCGACCACCTTGGCGATCTCTTCGGCCTGCCCCAGACGACCCAGCGGAATCTGCGTCAGCAGCGCATCGCGCTGGGCTTCCGGCAGCTCGCGAGTCATGTCGGTGTCGATGAAACCAGGAGCCACCGAGTTGACCGTGATACCACGGGAACCCACTTCACGCGCCAGTGCGCGGCTGAAACCTTCCAGGCCGGCCTTGGCAGCAGCGTAGTTGACCTGCCCGGCGTTGCCCATGGCCCCAACGACGGAACCGATGTTGATGATGCGCCCGAAACGCGCCTTGGTCATGCCACGCAGCACGGCCTTGGACAGGCGGTAGAGGCTGTTCAGGTTGGTATTGATGACGTCGAACCACTCGTCGTCCTTCATGCGCAGCATCAGGTTGTCACGGGTGATGCCGGCGTTGTTGACCAGGATCAACGGCTGGCCAAGATGTTGCTGGATATGTTCGAGGGTGCTGGCAACGGATTCGTCGTTGCTCACGTCGAGCACCAGGCCGGCGCCTTCGACACCATTGGCCTTCAGGGTTTCGGCAATACGCTCGGCGCCCGAGGCGCTGGTGGCGGTACCGATGACGATGGCGCCCTGACGGCCCAGCTCCAGAGCGATGGCCTGGCCGATACCACGGCTGGCGCCGGTGACCAGCGCGACTTTACCTTGCAGACTCATGTGCTTCTCCTTTCCAAAACCGTTTCAAGCCAGCGCAGCGCGAGCGGCAGCGAAGGCGTCGGGGGTATCCAGGTTGTGGGTATTGATACCCTTGACGCAGCGCTTGTTCAGACCACCGAGCACCTTGCCCGGGCCGCACTCGACCAGATCGGTCACGCCCTGTTCGGACAGACGCACGATGGACTCGACCCAGCGCACCGGGCTGTACAGCTGAGCCAGGAGGTCGGCCTTCAGGGTGGCCAGATCGGATACCACGGCAGCACTGACGTTCTGCACCAGCGGAATCTGCGGGGCCTGCCAGCTCAGCGCCTCGACCGACTCGGCGAAACGCTCGGCGGCGGGTTTCATCAGTGCGCAGTGCGACGGCACGCTGACCGGCAGCGCCATGGCGCGCTTGGCGCCACGCGCCTTGCAGGCCTCGATGGCGCGCTCGACGGCAGCGGCGCTACCGGCAATCACCACCTGACCCGGGGCGTTGAAGTTGACCGCGCTGACCACGTCACCCTGCGCCGCTTCGGCACAAGCGGCCAGCACGTCGGCGTCCTCCAGACCGAGAATCGCCGCCATGCCGCCCTGCCCGGCCGGCACGGCCTGCTGCATCAGCTGACCACGACGCTCGACCAGTTTCACGGCATCGGCGAACGCGATGCTGCCAGCGGCAACCAGCGCGGAGTACTCACCCAGGCTGTGACCGGCGACGAATGCCGGCTTGGCGCCGCCCTCGGCCTGCCACAGACGCCACAGGGCGATGGAGGCCGTGAGGATGGCCGGCTGGGTCTTGTCGGTCTGGTTCAGTTGCTCTTCCGGACCTTGCTGGGTCAGCGCCCAGAGGTCGTAACCGAGGGCTTCGGAAGCCTCGCCGAAGGTATCGAGCACCAGCTTCTGCTGGGCACCGTGATCGGCGAGCATGGTCAGGGCTTGCGAACCCTGACCGGGGAAGACGAATGCGAGGGATGCAGACATGAATAAGTCCCTTGAGTCGAAAAACCAGCGCCAGGCGAGCCTGGCGCAGCAAACTGACAGTTGGATGACAGGCTACGCGCCGCGGTCACATTCCGGCCCCGTCACACAGCGAAAACGCGACGAGTCTACAACAACAAGTCCTCGAGTCGACCATGCAGTCGCTGCGGCAGATTCTCCTGCACCTCGCGCAGCGCGCAGCGAATGGCGCTCTGGAAACTCTCCCGGCCGGCGGCGCCATGACTCTTCACGACGATGCCCTGCAGCCCGAGAAAACTCGCGCCGTTGTGCCGTGCCGGCGCCAGATCGGCCTTGAGGCGACGCAGCAGCGGCATCGCCAGGGCGCCGATGGCCTGGGCGAACAGCCCCTCCCTGAACAGCGCCTCGACCCGCCCGGTGACCATTCGCGCGAGCCCCTCGCTGGACTTGAGCAGGATGTTGCCGACAAAACCGTCGCACACCACCACGTCGGCCTCGCCGCGATAGACACCGTCACCTTCTATGTAGCCGACGAAGTTCAGCCCATGCGCCTGCTGCAGCATGCTGGCGGCGAGCTTGACCTGCTGGTTGCCCTTGATGTCTTCCGTGCCGACATTGAGCAGCGCCACCCGTGGCCGCGCGATACCCAGCGTCTCGGCCGCGACCGCACCCATGATGGCGAACTGGTAGAGGTGCTCGGCGCTGCAGTCAACGTTGGCGCCCAGGTCCAGCAGGTAGCAATGGCCGCGCTCGGTGGGTATCGGACTGACCATGGCCGGCCGATCGATCCCCGGCAGGGTCTTGAGCAGATAGCGCGACAACGCCATCAGCGCACCGGTGTTGCCGGCACTGACGCAGGCGTGCGCCTGACGCTGCCGCACCAGCTCCAGCGCCACGCGCATCGAAGCATCGGGCTTGCCGCGCAGCGCCTGAGCCGGACGCTCGTCCATGGCGATCACTTCACTGGCGTGATGAACCTGCAGGCGCGCGCGATCGACGCCGGACTGGCGAGCGAGCTGTTCTTCGATGAGGGGAGCTTGACCGACGAGGGTCAGGTGTAGCGAGGGGAACTCGGCCAGCGCGGAAATGCAGGCCGGAACAATGCAGTGGGGACCGAAGTCCCCACCCATTGCATCAATCGCGATGATCGAGGCGGACAAGGATTACTCGTCAGCGCCCTTGTCGATCACTTTACGACCGCGGTATACGCCTTCCGGAGAAACGTGGTGGCGCAGGTGAACTTCACCGGTGCTCTTCTCTACGGACAGGGCGCTGGCCTCGAGTGCGTCGTGCGAACGGCGCATATCGCGGGCGGAACGGGATTTTTTGTTCTGCTGAACAGCCATAACTCATTAACTCCTAAACGTTTGGGTCACGCTTTAACTGCGCCAATACACTGAACGGGTTGGACCGCGATACCTCGTCCTCGCCCGGCTCGGGCTCATCGAGACCGTCCGGCTGCTGGCAATCACCTGGGGCGTGAGCAGGAACGATCGGCAGGGCGAGAAGCAATTCATCCTCGACCAGACCGAGCAGCTCCAGCGGCTCCTCACCCACTTCCAGCACGTCGTAGCCCTTCGGCAAGGACTGAGTGTTCGCTCCAACCCGAACCACCGCGTATTCACATTCGCTGCGGATGGGTAGCGCGACCAGCTCCAGACAACGCTGGCAGACCATTTTGACCTCAACCTCGAGCTCACTGCGGATCACCACAGTTTTCTGCTCGTCACGCCCGAAGTGAAACTTCGCCTGCACCGCGCCCGCCGTATCGGCAAGCGGGTCGCAGAGACGCGGCAGGCTGGCCAGTTCGAGCTGCCCTTCGAGGGTAGCTTCGCGGTCGGCGAGCTTGCGCGGATCAACGTGAGGTGGAATCGGCCCATTCAACATAGGCGCAGCATTCTAGGGATGCACCCTGCCCGTGTCAAAGGAAATTGAGCCTGTATTCACCCAGGCACGACCAGTAGAATTTCTCGCCCACTTATATAAGGAAGAGAACATGCCCGCGCTGCTGCTCGCCTCCAGCTCGCCCTACCGCCGCGAACTGCTCGACCGCCTGCAACTGCCCTTCACCTGGCAGTCGCCGAGCATCGACGAAACCCGCCTGGCAGGCGAAACCGGCATCGACCTGGTCAGGCGCCTGGCCGAGGCAAAGGCCCGCGCATTGGCCGACCAGCACCCCAACCACCTGATCATCGGCTCGGATCAGGTCGCCATCCTCAGCGACGGCCAGATTCTCGGCAAACCCCATGACCTGCCGAGGGCCCAGCAGCAACTGCGCGCCGCCAGCGGCAGCAGCGTCACCTTTCTCACCGGCCTGGCCCTGCTCGATACAGGCAGCGGCCGATGCCAGGTCGACTGCGTTCCCTTCACCGTGCACTTTCGCCCGCTCGATGACGGACAGATCCTGCGCTACCTGCAGCGCGAACAACCTTTCGACTGCGCCGGCAGCTTCAAATCCGAGGGCCTGGGCATCAGCCTGTTCCGCAGCACGCAAGGCGAAGACGCCACCAGCCTGGTCGGCCTGCCGCTGATCCGCCTGGTGGACATGCTGCTCAACGAGGGCGTCGAGATACCGTAGGGCGGGTGCAACCCGCCGACCGAGACTGGCGGATTACACCCGCCCTACGGGAGCATTCCTCAGCGCAGCGTCGGCCCCTGGAAGCCCATCCACAGCGCGATGCGATCCGCCACACTGGTACCCAGGCGCTTGGCGAAGCGATCGAACGGCGTGTCCCGCTGGGTGTAGTCGACCATTTCCTTCTCGCCGATCACCTCGCGCGCCACATAGCTGGCACTGCCCAGGGCATCGATCAGACCCAACTGCAGAGCCTGCTCGCCGGACCAGATCAGGCCGGAGAACAGCTCGGGATGCTCATCCGCCTTGAGTCGCTCACCCCGCCCCTTCTTCACGCTGTCGATGAACTGACGGTGCGTGGTTTCCAGCACGGTCTTCCAGAAGCGTGTCTCCTCTTCCTTCTGCGGCTGGAACGGATCGAGAAAGGCCTTGTGCTCGCCGGAGGTGTAGACGCGACGCTCGACACCCAGCTTCTCCATGGTATCGACGAAGCCGAAGCTGGCCGCCGTGACCCCGATCGAGCCGACCAGACTGGCCTTGTCGGCGTAGATCTCGTCCGCCGCACTGGCGATGTAGTAGGCGCCGGACGCCCCGAGATCACTGATCACCGCGTAGACCTTGGTCTGCGGGTACTCGCCACGCAGGCGACGAATCTCGTCATAGATGTAGCCCGACTGCACGGGACTGCCGCCCGGGCTGTTGATACGCAGGATCACACCCTTGGTGTTGCTGTCCTCGAACGCCGCACGCAGGCTGCCCACCACCTTGTCGGCGCTGGCTTCCTCACGATCGGCGATCATGCCGCGAATCTCGATCAGCGCCGTGTGCGCCGTCGTGGTCGAGGCCGACTTCAGGTCGAGCGCCGGCAACACCAGCGCCAACGCACCGAACAGATAGATGAAGGTCAGCAGCTTGAAAAAGATCCCCCAGCGCCGGGACCGACGCTGCTCCTGCACACTTGAAAGCAGGGTTTTCTCAAGCAGTTTCCAGCTCTTGGCATCCTCGCCCGACGACGACGATGACTTCCACTCATCCGACATGCTCACTCACCTCTGAAGGATGCTGCGCATGACGGCCTTCCAGCCACGCGCGCAGCTCATTGAACTCGTTGATTGCCAAACGCGGCGCACATTCACGCAGAACCGACAATGGCTGAGCACCGAAACCGACCGCTACCGCGTCCATCCCGGCATTGCGCGCCATGAGCAGGTCGAAGGTCGAATCCCCCACCATCAACGCCCGCTCGGGCTGCACCCGGCAATGCGCAAGAATCTCGTGCAGCATCAGCGGATCCGGCTTGCTCGCCGTCTCGTCAGCGCAACGGGTGATATCGAAGTAGTCCAGCCAACCCTTGTCCGCCAGCACCCGATGCAGCCCCTTGCGCCCCTTGCCGGTCGCGACCGCCAGACGATAGCCCTGCTCGCGAAAGACTTCGAGCGACTCGCGCACGCCGTCGAACAGCGGCGACGGCTCGGTTTCCAGCGCCAGGTACTGCTCGCTGTAGGCACGCCGAATGGCTTCGATGCGCAACGATTCATCGAGTTCCGGATAGAGCGTGCCGATCGCCACCCCCAGCTCCAGACCGATGATGCCGCGCACCGCCACATCGCTGCAGCGCGGCACGCCGGTGATATCGGCAGCGCGATGCATGGCCTCGACGATGCGACCGATGGAGTCGACCAGCGTGCCATCCCAATCGAAGACCAGCAGTTGATAGTCAGGCACTCAGACGCTCCAGGGTCCTGGCCCACATCTCGTCCACCGGCGCCTCGAGCTTCAGCACACCGCCATCCGGCAGCGGCACATGCAGCTCGTAGGCATGCAGGAACAGGCGCTTGCCGCCCAGCTCGCGAATCTCGCGCGTGAATTCGTCATCGCCGTACTTGGAGTCACCGGCGATGGAGTGCCCGGCATGCTTGGCATGCACGCGGATCTGGTGGGTGCGCCCGGTGACCGGCTTGGCCTCGACCAGGGTGGCGAAGTCACCGAAGCGGCGCAGCACGCGGAACAGCGTCAGCGCCTCCTTGCCTTCCCCATCAACCTCGACCATGCGCTCGCCGGAACGCAGATTGCTCTTCTGCAGCGGCGCATTGACCTGTTTCTTGGCCGTCGCCCAGTGCCCGCGCACCAGCGCCATGTAGCGCTTGTCGACGCCATCACCGCGCAGCGCCTCATGCAGATGACGCAGCATGCTGCGTTTCTTGGCGATCATCAGCAGACCCGAGGTATCACGATCCAGGCGGTGCACCAGCTCCAGATCCTTGGCATCGGGGCGCAGCTGGCGAAACGCCTCGATCACCCCATAGTTCAGGCCGCTGCCACCATGCACGGCGATACCCGCCGGTTTGTTCAGCACGATCAGCGCCTTGTCCTCGTAGACGATGGCCGCTTCGAGGCGTTCCAGCAGGCCCTGAGCCAGCGGCTCGGGCTCATCGCGCTCGGCCAGGCGCAACGGCGGCACCCGTACCACGTCACCAGCCTGCAGCTTGTACTCGGGCTTGATGCGCCCCTTGTTCACGCGCACTTCACCCTTGCGCAGGATGCGGTAAATCAGGGTCTTGGGCACGCCCTTGAGCTGTGTCCGGAGGAAATTGTCGATGCGTTGGCCGGCGAGTTCCGGTGCAACCTCGATCAGCTGGACGCCGGAGGTTGGAGAGGCAGGAGTAGTCATCGCGCAATCATAACAATTTTTTATGGAATTGAAGCACTTAATCATTGCTGCTATAGTCGCGAACGCCGCCAAAAGTGGCCTGGCTTGCGGATGATCGCCAAACTTGCCATCCCCTGCCCGCGCAACCCTTTCAGGACGTGAGGCCGTCCGACGGATTGTTCAGTGTTAGAAGGCCGCAAAAGGCCGTGAAGAATTCGGAAACAACGCCTTGAGTATGATGCGCGACTCGCCCAGTGGGGCGGTCGCGGTAACTGACAACCGCTGCGGAATCCGCGCGCGGCACCCGATTTTCAGCGATACGTGTAGGGTGGAGATGTACAACTGTCGGACTGCGTAGCTCATAGCTTGATCAAAGACGCCTCATCTCGTCCGCTTCCGCCAGTTGATTCCTCCTCCTGACTGAGTGCTTTCTGTCACCACAGCAAGCAGGAGACGTCCGTCGCGACCGCGGCCTTCGATGGCCGACCGTCGCTAGACAGTGGAACGATTTACGACCGTTTCTGACGCGCCTGACACCGACTCTGATAGTCGTGTGTGCCTAACGTGGCTTCCGCTAGCCCGGAGCCCATTGGTACCACATGAAAAGAATGCTCATTAACGCGACTCAGCCCGAAGAGTTGCGTGTTGCCCTGGTAGATGGCCAAAAACTCTACGATCTGGACATCGAGTCCGGCGCCCGCGAACAGAAGAAGGCCAACATCTACAAAGGCCGCATCACCCGCGTCGAACCCAGCCTTGAAGCCGCCTTCGTCGATTTCGGTTCCGAACGCCACGGCTTCCTCCCCCTCAAAGAAATCTCTCGCGAATACTTCTCCAAGGCCCCTGAAGGCGGCCGCGTCAACATCAAGGACGTACTCAAGGAAGGCCAGGAAGTCATCGTCCAGGTCGAGAAGGAAGAACGCGGCAACAAGGGCGCGGCCCTGACCACCTTCATCAGCCTGGCCGGCCGCTACCTGGTCCTGATGCCGAACAACCCGCGCGCAGGTGGCATCAGCCGCCGCATCGAAGGCGAAGAGCGCAACGAACTGCGTGAAGCGCTCAATGGCCTCGACGCTCCGGCCGACATGGGCCTGATCGTGCGCACCGCCGGCCTGGGCCGCTCCAGCGAAGAAATGCAGTGGGACCTCGATTACCTGCTGCAACTGTGGAGCGCCATCAAGGAAGCCTCCACCAGCCGCCCTGCCCCGTTCCTGATCTACCAGGAATCCAACGTCATCATCCGCGCCATCCGCGACTACCTGCGCCAGGACATCGGCGAAGTGCTGGTCGACAGCGTCGAAGCCCAGGAAGAAGCCCTGTCCTTCATCCAGCAGGTGATGCCGCAGTACGCCAGCAAGATCAAGCTGTACGAAGACAGCGTGCCGCTGTTCAACCGCTTCCAGATCGAAAGCCAGATCGAAACCGCCTTCCAGCGTGAAGTGAAGCTGCCGTCCGGTGGTTCCATCGTCATCGACCCGACCGAAGCCCTGGTGTCCATCGACATCAACTCGGCGCGCGCCACCAAAGGCAGCGACATCGAAGAAACCGCCCTGCAGACCAACCTGGAAGCGGCCGAGGAAATCGCCCGCCAGCTGCGCCTGCGTGACATCGGCGGCCTGATCGTCATCGACTTCATCGACATGACCCCGGCGAAGAACCAGCGCGCCGTGGAAGAGAAAGTCCGCGAAGCCCTGGAAGCCGACCGCGCCCGCGTTCAGGTCGGCCGCATCTCGCGCTTCGGCCTGCTGGAAATGTCCCGTCAGCGCCTGCGTCCGTCCCTCGGCGAGACCAGCGGCATCGTCTGCCCACGCTGCAACGGTCAAGGCATCATCCGCGACGTCGAATCCCTGTCGCTGGCCATCCTGCGCCTGATCGAAGAAGAAGCGCTGAAGGATCGCACCGCCGAAGTCCGCGCTCAGGTACCGATCCCGGTCGCCGCCTTCCTGCTCAACGAGAAGCGCAACTCGATCACCAAGATCGAACTGCGCACCCGCGCGCGCATCGTGATCCTGCCGAACGATCACCTGGAAACGCCGCACTTCGAAGTCCAGCGCCTGCGTGACGACAGTCCGGAAGCCCTGAGCAGCCAGACCAGCTACGAAATCGCCGCCACCACCGAGGCCGAGGACGCAGCCGCCCACCCCGCCGCCGCCACCCGCACCCTGGTTCGCCAGGAAGCCGCGATCAAGGCCGCACCGCGCAGCAACGCGCCGGTCGCCGCCGAGCCGCAGGCGCAGGCGCCGCTGCCCCCCGTCAGCGCACCGGAGCCGAGCCTGTTCAAGGGCCTGGTGAAGTCGCTGGTCAGCCTGTTCGCCGGCAAGGAAGAAGAAGTCCAGCCGGCGGTGGTCGAGAAGAAGAGCAAGGAGCGTCCGCCGCGCGAAGAGCGTCGCAACGGTCGCCAGCAGAGCCGTAACCGCGGCGGTCGCCGTGGTGACGACGAGCGCAAGCCTCGTGAAGAGCGCGCCCCGCGTGAAGAGCGTCAGGCCCGCGAGCCCCGTGAAGAGCGCCAGCCGCGCGAAGAGCGTGCTCCGCGTGAAGAACGCGCACCGCGCGAAGGCCAGGAGAACCGTCGCGAGCGCAAGCCGCGCGAAGAGCGTGCCCCGCGTGAAGAGCGCGTGCGCGAACTGCGCGAGCCGCTGGACGCTGGCAACGAGCAACGCGACGAGCAGCGCGCCGAGCGCCAGCCACGCGGCGAGCGCCAGGAGCGTCAGCGTCCGCCACGCGAGGAGCGTCAGCCGCGCGCCGAGCAGGCCGAGGCCGTACAGGACGAAGCGCTGCCGAACGAAGAGCAGCTGCAAGACGACGAGCAGGGTAACGCTGAAGGCGAGCGCCCGCGTCGTCGCTCTCGCGGTCAGCGTCGCCGCAGCAACCGTCGCGAGCGTCAGCGTGATGCCGATGGCAACCTGATCGAGAGCGCCGAGAACAGCGAAGCCGCTGGCAACGACGCCCAGGCCGCCACCCCGGTCGCAGTCGCCACTGCCGCTGCGGTCGTTGCAGAAAGCGTCGACAGCAGCGAAGCCGTCGCCAGCGAAGCGCCGGCCACTGAAGCGCCAGCAGTCGAGGCCGTCGAGGCTGAAGCGCCTGCTGCACAGCCGGTCGAGGCGCCAGCCGAAGCCCCAGTGAGCGAAGCGGTCGAGAGCGCTGTGGTCGCCGAAACGGCGGTCGAGGCAGCCCCTGCCGCTGCAGCCGAAGAGCCGGCAGCCGTCGAAGCACCTGCTGTCGAGCCGGTTGCACAGCCCGAGCCGGTCGTCGAAGCTGCCCAGGAACCTGCTCCGGCAGTAGCCGAGGAAGTCGCTCCGGCAGCGGAAGCAGTTCCGGCCAATGCCACCGGCCGCGCCTCGAACGACCCGCGCGAAGTGCGTCGTCGTCAGCGCGAAGCCGAGCGCCTGGCCCGTGAAGCCGCCGAAGCTGCCGCCGCCGCACCGGCCGAGCAGAACGAGCCGGTAGTCGCGGAAAGCGCCCCGGTTGAAGAGCCGAGCGCCACTGCAAGCGAAAGCGAAGAGGCAGCCCCTGCCGTCGAGCCGAGCGCTGAAGCAGCCCCTGCTGCCAGCGAGCAGGTTGCGAGCGAAGCGGTAGAACAGGCACAGCCGGAAGAAGAAGCGGCCGCAGAGAAGGAGGAGATCAAACCTCAGGTTTGATCCTCCGGCGGTACGCAAAAAGGGGATGCCTAGGCATCCCCTTTTTCATGTCCGCTTTCCGTCACCGCGAGTGAAGTGCCTGGAGCAGCGCGTGCTCCAGGAGCGCTTCAGAGAACGTTGGGTTCGATTTCCAGATCGACGCCGAATCGCGCCAGCACATCGCCCTGGATGCGCTGCGCCAGGGCCAGCAGTTGCGCGCCCGTGGCACGGCCATGGTTGACCAGCACCAACGCCTGCAGGCGATGCACTGCGGCATCCCCGTCGCGAAAGCCCTTCCACCCTGCCCGCTCGATCAGCCAGCCGGCCGCCAGCTTGACCAGGCCATCGCCCGCCGGATAGCTGACCAGATCGGCGTGCTGCGCACGAATGCGCTCGGCCAGCTCGAACGACACCACCGGGTTCTTGAAGAAGCTGCCGGCGTTGCCCAGCTCGGCCGGATCCGGCAGTTTCTCGCTGCGAATGGCGCAGATCGCCCGACCGACATCGCTCGCCGTCGGCGCCTCGACCCCCATTTCGACCAGGCGCTGACGCACCGGGCCATAGTCCAGACGCAGCGCGGCCTGGCGAGCCAGGCGAAAACGCACGCGCAGGATCAACCAGCGCCCGGCCTCACGCTTGAACAGGCTGTCGCGGTAGGCAAAGGCACACTCGTCCAGCGCGAACTCGCGCAGCTCGCCACTGTGGCGATCCAGCGCGGTCAGCCCGGCGAACAGGTCCTTGACCTCCACGCCATAGGCACCGATGTTCTGCATCGGCGCAGCACCGACGGTGCCGGGAATCAGGCTGAGGTTCTCCAGGCCACTGAAGCCCTGCGCCAGGCTCCATTGCACGAACGGATGCCAGGGTTCGCCGGCCTCGGCCTCGACCAGCACCTGCTCGCCAGCATCGTCGAGAACCCGCAGGCCACGACTGGCCATGCGCAGCACCAGCGCCTCGACATCGCCCGTCAGCAGCAGGTTGCTGCCACCGCCGACCACCAGCAGGGGCAGGCCCCGTTGTTCGGCCAGGCTCAGCGCCTCGCGCACCTCGGCATCGTCATGCGCCTCGGCGAACAGCCGCGCACGCACATCGACGCCGAAACTGTTGAACGGCTTGAGCGACATATCGCTCTGCAGGTTGAGTGTCACAGGCGCCCCTTGATCTCGATCAGCAATGCATCGCTGGCCTGCTCGATCAGGTCCAGCACCTGCTCGAAGCCATCCTCACCGCCGTAGTACGGGTCCGGCACCTCGTCCAGGGCCAGGTCGAAACGACGCAGGTACAGATCGAGGTCGGCACGGGCGCCGGCCGGACGCAGCGCCTGCAGATTGCGCAGGTTGCTCTGGTCCATGGCCAGGATGAGGTCGAAGCGCTGGAAGTCCGCGGCCTCGACCTGGCG
This sequence comes from Pseudomonas sp. BMW13, assembly GCF_013357275.1. Taxonomy (NCBI): domain Bacteria; kingdom Pseudomonadati; phylum Pseudomonadota; class Gammaproteobacteria; order Pseudomonadales; family Pseudomonadaceae; genus Pseudomonas; species Pseudomonas sp. BMW13. The sequence continues at coordinate 220,257 of NZ_SUKD01000013.1, read as the reverse complement.
CGCACGTTGCGCCGACAGGTCATAGCCACGGCGCTGCGCCGCCTGGCGGGTGCGGCTGTCCGGCGCCTTGCCCACGTGCCAGTCACCGGTGCCGGCGGAATCCACCTGCACCTGCCCTTCCAGACCGGCTGCGCGCAGCTTGTGACGGAAGACGCCTTCGGCGGTGGGCGAGCGGCAGATGTTGCCCAGGCAAACGAAGAGAACCTTCATCAGACCCCCAGCAGGTGACGAACCCGTTCCAGGTCTTCGGCGGTATCCACGCCGGCGGCCGGCGCTTCCAGGGCGTCGGCGACATGGATGCGCACACCGTTGTAGAGCGCGCGCAGCTGCTCCAGGCACTCGGTGTCTTCCAGCCAGCACGGGCCCCAGGCGACGAAGTCATGCAGGAAACCGGCACGGTAGGCGTAGATACCGATGTGGCGGCGGTACGGCACGCCTTGCGGCAGCACGTCGCGGTCCTTGGCGAAGGCATCGCGCGCCCAGGCCAGCGGCGCACGACTGAAGGTCAGGGCCAGGCCGTTCTTGTCGGCCACCACCTTGACCACGTTGGGGTTGAACAGCGCCAAGACGTCCTCGATCGGCTCCGCCAGCGTGGCGATGCCGGCCTGCGGATTGGCCGCCAGGTTGGCCGCCACCTGATCGATGATCAGCGGCGGAATCAGCGGTTCGTCGCCCTGCACGTTGACCACGATGGCATCGGCGGACAATCCGAGCTGGGTGGCGACCTCGGCCAGGCGGTCGGTGCCGGAGTTGTGATCCTCGCGGGTCAGCAGCACCTCGGCGCCGAACGCGGTACAGGCCTCGACGATGCGGGCGTCGTCGGTGGCGATCACCACCCGGCTGGCCGAACTCTTCCGCGCCTGCTCCCAGACATGCTGGACCATGGGCTTGCCGGCGATGTCCTGCAGCGGCTTGCCTGGCAGGCGGGTGGAGGCGTAACGGGCGGGAATGACGACAGTGAAGGCAGCGCTCATTTACTTGTCCAGACGCTCGTCAGTGGTCAGGGTACGGGCTTCGCTCTCCAGCATCACCGGAATGCCGTCGCGAATCGGGTAGGCCACGCCGGCGCCCTTGCTGATCAGTTCGGTCTTGTCTTCGGAGAGCTGCAGCGGGCCCTTGCAGATCGGGCAGGCGAGGATGTCGAGCAGTTTGAGGTCCATGACGCAGTCCTTGGATGGGGTTACGAAGACCCCGGTATGAGACGGGTCAGCTCCGCATCCAGCCAGTCGACGAAGGCCTGCGTGGGCACGGCATCGACAGCCAGATACCACCAGTCGGCGGCGGCGAAGGCCCGGCATTTCACCGCATCCTTCTCCGTCATCAGCAGCGGCAGCGATGGCTCGAAGCTGAGCTGCGCCAGATCGTACTGGGCATGGTCGGCGAAGGGGTGCGGAACCGGCCGCCAGTTTAGCGCTTCGAGGGTGTTGAAGAAACGCTGCGGATTACCGATGCCGGCCACTGCATGCACCGCCTGCCCTGCCGAAAAATGCTCGAGAGCGACGCGCTCGCCGCTGGCCAGGTTGACCAGCGCACTGGGCTGCAGCTGGAAGGCGTAACCGTCGGCGCGATCCGCCTCGGCGCCGTTGTACAGCACCGCATCGACCGCCTGCAGACGCTCGGCAGGCTCGCGCAGCGGCCCCGCCGGCAGGCAGCGGCGATTGCCCAGGCCGCGCGCGGCATCGATCAGCACCAGTTCCAGGTCGCGCGCCAGGCGATAGTGCTGCAAGCCGTCGTCGCAGAGGATCAGGTCCAGCGGCTCCTCGGCCAGCAGCGCCCGCACGGCGCGACTGCGGTCCGGGTCGATCATCAGCGGCACATCCGTGCGCTGCACGATCAACAGCGGCTCGTCACCAGCCTGCGCCGCAGGCTGCTCGGCACGCACACGCCAGGGCAGGCTCGGCGGCGTGGCGCCATAGCCACGGCTGACCACGCCGACCCTGAGACCGCGAGCCCGGCAATGTTCGATGAGAAAGAGGATCAGCGGGGTCTTGCCGGTGCCGCCGACGGTGACGTTGCCCACCACCAGCACCGGCACGGGGGCGCGGTAGATGTCACCCTCGCCCGCCAGGAAACGCGCGCGCTTGCCCTGCACCACGCGGCGGTACAGCCACTCCAGCGGGCGCAGCAGCACCAGCGCCGGGTGGCCGCGGTACCAGGCCTCGAGCAAGCGATCGGCGGCGCTCAATCAGGGCGCTTCCTGTGCTTCCACCGTGGTCATGCGCAGGTGTGCGAAGCCCAGCTTGCCTGCGGCATCCATGGCCGTGATCACCGCCTGATGCGGGGTCTTGCCATCGGCGCTGATGATCAGCGGCAGGCTGTTGTCACCATCGGACTCTTTCTGCAGCGCCGCCATCAGGTTGCTCAGGTTGCTTTCCAGCAGGGCCTTGCCGTTCACCGAGTAGGCGCCGTCGGCAGCGATCAGCACTTCGACCTGCTTGAGCTCGGTCTGCTCCGGTGGCGTGCCACTGACCGCCTCGGGCAGGTCGACCTTGAGCTGGGTCTCACGGGTGAAGGTGGTGGTGACCACGAAGAACAGCAGCAGGATGAACACCACGTCGATCAACGAGGCCAGGTTGATCTCGACGTTCTCCCGCGGTTTGCGCCGGAATTTCACGCCTTGCCCTCGCCCAGGTCGACGTCACGGTCACCTTGCACCATCTCCACCAGCTTGATCGCCTCCTGCTCCATGCCCACCACCAGCTCGTCGACACGACGTTGCAGGTAGCGGTGGAAGAACAGCGCCGGGATCGCCACGATCAGGCCTGCCGCAGTGGTGATCAGCGCCTTGGAGATACCGCCGGCGAGCATCGGCGCATTGGCCATACCCGCGCCCATGAAGGAGCTGAAGATTTCGATCATGCCCAGCACGGTACCGAGCAAGCCGAGCAACGGTGCGATGCCGGCGATGGTGCCGAGGGCGTTGAGGTAGCGCTCCAGATCATGAATGACGCGGGCGGCGGCCTCTTCGATGCACTCTTTCATGATCTCGCGACCATGCTTGGAGTTGGCCAGGCCAGCGGCCAGGATCTGCCCGAGCGGCGAATGCTCACGCAGCTCCTTGAGCTTCTGGTTGTTCAGTTTCTTGTCCTTGATCCAGCGCCATACCTGGGCCAGCAGATTGGCCGGCGTGACGCGGGCGGGCCGCAGGGTCCACAGGCGCTCGGCAACGATACCGGCAGCAGCGATGGAACAGAGAATGATCGGCAGCATCATCCAGCCGCCAGCTTTGACCAGTTCCCACACGGTAGAGATTCCCCCTCGAAAAAGTGGCGCCACTCTAGCATAGGGTGGGTCACCCGCCGACCGCCGCCGTTCTCATTTTTCCCGCCAGAAGCGTGCCTCGCTTCGCAACCCGCGCGGTGCGAGCCACTTGCCCAGGCGCAGATGCAGCGCGCCGGCATACGCGGTGTCATGCACCGCCACGCCCGCCGCCCGGTAACGCGCCAGCACCTGCGGGTGCGGATGGCCGAAGGCATTGTGCCGGCTGCGCGTGATCAGCACGTGCTGCGGCCCGACCGCGTCGATGAAGGGCTGGCTGGAGGAGCTGCGGCTGCCGTGATGCGGAGCCAGCAGCCAGTGCGACGCCAGCGGGAAGCCCGATTGCACCAGTTCCTGTTCGGCCGCGGCATCGATGTCGCCGGTCAACAGCAAGCGCTCCCCCCCAGCCTCCACCTGCAAGACGCAGGAACGCGGGTTGCCTGGCGCCGCCTGCGGCCATTGCCACAACCTGAAGGTCACGCCATCCCACTGCCAGCTGCGCCCGGACTCGCAGGCCTCGGCAGCCAGGCTTCGCGCGAGACACACCGGCTCGCCACTGATGACCCGCGCCACCGGCATGCCCGCCGCCACGGCCGCCGCCCCACCGGCATGATCGTTGTCGGCGTGGCTGACCAGTAACAGGTCGAGTCGCCGGAGGTTCAGCGCACGCAGCGACGGCAGGACGATACGTTCGCCGCTGTCGAAGTCACCGAAGCGCGGCCCGGCGTCGTACAGCAGGCTGTGCTCGCGGGTCCGCACCAGAACCGACAAACCCTGGCCGACATCCAGGACCCAGACGTCGGCCTGCCCGTCCTCGGGTCCTTGCGCCGGTACCAGCAGCGCGGGCAGCAGCAGCGCCAGCCCCGGCAAGCGCAGTGGCACACCGGCAGGCAGCAACAGCAACGCGGCCCCCAGCGCCGCCAACGACCAGACCCACCACGGCAACTCGCTGGGCAGCCAGGCGGGCAACCAGCCGGCGATCAGGCCGAGCAGCACGAAGAGCAGCTGCAATGCCCCGCCGGCCAGCCACAGCAAGCCCTCGCCGAGCAGAGGCACCGGCAACAGCAGCGTACCGAACAGCGCCAGCGGCACCACCACAAGCCCTACCCAGGGCACGGCGAGCAGATTGGCCAGAGGCCCGCTGCTGCTGACCGGCAGCCCGAGGATCAACATCATCGGCAACAGGCCGATTGCTGTGGTCCATTGCGCACGCGTCAGCCCGTGCCACCAGCCCCAGGCACCCAGGCGACTGGAAAAGGCCAGCGCAAGCACGGCGACCGCCGAGAACGACAGCCAGAAGCCCGGCTGCAGGGACGCCAGCGGCTCCAGCAACAGCACCACCAGCAGGGCCGCCAACATTGGCCAGGCAGGGCCCAGGTGACGAAAGCGCAGGCGCCACAACAGCACCAGGGCAACCATCACGCAGGCCCTGCGCACCGGCACCTCGAACCCGGCCAGCAGGCCATAGACCAGCGCGCCGCCCAGGGCCAGCGCGCAGGCGCAAGGCAACCACGGCAGGCGCTGCGGCCAGGCACCGAGCCTGGCCAGCAGCGCCACCAGTCCGTAGAGGAAACCGGACAGCAGGGCGATGTGCTGCCCGGAGATGACCATCAGGTGGACGGTGCCGGTGTGCTGCAACAGACGCCAGTCCTCCGCCGTCAGGCCGGAGCCATCGCCGAGCACCAGTGCGGCAATGCCGCCCTGCCGTCCCCAGGCGGGCACCGCCAGCAGGCGCTGGCGCAGGGCGTCGCGCCAGCTGCCCAGGCCAGTGGCCGGGGCCAGGCGCTCACCCGCCTTGATCGTCCCCGTGGCGCCGATGCGCTGGGCCAGCAGCCAGGCTTCGTAATCGAAACGCTGCGGATTGACCAGGCCATGGGGACGCTTGAGATTGACTGCCAGACGCCAACGCTCGCCGGCCAGCACCGGAGGCCCGCCATACCAGGCCAGGCGCATCCTGGCGGGCAGTTCGGCACGCCGTGAACGGGCGTCCTGCAACTGGAAGCGAAGCACACCGTCGGCCGCTTCCGGCAAGCCGACCACCTGCCCCTCCAGCCACAGGGTGCGCCCATCCAGCGCCACGCCCAGGCGATCATCCAGTGCCCATTGCGCGGAGCCGCAGGCCCAGGCCAGCCCCAGCAGGAAGAAGCCCAGGGGATAGCCCCGCGAGCACAGCAGCGCGAGCGCGCAACCGGCCATGAGCAGCAGCACCCCGGCGGACGGCAGGCCCGGCAGAAAGCGCAACGCCAGCAAACCCAGGGCCAGCGCCAACATCCCTGTACGCATCGAGCCTCCCTGCTCGTCGAGCTCAGCCGAGCGCATCCGGCGCTCAACTTAGGTCACAATATGGAAACGCTGACGATGACGAATCCGTGCATAATATCGGCGCTTTTGCCTGCCCAGAGACTCTTCATGCCGCGTCGTTTATTCAAGCGCTACTTGCCCAACCCCGACAGTATCAAGGGTAACAAGTCCCTGCGCTTTCTCGGCAAGCTCATCCACGACCCCAATCTCTGGCACCTCAACCGCCATTCGGTCGCCCGTGGCATGGCCATCGGCCTGTTCTGGGCGATGATCCCCATGCCCATGCAGATGCTGGCCGCCGCTGCGGTGGCGATTCCTCTGCGGGCGAACCTGCCCATTTCCATCGGCCTGGTCTGGCTGACCAACCCGATCACCATGCCGCCGGTGTTCTACTGCACCTACAAGTTCGGCGCCTGGCTGAGCAACTCACCCGCCGTGCGCATGCCCAGCCACCTCAGCCTGGAGTGGATCACCGCCGAGCTGTCGATGCTGTGGAAACCGTTGCTGCTGGGCTCCTTCGTGGCGGGCCTGATCCTCGCCGTGCTCGGTTACGTGCTGACCATGGCGTACTGGCGCTGGTGGGTGCAGCGCAGCTGGCGCAAACGCCAGGAACGTCGCCGCCAGCAGCAGTAACCTCAACCAGGCGCAGCATGGTGCCAGGAGACGGATACGCATGAACGAGCCGGGCTTTCGCATACGACGCCTGAGCGGATTGGGCGTGGAGATCGTCGAGGCCGACTCCGACCGCAGCTTCGCACGCCATATCCACGAACAGTTCGGCATCGGCCAGATCCTCCAGGGCGCCCAGCGCTCGGCCAGCGGCCGGGGCCAGGTACAGGCGCAAGCCGGCGACCTGATCTCGCTCAACCCTGGTGAAGTCCACGATGGCGCACCACTGGGTGGCAACGCCCGGCGCTGGCGGATGCTGTACTTCGAGCCCGAGCGGATCGCCCAGGCCTTCGCCGACATGGCCAGTGACGGCGGCCCGACGCCCAGCGAACTGGCCTATCCGGTGCTGCGCAAGCGCCAGGCCAGCCATGCCTTCGCGGCGCTGTACCGGGCCATCGCCCAGCCTGGCATGCCAGCGGCGCAACTGGCCGGCGAGCAGACCCTGCCGGTGCTGCTCGCGCACCTTCTGGAACAGCGTCCGGGCAAGCCTCTGGCCGCCGGAAACGGTGCCAGCCGAGCCAAGACGCTGATCGACGACGACCCCATGGCACCCCTGACGCTGGCGCTGCTGGCGGAACAGGCGCAGCTCAGCCGCTTCCAGCTGGTGCGCGCCTTCTCCCGCCTGACTGGACTGACGCCCCACGCCTACCTGCTGCAACGACGCCTGCTCAAGGCGCGCCAGCTGGTGGCCACCGGCCTGCCCCTGGCCGAGGCTGCGGCCACTGCGGGCTTTGCCGACCAGAGCCACATGAGCCGCCACTTCGTGCGCTGCTTCGGCTTCACCCCAGGACTGTACGCCCGCCCGGGACGCTGAGCCCTCTGCAATTTCGTTCAAGATCGTCCGGAACACGACTCGACAGACTGCGGGCTCACTCGTCACAGGGAAAGCCCCATGCACAGGCACGATCGCAACACAGGCCCGAACGACCAGGGAGGGCCTGCGGCATGAGCCTCGAATTTCTTCTCACCTCGCTGCTGGTGGTGGCCTCGCCAGGCACCGGCGTGGTCTACACCATCGCCGCCGGCCTGGCACAGGGTTGGCGCGCCAGCCTGGTAGCGGCCTTCGGCTGCACCCTGGGCTGCGCGCCACATGCCTTGGCCGCCGTCAGCGGGCTGGCCGCCCTGCTCTACGCCAGCCCCCTGGCGCTGCAAGCACTCAGCTACGGCGGCGCGCTCTACCTGTTGTGGATGGCCTGGGGCATGTTGCGTGAACAGGGTCCGCTGCAGCTGCAGGCGCATCAGGGCGCACGTTCGAACGCCACGCTGATACGCTCGGGCGTCGCGCTCAACCTGCTCAACCCCAAGCTGTCGATCTTCTTCCTGGCGTTCCTGCCGCAGTTCCTCGAGCCAGGTCAGGCGCATGCCATGCAGCACCTGCTGACACTCAGCGGGCTGTTCATGGCAGTGACCTTCGCCGTATTCAGCGTCTACGGGCTGTTCGCCGCAGCGCTGCGCCAGCATCTGCTGCAGCGCCCGGCGGTGCTGCGCACGCTGCGCTACCTGTTCGCCGTCGCCTTCGCCGTGCTGGCGCTGCACCTGGCTGGTTGGTGGTGAGACGGCCTCACTCGTAGCGCAGGGCTTCGGCCGGCTGCACCTGGGCGGCGCGCCAGGAGGGATAGAGCGTAGCAAGGAAACTGAGCAGCAGCGCAGCGGAACAGATCAGCGCCACGTCCAGCCACTGCAACTCCGAAGGCAGGCTGCTGATGAAATACACGTCGGAACTCAGCACCTGCTGCCCGGCGAAGGATTCCAGCCAGGCCACCAGCGCACTGACGTTCAGTGCGGCCAGCACGCCGAACACGGTGCCGAACAGGGTGCCGACCAGGCCGATCACCGAACCCTGCACCATGAAGATCGCCATGATCTGCCGTGGCGTGGCGCCCAGCGTACGCAGGATGGCGATGTCGCCGCCCTTGTCGGCGACCACCATGATCAGCGTGGCGATGATGTTGAACGCCGCCACGGCGACGATCAGCAGCAACAGCAGGCCGATCATGGTCTTCTCCATCTTCATCGCGCTGAACAGGCTGCCCTGGGTGTGGGTCCAGTCATCGGCGCGGTAGCCACTGCCCAGCTCGGCCACCAGTGCCTTGGACACCTGCGGCGCCTGGTAGAGGTCCTTCAGCGCCAGGCGGATACCCGGCACCGTGCCCTCCGGCAGGCGCTGCATGCTGGCGGCATCGGCGACATTGATCAGCGCCAGCGAGCTGTCCAGCTCGGCGCCGACCTTGAAGATCGCCGCCACGTTCAGACGCTGCATGCGCGGCGTGACACCACCCGGTGCGCTGCTCAGCTCGGGAATGATCAGCGTCAGCTTGTCGCCGACCTGCAAGCCGAAACGGCGCGCGGTGATATCACCGATCACCACGCCGAACTCGCCGGGCTGCAGGTTGTTCAGGCTGCCCTGGCGGATGTGGCCGGGCAGGATCGACACCTTGCCCTCCTGCGCCGGATCGATGCCGTGAATCTGGATCGGCTGCATCACCCCACGGTGCGAGAGCATGCCCTCCAGCTCGGCATAGGGCGCAGCAGCCAGCACCTGCGGATTGGCCATGGCCTTGTCCGCCAGCGCCTGCCAGTCGGCCACCGGCTGCTCACCATAGAGCATCGCGTGCGGCACCATGCCGAGGATGCGCGAGCTCATTTCCCGCTGGAAGCCGTTCATCACCGAGAGCACCACGATCATCGCCAGGACACCCAGGCCCAGGCCGATCATCGAGGTCAGCGAAATGAAGGAGATGAAATGATTGCGGCGCTTGGCCCGTGTGTAGCGAGCGCCGATGAAGATACTCAGCGGACGAAACATCAGATGCTCACCAGTTTGCCGTCCTGCAGGCTCAGCACGCGATCCATCTGCCGGGCCAGCTGCATGTCGTGGGTCACCACCAGGAACGCGGTGTTGGAGTCGCGGCTCAGCTCGCGCATCAGCTCCTGGATACCTTCGGCGGTGTGCTGGTCGAGGTTGCCGGTGGGCTCGTCGAGCAGCACCAGGCCCGGACGGTTGACCAGCGCGCGGGCAATCGCCACACGCTGGCGCTCGCCGCCGGACAGTTCGGCCGGCTTGTGATTGAGGCGATGGCCCAGACCGACGCGTTCGAGCAGCTGGGTGGCACGCTCACGCGCCTCGGCGATCGGCGTCTTGCCGATCAGCAGCGGCATGCAGGCGTTCTCCAGTGCGGTGAACTCCGCCAGCAGGTGGTGGAACTGGTAGACGAAGCCCAGGGCGCGATTGCGCAGCAGGCCGCGTGCCGTCTCGCTCAGTGCCGACAGCTGCTCGCCGGCCAGCCAGACGCTGCCCTCGCTCGGCGTATCCAGGCCACCGAGCATGTTCAGCAGGGTGCTCTTGCCCGAACCGGAGCTGCCGACGATGGCGACGCGTTCACCGGCCAGCAGTTCCAGCTCCAGACCATCGAGCACGACCACCGACTCGGGGCCCTCGTCGTAGCGCTTGCTCAGGTTGCGGCAGCTGAGCACGGCATTTTGCTGTTTCATGGCGTTCTGACTCATGGATTCACTCATAACGCAGGGCCTCGGCGGGCTGGGTGCGCGCGGCGCGCCAGGCCGGATACAGGGTGGCGAAGAAGCTCAGCAGCAGCGCCGCGGCACAGACCATGACCACGTCGGCGCTCTGCAGTTGCGAAGGCAGGTAATCGATGAAATAGACATCGGCGTTGAGAAACTTGATGCCCAGCAGTTTCTCGATGGCAGCGATCAGGCTGCTGACATTCAGCGCGGCGACGATGCCCAGCAGCGCACCGATGAGGGTGCCGACCACGCCGATGACCGTGCCCTGGACCATGAAGATGGCCATGATCTGCCGTGGCGTGGCACCGAGGGTGCGCAGGATGGCGATGTCGGCCTTCTTGTCGCTCACCACCATCACCAGGGTGGAGATGATGTTGAACGCGGCCACCGCGACGATCAGCAGCAACAACAGGCCGATCATGGTCTTCTCCATGCGGATCGCCTGGTAGAGGTTGCCGTGGGTGCGGGTCCAGTCGCGTGCATAGAAATCGCCGTCGAGGGTCTGGGCGATCTCCCAGGCGCTGCGTGGCGCCTGGAACAGATCATCGAATTTCAGGCGCAGACCCTGCACCTGGCCGGGCTGCCAGCGGTGCAGGCGGGCCAGGTCGCTGATGTTGGCCAGCGCCAGCGCGCCGTCGATCTCGCCGGCGCCGACATGGAAGATACCGGTGATGGTGAAGCGCTTCAGGCGCGGGAACATGCCGGCCGGCGTGACCGTCACCTCGGGCGCGACGAAGGTGATCTTGTCACCCAGCTTCACCCCCAGCTTGGCCGCCGCCTTGTCGCCGATGACCATGGCGAAATCGCCGGGGCGCAGGCTGTCCAGGCTGCCCTGCTGGAAGAAGCCGTCGATGATCGACACCTTGCGTTCCTGCTCGGGGTCGATGGCATTGATCAGCACCTTCTGCACCTTGCCGTCATGCGTCAGCAGGCCCTGCATCTGGGTGAAAGGCGCCAGCGCCTCGACCCGCGGATGCTGCTTGACCTGGCTCGCCAGGGCCTGCCAGTCGCTGACCGGCGTCGCCGACTCGATGGTGGCATGGGGGATCATGCCGAGTACGCGCGTACGCATCTCATGGTCGAAGCCATTCATCACCGACAGCACCAGGATCATCACCATCACCCCGAGGGTGAGGCCGAGCATGGACGTCAGGGAGATGAAGGAGACGAAGTGGTTGCGTCGCTTGGCCCGCGTGTAACGCGTACCGATGAATACGAACAGAGGTCTGAACATGTCGGAGAGATTCGGGAGAAAGAAAAACGTCCTTGTGGCGGGGCCTGATCAGCGGCCTTACACTCAGAAACAAGTCAAAGTCCGCTGCGCAACGAGCCTGCTGCGTTGAAGTCGACTCGGGGCGCCGGTTTACCCAGGTAAACGGCACGACCTCGGCGACTCTCGCCTTGCATGCATCCAGCTCGCGAGACTTTCAACAGGGTCTTCGACCACCACTGCTTTCATGGGTTCGCCATGTCGACAAACGATGTAGATGATCGCCGCGAATACTATCGCATCGAAGATACGATCGCACTGGAATTCACCCTGCTGGCAGGCGCCGAAGCCCAGGCCAGCGACGAACTTCACGATCCGTCGCCGCTGTTCAACCTGCTCAGCGACCTGCACCTGATGGACTTCGAGTCGCAGCACCTGCTGCGTCACATCAGCGAGCGCGACCGCACCCTGGCCAACTACCTGAAGGTGATCAACAAGCGCATCGACCTGCTCGGCCAGGCCGTGGCGCAAAGCCTGCTGCGCGATATCGGCGCGCCCCGCCAGGTGTCGTTGTCCGAGGGTGGCATCAGCTTCAACCATGCCCAGGCCGTCGCGCCGGGCAGTCACCTGGCGATCAAGATGGTGCTGATGCCCCAGGCCCTCGGCCTGTTGCTGCGGGCCCAGGTCGTGCACTGCAGCCAGCGCGCCAATGGCCAGTACGAGATCGGCACGGAGTTCGAAGCGTTGACCGACGCACAGCGCCAGTTGCTGGCCCGGCATATCCTGCAGAAACAGGCTCTGGAACGTCGCCAGGCCCGCGAATGAACGCCGCCAAGGAATCCCTATGTACCGTCTTGCCCTGCTGATCGCCCTGCTCGCCCCCGTTACCCTTCACGCCGAAACCCTGGCCATTCCCGTCGGCAGCCAGGGCAGCGACATCGACGCCCGCAACCTGCCCAAGCTGGGCGAGTCCAAGCGCTCGGTACTGGAACGCTTCGGCCTCGCGGACGAGGAGCACAAGCCCGTCGGCCAGCCCCCCATCACACGCTGGGATTACCGCGATTTCAGTGTCTATTTCGAATACGATCACGTGATCGACAGCGTGCGCCATCACCAGCCGCACTCCCCTGACACTGCCAAGGAGCAACAGTGACTCTCATCTACGGCCATCGCGGCGCCAAGGGCGAAGCCCCGGAAAACACCCTCGCCAGCTTCCAGCGCTGCCTGGAGCATGGCGTCAGCCGTTGCGAACTGGATCTGCACCTGTCACGCGACGGCGAGCTGATGGTGATCCACGACCCGACCCTCAAGCGCACCACGGGCCTGCGCGGCAAGGTGGTCGAGCACGATGCCGCCGAACTGGTGAAGTACGATGCGCGCAAGGGCGGCCCGGGCTGGGTGCGCCCCTGCCCGATTCCGCGCCTGGCGGAGCTGTTCGAGCAATGCCCGTTCGAACACTGGCAGCTGGAGGTGAAAAGCGCCTCGAAAGTACGCTCGGCACGCACCGTACTGGCCATCGCCGAACTCGCCGAACGCTTCGGCCTGCGCGAGCGCATCACCATCACCTCCAGCTCGCGCGAAGTGCTCAAGGCCGCTCGCGAGCTGACTCCGCAGCTGCAGGTGGGCCTGGTCGCCGAGTACGCCTGGCTCGACCCGCTCAAGGTGGCGGCGCACTACGACTGCCACCTGCTGGCCCTGAACTGGACGCTGTGCACCCCGGAGCGCCTGCTCAAGGCGCAGAAGCAGGGCCTGCACGTGTCGGTGTGGACGGTCAATGAAGCCGCCCTGATGCGCCGCCTCGCCGACTTCGGCGCCGACAGCATCATCACCGACTTCCCGGAACTGGCGGTACAGACGCTGCGCAGCTGAGTGATGTTGATCGTTTTCAGCGGCCTTCCAGGCACCGGCAAGACCACCCTCGCGAGGGCGCTGGCGGCCAGCCTGGGCGCTGTTTACCTGCGCATCGACAGTATCGAACAGGCACTTCGCAGCAGCCAGGTAACGGGCACGGATATCGGCAGCAGTGGCTATGTGGTCGCCAATGCCATCGCCCTGGACAATCTGAACAGTGGTCGCCGGGTAGTCGTCGACTGCGTCAATCCTGTGCAGGAAAGCCGCGCGGCCTGGAGCACAACGGCAGCCAGTGCCGACAGCCGCTTGCTGAACGTGCAGATCGTCTGCTCCGATAGAACCCAGCACCGCCAGCGGGTAGAGTCGCGAGTCGTCGACGTGCCGGGGCTTGTGCCGCCCACCTGGCAGTCGGTCGATCAGCATGACTATGAGCCCTGGCAACCCTCGCCATTCACTGTCGATACCGCCCAGCTCTCGCCTCAGGCAGCATTGGCCTTGATCGTCGAACAGTTGGCCGGCTGCTCTGAGTGACGCAGGCAGCCCAGGGCGCTGACGCAGGCCAGCATCGCGAACGACACCGACATGAAAAAACCGGCCCATGAGCCGGTTTTTTCGTTGCTGCCGCCTGAGACGCTAGAAGCTCTCCCGATTCGGCCAGCGCCACTCGGAAGCCACTACCCAGCCTGACTCCCCGACCGGCTCAGGCCGCCGGCCGGAGCCGCTCAAAAAAGCCGGTTGAGGCCGTCGAACGCTGCGACGCGATAGGCCTCGGCCATGGTCGGGTAGTTGAAGGTGGTGTTGATGAAGTACTTGATGCTGTTGGCTTCACCCTTCTGGTTCATGATCGCCTGACCGATGTGGACGATCTCCGAGGCCTGGTAGCCGAAGCAGTGCACACCCAGCACTTCCAGGGTTTCACGGTGGAAGAGAATCTTCAGCATGCCCACCGGCTCGACCGAGATCTGCGCACGGGCCATGCCCTTGAAGAAGGCCTTGCCCACTTCGTACGGCACCTTGGCCTGGGTCAGTTCACGCTCGTTCTTGCCGATCGAGCTGATCTCCGGAATGGTGTAGATACCGGTCGGCACGTCATCGACGAAACGCCAGCTGCCATTGTCGACGATGCTGCCAGCGGCGGAACGGCCCTGGTCGGCGGCGGCACTGGCCAGGCTCGGCCAGCCGATCACGTCGCCCGCGGCGTAGATGTTGCTCACCTCGGTGCGGTAGTACTCGTCGACCTGGATCTGACCACGGCTGTTGACACCGATACCGATGTTCTCCAGCCCCAGCTGATCGGTATTGCCGGTACGGCCGTTACACCACAGCAGGGCATCGGCCTTGATCTTCTTGCCCGACTTCAGGTGCAGGATTACGCCGTTCTCCAGCCCCTCGATGCGCTCGTACTCCTCGTTATGACGAATCAGCACGTTGTTGTTGCGCAGGTGGTAGCTCAGCGCATCGGAGATTTCCGAGTCGAGGAAGCTCAGCAACTGGTCGCGGTTGTCGATCAGGTCGACCAGCACGCCCAGACCACTGAAGATCGAGGCGTATTCGCAGCCGATCACCCCGGCTCCGTAGATGATCAGGCGACGCGGGGTATGCCCGAGGCTGAGGATGGTGTCGCTGTCATAGATGCGCGGGTGGCGGAAGTCGACGTCCGCCGGGCGGTACGGACGCGACCCGGTGGCGATGACGACCTGCTTGGCGACCAGTTTCTCCACCACGCCATTGAGGCATACCACCTCGATGGTCTGCTCGTCGGCGAAGCTGGCCGTGCCGAAGTAGGTGTCGATACGGTTGCGTGCGTAGTAGCCGGTGCGCGAGGTGACCTGCTTGGCGATGACCTTCTCGGCGCTCTTCAGCACGTCAGGGAAGGAGAACCAGCGCGGCTCACCGATCTGGCGGAACATCGGGTTGGTGTTGAACTGCATGATCTGCCGCACCGAGTGGCGCAGCGCCTTGGACGGGATGGTGCCCAGGTGGGTGCAGTTGCCGCCGACCAGCGGACGGTTGTCCACCACGGCCACCTTGCGCCCGGCCTTGGCCGCGTTCATCGCCGCGCCCTCGCCCGCAGGCCCGGAGCCCAGCACCACCACATCGTAGTTGTAGACCGCCATGTTTACTCCTTCAGATCAGGCCGGAGCGCTTGTGGCGCACCCTCGGCGGGGCCGGCAGTGGATAACGGCTGCCGGCTGTCAATCCATACCGCCTGGCTCAACGCTTGCTTGCGTCGTAAGCCAGGTCGGTGTTCGGCGCATCGGCCTTGTCGCGGTTGACCTCTTCGCACTTCTCGCGGCTGCCACCACAGATCGAGCATTCTTTCTCGATGCCCAGGTTGGCGATGCCGCCGCAGGAACCGGCGATGGGTTTGCGCCCCATGATCACACCGACGGCCATCATGCCGACGACCAGAACCATGGTCAGAAATACAACCAGAAACGTCATTGCTCATCTCCTGCAGCGAATAGCTGCTCGAATGCGGCCGTGCCATGTGTGACGAAGCCCTCGCCCTCACGCGTCACGAAAAACGCCGCGATACCGTTGCGCTCGGCGAACGCCATGCCGGCGTCAGGCCCAAGCACCATCAATAGGGTAGACAAGCCATCGGCGCGCAAGGTCGATCGGTCGGCCACGGTGACCGCAGCCAGCGTATGGCTGACGGGGCGCCCGGTGAGCGGATCGAGCGTATGCGAGTAGCGCTGCCCATTCTCCTCGAAGTAGTTGCGATAATCACCCGACGTGGAGATACCGTAACCATCGAGTTGCAGCACGCGCTGGGCCACGCGCTTGTCGTCACGCGGTGCCTCCAGGCCGATGCGCCAGTGGCTGCCATCGGGCTTGAAGCCAGCCGCCTTGAGCTCACCCGTGGCTTCGACCAGGTAGCTGGTGACGCCCAGCTCGCGCAGGCGCGCGACGATGCGTTCGACCGCATAGCCGGCGGCGATGCTGTTGAAGTCGACCTGCACGTCGGCGTCCTTGCACAGCTGCTCGCCATCGATGCGCAGGTGCTGCTGACCGACGCGCTGACGCACCTCGGCGAGCTTCTCCTCGCTCGGCACGGCCTCGCCCTGCCCTCTCGGGCCGAAGCCCCAGAGGTCGAGCAGCGGTTCGAGGGTCAGGTCGAAATAGCCCTGGCTCTCTTCGTGCAGGCGATCACCGGCGCGCACCAGGTCCAGCACAGCCTGCGGCATGGCCTGACAGGCCCCGGCCGGTGCACGGTTGAACTGCTCGATCAGCGAGTCGTCACGGTAGGTGGACATCTGCAGGTCGATCTCGGCGAGGATCGCCTCGGTCGCGGCCTTGAGTTCGGCTTGTGGCGCGACGCCTTCACTGCGGACGTATTTGATCGAATAGGTGCTGCCCATGGTCGGGCCACCGAACTCTTCGATCCGTTCAGAATGCAAGCAGCCCGTTAGGGCTGCCGCCAGGGCGACAGCGATAACGGGCTGAAGTACAGCTGACCTCATGCTTAGCCGCCGAAGTCGTCGAGGAGGATATTCTCCGGCTCGACACCCAGGTCGGTCAGCATCTTGATCACCGCAGCGTTCATCATGGGTGGGCCGCACATGTAGAACTCGCAGTCTTCCGGAGCCGGGTGGTCCTTCAGGTAGTTCTCGTACAGCACGTTGTGGATGAAGCCGGTGAGGCCGGTCCAGTTGTCTTCCGGCTGCGGATCGGACAGCGCCAGGTGCCACTGGAAGTTCGGGTTCTCCGCCTGCAGCTGGTCGTACTCTTCGTTGTAGAAGGACTCGCGCATGGAGCGCGCGCCATACCAGAAGCTGATCTTGCGCGTGGACTTCAGGCGCTTGAGCTGGTCGAAGATGTGCGAACGCATCGGCGCCATGCCGGCACCACCACCGATGAAGACCATCTCGGCATCGGTGTCCTTGGCGAAGAACTCACCGAACGGTCCGTACACGGTGATCTTGTCGCCCGGCTTGAGGCTGAACACGTAGGAAGACATCTTGCCCGGCGGCAGATCGTCCTTGCCCGGGGGCGGCGAGGCGATACGGATGTTGAACTTCACCAGGCCGCGCTCTTCCGGGTAGTTGGCCATGGAATAGGCACGGATCACGGTCTCGTCGACCTTGGACACGTACTTCCACTGGTTGAACTTGTCCCAGTCGCCGCGGTACTCCTCCTGGATGTCGAAGTCCTTGTAGTTGACGGTGTGCGGCGGGCATTCCAGCTGCACGTAACCACCGGCACGGAAGTCGACGTTCTCGCCTTCCGGCAGTTTCAGCGTCAGCTCCTTGATGAAGGTGGCGACGTTGGGGTTGGACTCGACGGTGCACTCCCACTTCTTGACGCCGAAGACCTCTTCAGGGACTTCGATCTTCATGTCCTGCTTGACCGGGGTCTGGCAGGACAGACGCCAGCCCTCGCGGGCCTCGCGCCGGGTGAAGTGCGACTCTTCGGTGGACAGCATCTCGCCGCCGCCGGACTCGACGACGCACTTGCACTGCGCGCAGGTGCCGCCGCCGCCGCAGGCGGAGGACAGGAAGATGTTGTTGTCGGCCAGGGTCTGCAGCAGCTTGCCGCCGGCCGGTACCACGATGGTTTTTTCGCCGTTGATCTCGATGCTCACGTCACCGCTGGACACCAGCTTGGCGCGCGCGGCGAGGATGATCAGCACCAGCGCGAGCACGATGGCGGTGAACATGCCGATGGCGAGGAAGATTTCGTAATTCATCTGTTCATCCTTTCCTTACAGCTGCACGCCGGAGAAGGACATGAAGCCCAGCGACATCAGACCGATGGTGATGAAGGTGATGCCCAGACCCTGCAGGCCAGCCGGTACATCGCTGTACTTGAGCTTCTCGCGGATGCCCGCCAGCGCGGCGATGGCCAGCGCCCAGGACACGCCCGCGCCGACACCGTAGACGGTGCTTTCGGCCAGGTTGTAGTCACGCTCGACCATGAACAGCGAGCCACCCATGATGGCGCAGTTCACGGTGATCAGCGGCAGGAACACCCCCAGGGCGTTGTAGAGCGACGGCACGTACTTATCCAGGGTCATTTCCAGGATCTGCACGATCGCCGCGATCACGCCGATGAAGGTCAGCAGGCCAAGGAAGGACAGGTCGACGTCAGGCAGACCGGCCCAGGCCAGCGCACCGTCCTTGAGGATGTTGGAGTAGATCAGGTTGTTCACCGGCATGGTGATACCCAGCACCACGACCACGGCGATGCCGAGGCCGATGGCGGTTTCCACCTTCTTGGAGATGGCGATGAAGGTACACATGCCGAGGAAGAACGCCAGCGCCATGTTCTCGACGAACACCGCACGGACGAACAGGCTGATGTAATGTTCCATTAATAGGCCTCCTTGCTGGATACCTGAGGCGCCATCTTGTAGGCATTGGACTCGACCTGGTCCTTCTTCCAGCTACGAATGGCCCAGATGAACAGGCCGATCAGGAAGAACGCCGAAGGCGGCAGCAGCAGCATGCCGTTGGGCTGATACCAGCCACCGTCGTTGACCACGGAAAGGATCTCGTAGCCCATCAGCTTGCCGGCACCGAACAGCTCGCGGATCACGCCCAGGGCGATCAGCATGGCGCTGTAGCCCAGACCGTTACCGATACCGTCGAAGAACGACAGCACGGGCGGGTTCTGCATGGCGAATGCTTCGGCACGGCCCATCACGATGCAGTTGGTGATGATCAGGCCGACGAACACCGACAGCTGTTTGGACAGGCTGAAGGCATAGGCCTTGAGCACCTGATCGACCACGATCACCAGGGAGGCAATGATCACCATCTGCACGATCATGCGGATCGAACCGGGGATCTGGCTGCGGATCATCGAGATGAACAGGTTGGAGAACGCCGTGACCAGGGTCAGCGCGGCAGACATCACCAGCGCGGTCTGCAGGTTGGACGTGACCGCCAGGGCCGAGCAGATCCCGAGAATCTGCAGACCGATGGGGTTGTTGTTGAAGATCGGGTTGAGCAGGACTTCTTTAATAGTCGGCTGCGACATGATCAGGCCTCCCCTGCGCGCAGGTTAGCGATAAACGGACCGAAGCCGTTCTGGCCGAGCCAGAACTTCAGCAGATGATCCACCCCGTTGCTGGTGAGCGTGGCACCGGCGAGCGCGTCGACCTGATGGGTCGCTTGCGGGCTCTGCGGGTCGACACCACCCTTGACGACCTGCACGGCGAGCTTGCCGTCTTCGTCGAACAGGGTCTTGCCCGGCCACTGGCCTTTCCATTTCGGGTTGTCGACTTCACCACCGAGGCCCGGCGTCTCGCCGTGCTGGTAGAAGCCCATGCCGACCACAGTGTTGAGGTCGCCCTTGACCGCGATGAAGCCGTGCAGGGTCGACCACAGGCCGTAGCCACGCACCGGCAGGATCAGGGTTTCCACCTGGCCATCCTTCTCCACCATGTACACGGTGGTGTAACGCTCCTGGCGCTTGATCCCGGCGATGTCCTCGCTACCGCTGAGCGCGGTGGACAGCTTGGGATCCTTGGCCGCCTTGAGCGGGTCGAAGGTGATCGGGTCGAAGGCGTCGGAGAACTTGCCGGTTTCCAGGTCCACCAGCTTGGCGGTGATGGCACCGTCGAACACCTGCTTGACCTGGGCCGAGGACATACCCGGCTGGGCCAGGCCGGCGATCGCCAGGATGCTGCGCTGCTTGTCCAGCAGGCGGTTCTCGACCTGGGTCGGCTTCAGTGCGATGGCCGCGCCGGCAACGAATACCGAACACACGAGGCACACCAGCACGGCCACCGTCAGCGTGCGGACGGTGGATTCTTTTTGACTAGACATTGCGTGCCAGCCTCCGCTTGATATTGGCCTGAACGACGAAGTGGTCGATCAGCGGTGCGAACAGGTTGGCGAACAGGATCGCCAGCATCATGCCCTCGGGGAAGGCCGGGTTGACCACACGGATCAACACCACCATCACGCCGATCAGGGCACCGAAGATCCACTTGCCGGTGTTGGTCATGGACGCCGATACCGGATCGGTGGCCATGAAGAACATGCCGAAGGCGAAGCCGCCGACGACCAGATGCCAGTACCACGGCATGGCGAACATCGGGTTGCTGTCCGAGCCAATCAGGTTGAGCAGCAGGCTGAGGCCGATCATGCCCAGCATCACGCCGACGACGATGCGCCAGGAAGCGATGCGGGTCAGCAGCAGCACCAGGCCGCCGATGGCGATGGCCAGGGTGCTGGTCTCGCCCAGCGAACCGTGAATGGTGCCGACGAAGGCGTCCATCCAGGTGATGCCGTTGTTGATCACGTTCTCGATGCCGCCGGACGCCGCCAGGCTCAGCGAGGTCGCGCCGGCGAAACCGTCGACGGCGGTCCAGACCGCATCACCCGACATCTGCGCCGGGTAGGCGAAGAACAGGAAGGCACGGCCGGTCAGCGCCGGGTTGAGGAAGTTCTTGCCGGTACCGCCGAACACTTCCTTGCCGATCACCACGCCGAAGCTGATGCCCAGGGCGACCTGCCACAGCGGAATGCTCGGCGGCAGGATCAGGGCGAACAGCACGGAGGTGACGAAGAAGCCTTCGTTGACCTCGTGACGACGGATCGAGGCGAACAGCACTTCCCAGAAACCGCCGACGATGAAGGTCACCGCGTAGACGGGCAGGAAGTAGGCAGCGCCCTGGATGAAGTTGTCCCACAGGCTGCCCGGATCGAAGCCGGCCAGCGAACCGATCAGCGCGAAGCGCCAGCCTTCCTGGGCCGCCAGCAGCTCGGGGCTCTGGGCGAAGATCAGGTTGGCCTGGTAGCCGGTGTTCCACATGCCGAAGAACATGGCCGGGAAGGTGCACAGCCACACGGTGATCATCATGCGCTTGAGGTCGATGCCATCACGCACGTGAGCGGTGGTCTTGGTCACGCTGCCAGGACGGTAGAAGAAGGTGTCGATGGCTTCGTAGAGGGCGTACCACTTCTCGTACTTGCCGCCCTTCTCGAAGTTGTGCTCGATCTTGTCGAGGAATGCACGAATACCCACGGATTAACCCTCCTTCTCGATACGGGCGAGGTTGTCCCGCAGGATCGGGCCATATTCATACTTGCCGGCGCACACGTAGGTGCACAACGCCAGGTCTTCTTCGTCGAGTTCGAGGCAGCCGAGCTTCTGCGCCATCTCGGTATCACCGACGATCAGGTAGCGCAGCAGCTGGGTCGGCAGGATGTCCAGCGGCATCACGGCTTCGTAGTTGCCCACCGGTACCATGGCGCGCGGGCTGCCATTGGTGGTGGTGGTGAAGTTGAACAGCTTGGCGCCGGCCAGCTTGGAAACGAAGATGTTCAGCACCGAGTGCTTGTTCACCCCGGCACGCAGGTAGTGCAGCATCTCGCGGTCATTGCCCTCGCCCAGGCAGGACACCTGGTTGTGGTAGCGACCGAGGAAGGCGAACGCGCCCTGGGCGGTACGCCCACCGAACACGGAGCCGGAAATCACCCGGTTGAAGCCGGGCTTGAGTTCACCGGCGGTGAGCTCTTCCAGGCTGGCGCCCAGGCGGGTACGCAGCAGACGCGGCTGCTCGGCGACAGGGCCACCCAGCGCGACGACGCGCTCGACGAACAGCTGCCCCGTGGTGAACAGCTTGCCGACGGCGATCACGTCCTGATAGCCGATCTGCCAGACGCTCTTGCTGGCGCTGACCGGGTCGAGGAAATGAATGTGGGTACCTGGCAGACCAGCCGGGTGCGGGCCGGCGAAGGCCTCGCTCTGCACCTTGGCCAGGCTCTCGCCGGGCAGGCTGACGCCATCGGCCTTGCACAGGAAGACCTTGGCCAGGTTAGCGAGAACCTTCAGGCCATTTTCGAAATCAGCGGCATATTCGCCAATGATCACCGCAGGATCGGCGGCCAGCGGGTGAGTATCGACAGCGGTCACGAAGATCGAGCTGGGCAGCGCATCCAGGGCCGGCACCTTGCTGAACGGACGGCTACGCAGCGCAGTCCACAGGCCGGACTGCTGCAGGTTCTCGCGAACCTGCTCGTCACTCAGCGCTTCGAGCTGGTCGGCAGCGTACTGGGCGAAGGTTTCCTGCTCATCGCCGTCGATATCGATGACGACCGATTGCAGGACACGCTTCTCGCCACGGTGAATGGCACTGATAACGCCAGCAGCGGGGGCGGTGTAACGCACGCCGGGTGTCTTCTTGTCGGTAAACAGCAACTGACCGAGCTTGACTCGGTCACCGACCTGCACTTCCATCGTCGGCTTCATCCCGTGATAGTCGAAGCCGATGACGGCGACACTGCGCACGGGCCTTGCGGCCTCGATACGCTGTGTCGGCGCACCCGTTATGGGCAAATCGAGCCCATGCTTTAGTTTGATCATAGGTTTGCCTAACCACTGATTTAGAAAGCTTTTTATAAGACAGGGGGCAACGCCCGCAGACCCAATAGGATCAACCACCTCGGCATGTCGCTGAGGTGTATAAGGGTGCCGGTCCTGGGTAAAAAATCTGCTCGATTATAAAGATGGCCCCCTGGACTGGCCACCCAAGTGCTTGCTTTTTTTGACCCTCCGGTAACAGCAAGCAACACTTCACGTGCCACCAGGCATCAACCAGACGCAGCGGACAGACGATGTACATACGACCATCGTCCAAGCTCCGCCACCTGCCCCACCCTCGAATACGCGCCGCGAGCGACCAGCCAGCGGCGACCGCGCATAAAAAACGGGAGCCGAAGCTCCCGTCTTGTCACACCCCGGCGCTTAGCGCGGGAAAGCAGGCGGGTTGACCCCGGCCATGTCTTCCATCACGCGCACCACCTGGCAGCTGTAACCGAACTCGTTGTCATACCAGACGTACAGAACGACGCGGTTATCGTTGGCGATGGTCGCCTCGGCATCGACCACACCGGCATGACGCGAGCCGACGAAGTCAGTGGACACCACTTCCTGCGAGCTGACGAAATCGATCTGCTTCTGCAGGTCCGAGTGCATGGCCATCTGGCGCAGGTACTCGTTGATCTCTTCGCGGCTGGTGGCCTTCTCCAGGTTCAGGTTGAGGATGGCCATCGACACGTTCGGCGTCGGTACGCGAATGGCGTTGCCGGTCAGCTTGCCCTTCAGCACCGGCAGGGCCTTGGCGGCAGCGGTGGCGGCGCCGGTCTCGGTGATCACCATGTTCAGCGCAGCACTGCGACCACGACGACTGCCCTTGTGGAAGTTGTCGATCAGGTTCTGGTCGTTGGTGTACGAGTGAACGGTCTCGACGTGGCCGTTGACGATGCCGAACTTGTCATTGACCGCCTTGAGCACCGGCACGATGGCGTTGGTGGTGCAGGACGCGGCGGAGATGATCTTGTCGTCCGCAGCGATTTCGCCGTGGTTGATGCCGTGCACGATGTTCTTCAGCGCGCCCTTGCCCGGCGCGGTCAGCACGACGCGGTCGACACCCGGGCACTTCAGGTGCTGGCCGAGGCCTTCGGCATCACGCCATTTGCCGGTGTTGTCCACCAGCAGGGCGTTCTTGATGCCGTACTGGGTGTAGTCGATGGACGCCGGATCGTTGGAGTAGATGATCTGGATCAGGTTGCCGTTGGCAGTCAGGGTGCTGCTGGCTTCATCGATGGTGATGGTGCCATTGAACTTGCCGTGCACCGAGTCGCGGCGCAGCAGGCTGGCGCGCTTGACCAGGTCGTTCTCGGCGCCCTTGCGCACGACGATGGCACGCAGACGCAGGCCGTCGCCACCACCGGTCTTCTCGATCAGGATGCGCGCCAGCAGGCGGCCGATGCGACCGAAGCCGTAGAGCACCACGTCGGTGCCTTCACGGGCAGCGCCGTTCTGCTTGCCCACGACCTCTTCCAGCTCGTCCTTGACGAACTGCTCGACGCCGCGGCCAGCGCCTTCGGCCTTGAACTTGGCAACCATCTTGCCCAGGTCCACGGAAGCGGCGCCCAGCTTGAGCTCGCTCATGGCCTTGAGCATCGGGAAGGTGTCGTGTACCGACAGTTCGGCCGCGTCAGCCAGGCGGTGACGGGCGAAACGGTGAGCCTTGAGGATGTCGATGACCGAACGGTTGATCAGGCCACGGCCATAGATCGAGGTCACCACATTGTTGTTGCGATAGAGCTGACCAATCAGCGGAATCATCGCTTCCGCGAGGGCTTCACGATCGATCCATTCACCGAGACACTGGTCGGGCTTCTGAGTCACGGGCAGTACCTTCCACATGTAGGGGCTGAAAAAAGGGGCTACATTATGACGGCGCTCGCGTGCGGGAGCAATGCGCGCCTGTCGCGACTGACATTGACCCCAAAGCCCCGCTACAATTCCCGGCCTTTTGTCACGACCGCGA
The DNA here is from genome assembly GCF_013357275.1 of Pseudomonas sp. BMW13. Taxonomy (NCBI): domain Bacteria; kingdom Pseudomonadati; phylum Pseudomonadota; class Gammaproteobacteria; order Pseudomonadales; family Pseudomonadaceae; genus Pseudomonas; species Pseudomonas sp. BMW13. Next base: position 196,150 of record NZ_SUKD01000013.1, on the reverse strand, counting down.
GCCGCCCGTGTCCGTACTGCGTCTTCCGTCTCTGCCGGCCAGTGCCGGCAAACAGCAATGGGGCAACCTGCCTGGCGCCGCCCTTTCCCTGGCGATTGCCGAGGCCGCCAGCACTGCCGAGCGTTTCACCCTGGTCCTGACCGAGGGCAGCCAGAGCGCCGAACGCCTGCAGGAAGAACTGGCCTTCTTCGCTCCCAGCCTGCCGGTGCTGCATTTCCCCGACTGGGAAACCCTGCCCTACGACGTCTTCTCGCCCCACCAGGACATCATCTCCCAGCGCGTCGCCACCCTGTATCAGCTGCCGCAGCTGAAGCGCGGGATACTGGTAGTGCCGATCAGCACTGCCCTACACCGTCTGGCGCCGAAGAACTTCCTGCTCGGCAGCAGCCTGGTGCTGGATGTCGGCCAGAAGCTGGACGTGGAGCAGATGCGCACGCGCCTGGAGGCCGCCGGCTACCGGTGCGTCGACACAGTCTACGAACACGGCGAGTTCGCCGTGCGTGGTGCGCTGATCGACCTCTACCCGATGGGCAGCGAAACGCCCTACCGCATCGACCTGTTCGATGACGAGATCGAAACCCTGCGCACCTTCGACCCCGAGACGCAGCGCTCGGTGGACAAGGTCGAGTCGATTCGCCTGCTGCCGGCACGCGAGTTCCCGCTGGAGAAGAAGGCCGTCAGCGATTTTCGCGGGCGCTTTCGCGAACGCTTCGACGTCGACTTCCGCCGCTGCCCGATCTATCAGGATCTGTCTTCCGGCATCACCCCGGCAGGCATCGAGTACTACCTGCCGCTGTTCTTCGAGGCCACCGGCACCCTGTTCGACTACCTGCCGGGCGACACTCAGGTGTTCTCGCTGCCGGGCATCGAGAAAGCCGCCGAGCAGTTCTGGCTGGACGCGCGCAACCGCTACGAGGATCGCCGCGTCGACCCGGAGCGCCCGCTACTGCCGCCCGCCGACATCTTCCTGCCGGTGGACGACTGCTTTGCCCAGTTGAAAAGCTGGCCACGGGTGGTGGCCAACCCCGAGGACATCGAACCCGGTGTCGGCCGCACGCGCTTCGACGCCCGCGCCCTGCCCGACCTGGCGATCCAGGCCAAGGCCGGCGAGCCACTGGCGGCGCTGCGCCGCTTCATCGAGGAGTACCAGGGCCGTGTGCTGTTCTGCGCCGAATCGGCCGGGCGTCGCGAGGTGCTCCTGGAGCTGCTCGCCCGCCTCAAGCTCAAGCCCAGGGAGGTCGATGGCTGGCCGGCCTTCGTCGCCAGCGGCGAACGCCTGAACATCTGCATCGCCCCGCTGGACGAAGGCCTGCTGCTCGATGACCTGGCGCTGATCGCCGAAAGCCCGCTGTTCGGCCAGCGCGTGATGCAGCGTCGCCGCCGCGAGAAGGGCCGCGAAGGCGGCGACAACGTGATCAAGAACCTCACCGAGCTGCGCGAAGGCGCGCCGGTGGTGCATATCGACCACGGCGTCGGCCGCTACCTGGGCCTGATCACCATGGAATTCGACGGCCAGGCCGCCGAGTTCCTCGCCCTGCAATACGCCGACGAGGCCAAGCTCTACGTTCCGGTGGCCAGCCTGCACCTGATCGCCCGCTACAGCGGCAGCGACGATGCCCTCGCGCCGCTGCACCGGCTGGGTTCGGAAACCTGGCAGAAAGCCAAGCGCAAGGCCGCCGAGCAGGTACGCGACGTCGCCGCCGAACTGCTCGACATCTACGCCCGCCGCGCCGCCCGCGAAGGCTTCGCCTTCCAGGACCCGGCGGTGGACTACGCCACCTTCAGCACCGGCTTCCCGTTCGAGGAAACCCCGGACCAGCAGGCTGCGATCGATGCCGTGCGCGGCGACATGCTGGCCGGCAAGCCGATGGACCGCCTGGTCTGCGGCGACGTCGGCTTCGGCAAGACCGAGGTGGCCATGCGCGCCGCCTTCATCGCCGTGCACAGCGGCAAGCAGGTGGCGGTGCTGGTGCCTACCACCCTGCTCGCCCAGCAGCACTACAACAGCTTCCGCGACCGCTTCGCCGACTGGCCGGTGAAGGTCGAGGTGATGAGCCGCTTCAAGAGCGCCAAGGAAGTCGAAGGCGCCGTGCAGCAACTGGCCGAAGGCAAGGTGGATATCGTCATCGGCACCCACAAGCTGCTGCAGGACGACGTGAAGTTCCACAACCTGGGCCTGGTCATCATCGACGAGGAACACCGTTTCGGCGTGCGCCAGAAGGAACAGCTGAAGGCCCTGCGCAGCGAGGTGGACATCCTCACCCTCACCGCCACGCCTATCCCGCGCACTTTGAACATGGCCGTGGCCGGCATGCGCGACCTGTCGATCATCGCCACCCCGCCGGCGCGGCGCCTGTCGGTGCGCACCTTCGTCATGGAGGAGAACAAGCCGACCATCAAGGAAGCGCTGCTGCGCGAACTGTTGCGCGGCGGCCAGGTGTACTACCTGCACAACGACGTGAAGAGCATCGAGAAGTGCGCCGCCGACCTCGCCGAGCTGGTGCCGGAAGCGCGCATCGGCATCGGCCACGGGCAGATGCGCGAGCGCGATCTGGAACAGGTGATGAGTGACTTCTACCACAAGCGCTTCAACGTGCTGGTGGCCTCGACCATCATCGAGACCGGCATCGACGTGCCCAGCGCCAATACCATCATCATCGAGCGCGCCGACAAGTTCGGCCTGGCCCAGCTGCACCAGCTGCGTGGCCGCGTCGGCCGCAGCCACCACCAGGCCTATGCCTACCTGCTGACGCCGCCGCGCAAGAGCATGACCGAAGACGCGCAGAAGCGCCTGGAAGCCATTGCCGGTGCCCAGGACCTCGGCGCCGGCTTCATCCTCGCCACCCACGACCTGGAAATCCGTGGCGCCGGCGAGCTGCTTGGCGACGGCCAGAGCGGGCAGATCCAGGCTGTGGGCTTCACCCTGTACATGGAAATGCTCGAGCGTGCGGTCAAGGCCATCCAGAAAGGCGAACAACCCAACCTCGACCAGCCACTGGGCGGCGGCCCGGAGATCAACCTGCGCGTGCCCGCGCTTATCCCCGAGGACTACCTGCCCGACGTGCACGCGCGCCTGATCCTGTACAAGCGCATTTCCTCGGCCTCCGACGAAGACGGCCTGAAGGAACTGCAGGTCGAGATGATCGACCGCTTCGGCCTGCTGCCCGAGCCGACCAAGCACCTGATGCGCCTGACCCTGCTCAAGCTGCAGGCCGAGAAGCTGGGCATCACCAAGGTCGACGCCGGACCGCAGGGCGGCCGCATCGAGTTCGCCGCAGAGACCTGCGTCGACCCGCTGACGCTGATCAAGCTGATCCAGGCCCAGCCCAAACGCTACAAGTTCGAAGGCGCCACCGTCTTCAAGATCCAGGTGCCGATGGAGCGCGCGGAAGAGCGCTTCAACACCCTGGAAGCCCTGTTCGAGCGCCTCGCGCCCACCACCTGAAGGACCTGACCATGCGCCCACTGCACCTGATTGCCCTGTTGCTCTGCCTGTTGGCACCGAGCGCTTTCGCCGAACGCCTCTACCAGGTTGAACTGCTGGTGTTTCGCCAGGCCGGCGAACCCGTGATCGCGCCGAAGATCGCCCCCGACGACTGGGCCGGCACCGCCCTGCCGATCGACGGCAACGAACGCGCCACCGCCCTCAACAACGAGGCCGCCAAGCTCAACCCCGGCAACGGTTATCAGGTCCTGCTGCACAAGGCCTGGAGCCAGACGCTGGGCGGCACCCCGAGCCGCGTCGCCGTCAGCACTGGCGACAGCCACTTCGGCCACTACCCGGTCGAAGGCACGCTGACCTTCACCCAGGAACGCTTCGCCGACCTGGACCTGGAGCTGTGGATCAACCACTTCAGCGCCGACGGCCTGCTCGACAGCAGCGAGCACATGAAAGTCGCCCAGCGCCTGAAGGACAACAGCCTGACCTACCTGGACCACGGCAGCCTCGGCGCGCTGGTACGCATCAGCCCGCTTTGAGGGCATGACGCAAAAGGGCCGCTGAGCGGCCCTTTTTCATTGCAGCGATCAAGGCAGCAGCTAGGCGCTCAGCACACGCGCCAGCACGCCCTTGACCGCGCCCATCCCCTGCTCCAGCACGCGCTCGATCTCGGCCATGGTGATCAGCCCCGGCGCCTTGCCCGCAGCCGGATTGACCACCAGCGCCAGGCAGGCATAGGGCAGCGCCAGCTCACGCGCCAGGGCTGCCTCGGGCATACCGGTCATGCCGACCAGGTCGCAGCCATCGCGCTCCATCCTGACGATTTCCGCCGCAGTCTCCAGGCGTGGCCCCTGGGTGCAACCGTAGACGCCCTGACTGCTGCAGGCCGCCCCCTCGCTGCGCAGCGCCGCGATCAGGCGCTCACGCAGGGCCTCGTCATAGGGATGACTGAAATCCACATGGGTCACATGCTCCAGCTCACCCTCGAAGAAGGTGTGCGCGCGCCCGGCGGTGTAATCGATGATCTGGTGTGGCACGCAGAAATGCCCGGCGCCCATCGCCGCGTGAATACCGCCGACCGCGTTGACCGCGACGATGGCACCGGCGCCGACCTGCTTCAGCGCCCAGAGATTGGCGCGGTAGTTGATCTGGTGCGGCGCAATGCGGTGTGGCTGACCATGACGGGCGAGAAACAGCACGTCGCGCCCGGCATACTCGCCCCGCAGGATATCGGCCGAAGGCGCCCCGTAAGGCGTCTCCACGGAGACCGCCTGACGGATCTCGAGGCCCGGCAACTGGGTCAGGCCAGTGCCGCCGATGATGGCAAGAACGCTCATGGTGCCCTCCTTAATCCAGCAACTGGGCGGTTCTGAGTGCGGCCACCGCCTGCGACCAGCGGGGCGCCTGGCGATAGTCGGTGCACGCATGAGCACGCCCGCGCATCCGCTGCAGCCGTTCGGCCGGCTGCACCTGCAGACGCTGCAGTGCGGCGAGGGCCAGCTCGGCCGAGCCACGATCGTTGCACACCAGGCCCATGTCGCAACCGGCGCCGAGCGCCGCCTCGATACGCTTGCCCGCATCCCCGGCGACATGCGCCCCGGCCATGGACAGGTCGTCGCTGAAGATCACCCCGTCGAAACCCAGCTCACCGCGCAGGATGTCCTGCAGCCAGCGGCGGGAGAAACCGGCCGGCTGCTCGTCCACCTGAGGGTAGATCACATGCGCCGGCATCACCGCATCGAGCTGGCCGGACAACTGCCGGAACGGCTGCATGTCACAGGCACGAATGTCCTCCAGGCTGCGCTCGTCGACGGGAATTGCCACGTGGGAGTCGGCCTCGGCCCAGCCATGCCCGGGGAAGTGCTTGCCGGTCGCCGCCATGCCCGCCTGCTGCATGCCACGGATGAACGCCGCAGCCAGCTGCGTGGCACGCTGCGGGTCCCCCTCGAAGGCACGACTGCCGACCACCGCGCTGCGCTGATGATCGAGGTCGAGTACCGGCGCGAAGCTGAGATCCAGACCGACTGCCAGTACCTCGGTCGCCATCAGCCAGCCGCAGTGCTCGGCCAGCTCCTCGGCGTTGTGATTGTCGGCGATGGCGCGCATCGCCGGCAGACGCAGGAAGCCCTGGCGCAGGCGCTGCACCCGCCCGCCTTCCTGATCCACGGCCAGCAGCAGGTCCGGGCGCACGGCACGAATGCTCTGGCACAGCTCGCGCACCTGGCGCGGCGATTCGATATTGCGGGCAAAAATGATCAGGCCACCCACCTCGGGCTGGCGCAGCATCTGGCGATCCTCGGCGGTCAGCCAGGTGCCAGCGACATCCATCATCAATGAGCCTTGCATGCAGGTATTCCTTACTGAAAATCGTGGTCCGCAGCCCACTGCGGGCATGGCGCCTCGTCGATACGCACCCGGCAATGCACGGGCACGCGCTCGAACAGCGCCAACATGTCGGTATTGCGCAGCCGGACGCAGCCATGAGACAGCGGCGTGCCCATGGGTTCCGTATCCGGCGTGCCATGCAGATAGATATAGCGGCGAAAGCTGTCCACCTCACCCAAACGGTTGCGCCCGGGCTCCAGGCCGCTGAGCCAGAGAATGCGGGTGAGAATCCAGTCGCGGTCGGGAAACTGCTGATGCAGCTGCGCGGACCAGACCTCACCGGTCCAGCGTCTGCCGCGCAGCACGGCGGCCAGCGGCAGGCCAGCGCCGACCTTCGCCCGCACCTGGTGCAGGCCACGTGGCGTGCAGCCGGAGCCGTTGCGCTCACCGGGGCCGTTCAGCGCCGTGGAGACAGGCAGGCGCAGCAGCAGCTGGCCGGCGCCAAGGCCATAGAGGGTCTGGTCAGCGAGAGAGATATGCAGCAGATCGAGATCGGACATGGGCCGCTAGCTTAGCCGAAGGGCCAAGCCAAGCCCACCTGCCCCGGCATCAAACCTTGGGCGTAGCGCTGGGCGTCTTGCTGCGGGGCTTGAGCTGAGCCCCCGCCAGCGCGGGATCGTCCACACCGGAGTCCGAGCGCATGCCGGCGGCCAGGAACGGCACCATCATCCTCATCACCTGCTCGATGGAGGTATTGACGCCGAAATCGGTCTCGGCCATGGCGCGCAGCGCCTTGATCCCGGACATGCTGAACGCCGCCGCGCCGAGCATGAAGTGCACGCGCCAGAACAGCTCCAGCGGCGGGATGCGCGGCGCGGTTTCATGCACCAGCAGCATGTAGCGACGGAACACCTTGCCGTAGACCTCTTCCAGGTACTTGCGCAGGTGCCCCTGGCTCTGGCTGAAGGCCAGGCCGAGCAGACGCATGAAGATGGAGAGGTCGTTGCCGCTGCGCGGCTTGACCGCCAGTGCCTGCTCGACGAGCAGTTCCAGCAGCTCCTCGAGCGTGGCCTGGTTTTCCGTCTTCGCCTGGCGACGGTCGAGTTCCTTCTCCAGGCTGGTACAGAACGGCCCGAGGAAACGCGAGAACACCGCCTGGATCAGCGCCTTCTTGGAGCCGAAGTGATAGTTGACGGCTGCCAGGTTGACCCCCGCCTTGCTGGTGATCAGACGAAGCGAGGTCTCGGCGAAACCTTTCTCCGCGAACAGCTGTTCTGCAGCATCGAGAATGCGTTCAACGGTTTCCGACTGGGCCATGAGCTATCACCTGACAAACACTTGTTTGAAACATACGTTTCAGCGCATCGAAATGTCAAGCCGCATGAGCCGTCTTTTGGCCGGCTGGTCACAGCTTATAACAGCACAGACGTCAATTGACCCGTGCGGGTAACACGCGGCGCGACCGGCGCATGAAAATTGGCCGTTGCCAAGCCCGCCTTACTGTATATAATCCCAGTCACTGTATAAAAAGACAGAGCCCAGCCATGCTGAAACTGACGCCCCGCCAAGCCGAGATTCTCGCCTTCATCAAACGCTGCCTGGAAGACAACGGCTACCCGCCCACCCGTGCGGAGATCGCCCAGGAACTGGGCTTCAAGTCGCCCAATGCCGCCGAGGAGCACCTCAAGGCCCTGGCCCGCAAAGGGGCGATCGAGATGACCCCGGGCGCCTCCCGTGGCATTCGCATCCCCGGCTTCGAGGCCGGCGCAGCGAACGAAGACGAGGGCCTGCCGGTCATCGGCCGGGTGGCCGCTGGTGCGCCGATTCTCGCCCAGCAGCACGTGGAGGAATCCTGCCAGATCAACCCGACCTTCTTTCAGCCCAAGGCCGACTACCTGCTGCGCGTACGCGGCATGAGCATGAAGGACATCGGCATCTTCGATGGTGACCTGCTCGCCGTGCACACCACTCGCGAGGCACGCAACGGCCAGATCGTCGTCGCCCGCATCGACGACGAAGTCACGGTCAAGCGCTTCAAGCGCGAAGGCAACAAGGTCTGGCTGATTGCCGAGAACCCCGAGTTCGCCCCGATCGAGGTCGACCTGGAGCACCAGGACCTGGTCATCGAAGGTTTGAGTGTCGGCGTGATTCGCCGCTAAGGAGACGCCATGCACATGCAGCAGTCGTTCGAACGTTCACAGCTCCCCCTGTTCAACGCCTTTCTCGCCGACACCCAACACGAGGCACCTGCCGAAGCCGGTGTGGTCGACGATCAGGCATTCAGCGAGCTCGCCCTTCGCGGCACGGCCGGCCACTGCCTGCATTTGCTGGCACCGATCCTCCGTGAACTGAGCCAGAACCAGGATGCGCGCTGGCTGACGCTGGTCGCGCCGCCTGCCAGCCTGACCCAGGCCTGGCTGCGTGACGCCGGCCTGAATCGCGAACGCATCCTGCTGCTGCAGCCACGCCAGGGGCAGGACGCCCTCGAGCTGGCCGAGGAAGCGCTCAAGCTGGGCCGCAGCCATACCGTCATCAGCTGGCTGCATCCTGTCGAGCGCAGCACCCGCCAGCGCCTGGCGCAGGCCGCGCAGACCGGCGGTGCGCAGAGCCTGAACATCAGCCTGGGCTGACGCTTCCCAGAAACGCAAACGGGGCTCCACTGGAGCCCCGTTTTCGTTGATTCATCGCCGTCGATCAGTGCAGGACGCGAGGCTCATCTTCTTCGCCGACGAAGTCGCCCTCGGCCATGCGCCCGGCCATCTGCACACCCACGTTCAGCATGGCCTTGGCCACTTCGATGTGCTGCCCCTGCAGAAAGGCCTTGGCATCAGCGGAGAAGTCCAGAGTGACCAGGGCCTCTTCATCTTCTGCGCGGCGCAGGGCGATACGCCCATCGGGCAGTTCGACGATTTCCAGGAAGGATGTAGGCATGGCTCAGTCTCTGTGCAAAAACACGACATTGTAACAGTCAGTCGGGGTCACCCCCAGCCCACTGGTCCAGTTAAACCCGATCAGCACTCACTGAGGCCTTCGCGGAAACGCAGCACCAGGGTCTTGAGCTGCTGACGCCAGGCGTCGATGTCGTCGACACTCAGCTCCACCGGCTCCTCACCGACACTGACCGCCGTGATCAGCGGCATCGCCGGGTCGACCTTGGCCTTGCGCTCCTCACGCGGCGGCTGGAACAGCGCCGCATAGGCCGCCAGCAGCTGCGCCAGCCAGGTTTCACGCTGCTGCGCCAGCTCGACCAGCTCGGCCAGCTCGGGGCTGGGCGCGCCATCGAGCACCGCCTGCTGGACGAAGGCCTCGACACGCGAAGGGGCCGCGTCGCTCATGCGGTAGTAACCGGCGATCTCGTGGCACACGCCGAGAAGCGCGCCATACAGGTGGAACAACGCCGCCTCGCGCTCGGCCTGCACCAGCGCCTGCACGTTGAACGCGGCGGAGCCTTCGGCCTTGCGCCAGTTATCCAGGGCGATGCCGGCGAAGAAGATCTTCTGGTTGGTGCGGGTGTAGATTTCTTTGGCCATTGCGGCGACCTCCACTGCAGATCGAGCCATGGTACGCGCGCCGGCCATTGCCGGCGCGCATTTCGTCAGGACGCTGAACTCAGCGCTTGTCCTCGACCTTCCACTTGCCGCCATCGAAGAAGGCGCGCCAGCCGGTCGGCTTGCCGTCGACCTCGGACTGCACGTACTGCTCCTTGGTCTTGCGGCTGTAGCGAATCACCGCCGGGCGGCCGTCCGGGTCCTTCTGCGGGGCGTCGCAGAGGAAGTGGTACTTGGGATCGATCTCCTGCTTGTGCGGCACGATTTCCAGCACCAGCGGAGCGCGGGTCTCGCGGTTCTTCGGGAACTGGCTGGCGGCGAGGAAGAGGCCCGAGGCGCCGTCGCGCAGCACGTAGGTGTCATCCACCTTCTCGCACCTGAGTTCCGGCATCTCCACCTTGTCCATCTTCGGCGGTGCCGCCTCGCCGTTCTTCAGCAGCTTGCGGGTGTTCTTGCAACTGGCATTGGTACAGCCGAAGAACTTGCCGAAACGGCCGGTCTTGAGCTGCATCTCGCTGCCGCACTTGTCGCACTCCAGGCTCGGGCCTTCGTAGCCCTTGATGCGGTACTGGCCCTGCTCGATCTCGTAGCCGGTGCAATCGGGGTTGTTCCCGCAGATATGCAGCTTGCGGGTTTCATCCAGCAGGTAGGCATCCATCGCCGTGGAACAGATCGGGCAGCGATGCTTGCCCAGCAGCACGCGGGATTCGGACTCGCCCTCGTCGTCCGCGGCGATCTCGTCGCCCGGCACCAGGTTGATGGTGGCCTTGCAGCGCTCCTTCGGCGGCAGCGCATAGCCGGAGCAGCCGAGGAACACCCCCGTGGAGGCGGTACGAATCATCATCGGCCGGCCGCACTCGCGGCAGGGGATGTCGGTCAGGGTCGGCTGGTTGGCACGCATGCCACCCTCGCCCGCTTCCGCCACTTCGAGCTTCTTCTTGAAGTCGGCGTAGAACTCGTCGAGCAGATGCTTCCACTCGCGCTCGCCCTGGGCGACATCATCCAGATGCTCTTCCATGGTGGCGGTAAAGCCGTAGTCCATGAGGTTGGCGAAGCTCTCGTCGAGACGCTCGGTGACGATGTCGCCCATCTTCTCGGCGTAGAAGCGACGGTTGTGCACCGTCACGTAGCCACGATCCTGAATGGTGGAAATGATCGCCGCGTAGGTGGACGGACGGCCGATGCCACGCTTCTCCAGCTCCTTGACCAGGCTCGCTTCGGAGTAGCGCGCCGGCGGCTTGGTGAAGTGCTGGCTGGGGTCGAGCTGGATCAGCTTGAGGCCCTCGCCTTCCTTCATTTCCGGCAGTACGTCGTCTTCACCGGGCTTGCTCTGCTGCGGCAGCACACGAGTGTAACCGTCGAACTTGAGGATGCGGCCCTTGGCCCGCAGCTCGAAATCGCCTGCCGCCACGGTGACGCTGGTGGACAGGTATTCGGCCGGCGGCATCTGGCAGGCCACGAACTGGCGCCAGATCAGGTCATACAGGCGCTCGGCATCACGCTCCATGCCGGACAGCTGGGTCGGGCGCAGGTTGACGTCGGACGGACGAATCGCTTCGTGCGCCTCCTGAGCGCCCTCCTTGCTCGAGTAGAGGTTGGGCTTGCCCGGCAGGTACTTGTCGCCGTACTCGCTGCCGATGAAGCCACGCACCATCTCCACGGCGTCGGCGGACAGGTTGGTCGAGTCGGTACGCATGTAGGTGATGTAGCCGGCCTCGTACAGACGCTGGGCCATCATCATGGTCTTCTTCACACCGAAGCCCAGGCGGTTGCTCGCCGCCTGCTGCAGGGTGGAGGTGATGAAGGGCGCCGAAGGCTTGCTGCTGGTCGGACGGTCCTCACGCTTGGCCACGCTGTAGCTGGAAGCCTTGAGCTTCTCCAGCGCGGCCATGGCCTGGGCCTCGTTGACCGGCTTGAAGGCCGCGCCCTTCTCGCGCACCACCTCGAAACGCACCTTGGCGTTCTTCGCGGTACCGAGGTCGGCGTGCACTTCCCAGTATTCTTCCGGCACGAAGGCGCGGATCTCTTTCTCGCGCGCCACCACCAGCTTCACGGCCACCGATTGCACGCGACCGGCAGACAGACCACGCGCGATCTTCGCCCACAGCAGCGGCGAGACCATGTAGCCCACCACGCGATCGAGGAAGCGCCGTGCCTGCTGCGCGTTGACGCGGTTGATATCCAGGTCGCCGGGCCTGGAGAAGGCTTCCTGAATCGCCTTCTTGGTGATCTCGTTGAACACCACGCGCTTGTAACGGGCGTCATCACCGCCGATGGACTCGCGCAGGTGCCAGGCAATGGCCTCCCCTTCACGGTCCAAGTCGGTCGCGAGATAGATGGTGTCGGCATCCTTGGCCAGACGACGCAGTTCGTCGATCACCTTTTCCTTGCCGGGCAGGATCTCGTACTTGGCCTTCCAGCCATGCTCGGGGTCGACCCCCATGCGCGCGAACAGCTGACGTTTGGCCTTTTCCTTGGGCGACAGCGCCGGGGCTTCGCCGGCCGCCTTGCCGCGCTTGGCAGGCTCCTTGTTGGCGCTTGCCGAGCCACTGGTAGGCAGGTCACGGATGTGGCCGATGCTCGACTTCACCACGTACTGGTTGCCCAGGTACTTGTTGATGGTCTTGGCCTTGGCCGGGGATTCCACGATGACCAGCGATTTGCCCATGGATCAGAAAATTCCTGAATTGCGAAATATAGAAGGCACGGAGCCGAGGGTGTTTACAAAACAGCGAGCGAAGGTCAGGCAAAGCGAAAACAGTCGAGAAAGTGCTGTGTACGAGCTGTACATGAGCATTCTGAGGCTGGTTTCAACGCAGCATGGCCGAGTGCAGCAATTTGCAGACGCCCTCTAAGGCCCCGCTATATATAGTGGCGACCAAGCGAAGGTCAAGCGCAGGGTCTGCGCAGTCAGACTTGATGCGCCCCAATCGGGCTGACTTCAGCCTGAATCAAAGCAAAGCGTGGAACGCGCTTGCCGTCCACCTCGACCTCCTCGCAGAACATGCTCAGCGGTCGCACCCAGAGGCCGAACTCGCCGTACAGCGCCTGGTAGACCACGACCTCTTCCTCGCTCTCGGAATGCCGCGCCACACCGAATACACGGTACTGCGGGCCTTTGTAATGGCGATAGAGTCCTGACTGCAACTGCATTGAAGGGGTTCCCGAAGTGAAAAGCCGTAAAAAGCAAAACCGGGGCACTGGGCCCCGGTTTCGTGTCCGCTAGCGCTTAAACGCGCTCGAAGACGGTGGTGATGCCTTGGCCAAGGCCCACGCACATGGTGGAGACACCCAGGGTGCCGCCGTTCTGCCTCATGACGTTGAGCAGGGTACCGGAGATACGGGCCCCGGAACAACCGAAGGGGTGACCCAAGGCGATCGCGCCGCCGTGCAGGTTGACCTTCTCTTCCATCTTGTCGAGCAGTTTCAGGTCCTTCAGCACCGGCAGGGCCTGTGCGGCGAAGGCTTCGTTGAGTTCGACGAAATCGATGTCGGCCATGCTCAGACCCGCGCGCTTGAGCGCCTTCTGAGTGGACGGCACAGGGCCGTAACCCATGATCGCCGGATCGACACCGGCAACGGCCATGGCACGCACCACGGCCATCGGCTGGATGCCCAGATCCTGAGCACGCTGGGCGCTCATGACGATCATGCAGGAGGCACCGTCAGTGATCTGCGAGGAGGTACCGGCAGTCACGGTGCCGCCTTTCGGGTTGAAGGCAGGCTTCAGCGCAGCCAGGCTCTCGAGGGTAGTTTCCGGACGAATGGTTTCGTCGAAATCGTACATCTTGAGGAAGCCGTTCTCGTCGTAGCCTTGCATCGGGATGATTTCATCCTTGAACTTGCCTTCGACGGTTGCCTTGTGCGCCAGACGGTGCGAACGCTCACCGAAGGCGTCCTGCTGCTCGCGGCCGATGCCGTGCATCTTGCCCAGCATCTCGGCGGTCAGGCCCATCATGCCGGACGCCTTGGCGGCGTACAGCGACAGGTGCGGGTTCGGGTCGACACCGTGCATCATGCCGACGTGGCCCATGTGCTCCACACCACCGACGACGAACACGTCACCGTTGCCGGTCTGGATCGCCTGCACGGCAGTGTGCAGCGCGCTCATGGACGAACCGCACAGACGGCTGACGGTCTGGCCGGCGCTGGTGTGCGGGATCTGGGTCATCAGCGACGCCATGCGCGCGATGTTCCAGCCCTGCTCCAGGGTCTGGTTGACGCAGCCCCAGATCACGTCCTCGACCTCGGCCGGATCGACCTTGGCGTTACGCTCCAGCAGCTTGCTGATCAGGTGCGCGGACATGGTCTCGGCGCGGGTGTTGCGGTGCATGCCGCCCTTGGAACGACCCATCGGGGTACGACCGAAGTCGACGATCACTGCATCTCTAGGATTCAGGCTCATAAATTCACTCTCGCTCTAGTCGTTGCGCGCTTAACCGAAGAACTTCTGGCCGTTGGCGGCCATTTCGCGAAGCTTGGCGGTCGGGTGGTACAGCGCGCCCAGGTCGGCGTACTTGTCGGCCAGGGCGACGAACTCGGCGACACCGATGGAGTCGATGTAGCGCAGCGCACCGCCACGGAAGGGAGGGAAGCCGATGCCGTAGATCAGGCCCATGTCGGCCTCGGCTGCGGTGTCGACGATGCCGTCTTCCAGGCAACGAACGGTTTCCATGCACAGCGGGATCATCATGAAGTTGATGATGTCCTCGTCGGTGACTTCACGCTCTTCGACCACGATCGACTTCAGCAGCTCGTAGGCAGCCGGGTCGGAGACCTTCTTCGGCTTGCCGCGCTTGTCGGTCTCGTAGGCGTAGAAGCCCTTGCCATTCTTCTGGCCCAGGCGGTCGGCTTCGTACATCACGTCGACGGCGGTCTTGCCTTCCACGGCCATGCGGTCCGGGAAGCCTTCAGCCATCACGTCACGGCCGTGGTGACCGGTGTCGATGCCGACCACGTCGGACAGGTAGGCCGGGCCCATGGGCCAGCCGAACTTCTCCATCACCTTGTCGATGCGCACAAAGTCGACACCGAAGCCCAGCAGCTTGGAGAAGCCGCCGAAGTACGGGAACAGCACGCGGTTGACCAGGAAGCCGGGGCAGTCGTTGACCACGATCGGGTTCTTGCCCATCTTCTTGGCGTAGGCAACGGTGGTGGCCACGGCCACTTCGCTGGACTTCTCGCCACGGATGACTTCGACCAGCGGCATCATGTGCACCGGGTTGAAGAAGTGCATGCCGACGAAGTTTTCCGGGCGCTTGAGCGCCTGGGCCAGCAGGCTGATGGAGATGGTCGAGGTGTTGGAAGCCAGGATGGCGTCCTCACGTACGACGCCTTCCACTTCGGCCAGCACGATCTGCTTGACCTTGGGGTTCTCGACCACGGCTTCGACGACGATGTCGACGTTGCCGAAATCACCGTAGGACATGGTCGGACGGATGGCGTTGAGCGCCTCGGCCATCTTCGCCGGGGTCATGCGGCCCTTCTCGACGCGCTTGCCGAGCAGCTTGGAGGCCTCGTTCAGGCCCATCTGGATACCCTCTTCACGGATATCCTTCATCAGGATCGGCGTGCCCTTGGAAGCCGACTGGTAGGCGATACCGCCGCCCATGATGCCGGCGCCGAGTACGGCAGCCAGTTTCACGTCACGCGCGATTTCGTCGTGGTGCTTGGCCTTCTTCTTCAGCTCCTGGTCGTTCAGGAACAGACCGATCAGGCTCTCGGCAACCGAGGTCTTGGCCAGTTTGACGAAGCCGGCGGCCTCGACTTCCAGCGCCTTGTCACGGCCGAAGTTGGCGGCTTTCTGGATCGACTTGATCGCCTCGACCGGTGCCGGGTAGTTCGGGCCGGCCTGGCCAGCGACGAAGCCCTTGGCGGTCTCGAAGCACATCATCTGCTCGATGGCGTTGAGCTTGAGCTTTTCCAGCTTGGGCTGACGCTTGGCCTTGTAGTCCAGCTCGCCGGAGATGGCGCGCTTGACCAGGTCCAGCGCGGCGTCCTTGAGCTTGGCAGGGGCGACGACGGCGTCGACGGCGCCAACCTTCAGGGCGTCGGCAGCCTTGTTTTCCTTGCCCGAAGCGATCCACTCGACCGCGTTGTCGGTACCGATCACGCGCGGCAGGCGCACGGTGCCGCCGAAGCCCGGGTAGATGCCCAGTTTGACTTCCGGCAGACCGATCTTGGCGGTCTCGCTCATCACACGGTAGTCACCGGCCAGGCACATCTCGAAACCGCCACCCAGGGCGATGCCGTTGATGGCGACGACGGTCGGCACGGCGAGGTCTTCGAAATCACTGAAGATCTTGTTGGCTTCCAGGTTGCCAGCCACCAGCTCTTCGTCGGGCAGCTTGAAGTTGTCGACGAACTCGGTGATATCGGCGCCGACGATGAATACGTCCTTGCCACTGGTGACAATCACGCCCTTGATCGAACCGTCAGCCTTGATCGCGTCGACGGAGGCGCGCAGCTCGTTGAGGGTAAGACGGTTGAATTTGTTGACGGACTCACCCTTGAGGTCGAAATTCAATTCGACGATGCCGCTCTCAAGAGCCTTAACCGTGATGGCTTTACCTTCGTAAATCATCAACTGATCTCCACGGTATGGAAGCTGAACAGTACACATCGGAGCCAACCGGCAGGCCTGCCCGCGGCACAGCCGTCGAGCATAGCCCCAATCGGTACGACACACCCGCCGACGCGATATTCGGGCTGTGTTGGCGCGCCTGACCAGGCAAACGCTCAATTCATACGCCCGTTTGATTTGGGTGTGCACACCTTCGGGGAAAAGCCCGCGCTTGTCAATTGGCCTCGTTTCGACGTTTTCCCGACGATTTGCGCAAGCCTGGTCACGCGCGGCCTCCAGCGGGTCTCGATAAATAGCGTCAATATCGCGCCATTGCCGGTGTTTTCGCGTTTGTTGCAGGCAAGCCCGAGTCCCTAGCCAAACGCCGACGCTCCGGGTACAGTCGTCTCACTTTCGGCTGGCACAGCGCCATCCGTGAGCACTACAACAACAAATCGAGCCCCACGATGGGCCACACGGAGTCGCCAATGTCGAGCCGCCGTTCGCTTGCATTCCCCCTGAGCGCCCTGCTCGTTCTGCTGTTCACGTTGCTTTCCTCTCCCTTGCTCAATGCCGCGCCGGCCGATGACCTGCTGCGCCTGCACCAGCTGCGCCTGGCGATGCAGAAGAGCCTGGGCGACTTCTACATGTACAACGGCATGGAAGGCGACCAGCGCTATGCGCGGATGATCGGCGAATCACTGCAGGACGTGCAGTCGCACCTCAGTGCCCTGGGCGACATGCCCGGCGACGCCAGCAAGGCCCTGCGCGCCCAACTGCTGAGCAACTGGCAGAGCTACCACACCTCGCTCCAGGCATTGATGGACGCCATGCGCACCAAGGGCTACACCGACCTGCAGCCGGTTGCCGACCTCGCCGACAGCAATCAGCGCCTGATGGCCATCAGTCAGGAGCTGTATCAGAAGATTCAACAGGAAAGCGGCCACAGCGTTCCGCCGCTCACCCAGAAAAGCCGCGAGCAGAGCCTGCTGATGCAGAACATCGCCCTGGACTATGCCTCGCGCAGCGCCTCGGTCGGCGCCAGCTTCTTCGGCGGTGGCGAGGAGCGGGCAATCGATGAGCTGGCGGGTGAGTTCGCCAGCAAGCTGGACAGTCTCAGCAGCGCGCAGCAGAACACGCCGGAAATCAGCGCTGCGCTGAACAGCATCGAGACCAAATGGCGTTACATCGAGAAATCGCTGCGCAACTACAACGAAAATACCGTACCTTTCCTGATCAGCAAGTATTCCGACAGCATCATCGAAGGCCTAGAAGGCGTATCGGCGCAATATGCCGCCAGCCAGCACTGATGCCCCGCATTCCGGCCTGCCTGGCCACCTCCGCCCGGTGCTCGCACTGGGCTTTTTCTTTTCCCTGCCATGATCGGTCGCCCTATCGCATGCAATGGGGCCATACTTGATACAGCGCTATTTGCCTTTCACGAGGAGTTCACCATGCCCTACCAGCATATTCTGGTCGCCGTAGACCTGACCGACGAATGCGACCCCGTGGTGGTTCGCGCACAGAAACTGGCGCAGGCCAGCGGAGCGAAGATGTCCTTGGTGCACATCGTCGAGCCCATGGCCATGGCCTTCGGTGGTGACGTGCCGATGGACCTGTCGATGCTGCAGCAACAGCAGTTCGAACAGGCCCGCGAGCGCCTGGACAGCTTCTCCGGCAAATACCCCGAGCTCGCCGCGGACCAGCGCCACCTTGCCTACGGCCAGCCGCGCCAGGAAATCCACCGTCTCGCCGAAGAACAGGGCTGCGACCTGATCGTGGTCGGCAGCCATGGTCGCCACGGCCTGGCGCTGCTGCTCGGCTCGACCGCCAACGACGTGCTGCATGGTGCGCCCTGCGACGTGCTCGCGGTGCGCCTGAAGAAGCCGGAAAAACACGCCTGATCCTGTCTCCCGCGCTCATCGCTGAGCCGCGGGAGATCACAACTGGCGGCGCTTCGTTGCTCAGTCGAAGGAATCGCCGGCACTCATGACCAGCGGGCGGATCTTCTGCAGCTGAGTCTCCAGCGATACCGTCATGCTCGACGACAGGGAGAAGAAGGTGAGGAAGGCCTTGAGGTTCGAATCACCCTCGCAGGTGTCGTGGATGCGCTGCCAGAACGCCTGATTGACCAACTTCAGTTGCTGGAACAGGCGCACCAGCCCCTTGAGTTCCCAATCGGCCAGACGCCCTTCACGCATGTTGAAGTACTGCCGCGTCAGGTAGAGCGACACCGCGCGCAGGATGAACTCCTGGTTATTGGCGAACGGCAGGTGATGCTGCGCCATGGGCCGCAGGCGCCCCAGCAGCGGGCAGGCGCTGGTGGCCATGATCACCCCCAGCAGCGCACGCAGCCCCTCCTCCAGGCCCAGGTGCTTGGTGTACTCGCGCTCCGGCGTGCGAACCCAGACACTGGCTTTCTTGAACGCCGGCAAGCCACGGAAATCCTCGATCACCCGATGCAGGTCGACCGCCGCCGGGCAGTTGCTGAACTGCTCGCGGCTGAGCGGGCAGTTGCTGCACTGCTGGTGCCCGAGACGCGTCCAGGCAGGTGCCTGCTGAGCCTCCTCGGGGTCGTACTCCCGGTTCAGCTCGATCCGATAGCTGAACTGATGATTATCATCCAGGGTGATGCGGTACTCGATGGCCATGCCTGTTCGTTCCTTCGTCAGCCTTCCAGCTCTGCCCAGCGCTCGATCAACCTGTCCAACTCCTTCTGCAGGTCATCGAGACGCGCCAATACGTCCGTGGTGGTCTGCACCGGCTGCTGATAGAAGCCGGGATCCGCAATCCGTTCCTGCAGCGCGGCCATCTCCTGCTCCAGGGCATCGATCTGCCCGGGGATCGCTTCGAGTTCGCGCTGCAGCTTGTAGCTGAGTTTCTTCTTCGCCGGCTCGCTGCTTTCCTGAACCGGTTGTGGCGCCTCTGCCACCGGTGCCTCGACGACCGCGCTGGCCAGCTCGGCCTTGCCCGACTTGCTCTCGCCGACGCCGAGCAGGCGCGGCGAACCACCCTGGCGCAGCCAGTCCTGGTAGCCACCCACGTACTCGCGCACCTTGCCCTCGCCCTCGAACACCAGGGTGCTGGTCACGACATTGTCGAGGAAGGCACGATCGTGGCTGACCATCAGCACCGTACCAGGGAAGTTAAGCAGGACTTCTTCGAGCAGTTCCAGAGTTTCTACATCCAGATCGTTGGTCGGTTCATCGAGCACCAGCAGATTGGCCGGTTTGCTGAACAGCTTCGCCAGCAACAGTCGTGCCCGTTCCCCCCCGGAGAGCGCCTTCACCGGGGTGCGCGCCCGCTGCGGACTGAACAGGAAGTCGCCCAGGTAGCTCAGCACGTGGCGGTTCTGCCCATCGATGCTGATGAAGTCGCGCCCTTCGGCGACGTTGTCGATCACCGTCTTCTCCGGCTCGAGCTGGTGACGCAATTGGTCGAAATATGCCACTTCCAGCTTGGTGCCCACCTCGATGCCACCACTGCTCGGCTGCAAGTCACCCAGCAGCAGCTTGAGCAAGGTGGTCTTGCCGGTGCCGTTGGCGCCCAGCAGGCCGATGCGATCACCACGCTGCAGCACCATGGAGAAGTCCCTGACCAGGAACGGACCGCCGGCGTGGGCGAAACTGACGTTCTCCGCCACCATGACCTGCTTGCCGGACTTGTCCGCCGTCTCCAGCTGGATGGTGGCCTTGCCCTGGCGCTCGCGACGTTCGGCGCGCTCGGCACGCATCGCCTTGAGCGCACGCACCCGGCCTTCGTTGCGCGTACGGCGTGCCTTGATGCCCTGGCGAATCCACACCTCCTCCTGTGCCAGGCGCTTGTCGAACAGCGCGTTGGCGGTTTCCTCGGCAGCAAGCTGCTGCTCCTTGTGCACGAGGAAGCTGGCGTAGTCGCCGTTCCAGTCGATCAGCCCGCCACGATCCAGTTCGAGGATGCGCGTGGCCAGGTTCTGCAGGAAGGAGCGGTCGTGGGTGATGAACAGCACAGCGCCGCCGAAGTCCTTCAGCGCTTCTTCGAGCCAGGCGATGGCGCCGATATCCAGGTGGTTGGTCGGTTCGTCGAGCAGCAGCAGATCCGGCTCGGAAACCAGCGCCTGCGCCAGCAGCACGCGGCGGCGCCAGCCACCGGACAGCTCGGCGAGGGTCTTGTCGGCAGGCAGTTGCAGGCGGCTCAGGGTGCTGTCGACCAGTTGCTGCAAACGCCAACCGTCCTTGGCTTCCAGCTCCTGCTGGACGTGCATCAGTTGCTCGAGATCGTCATCGCCCGAGATGTGCTGCGCCAGGTGGTGATAACGCGCCAGCAGCTCGCCGACTCCGGCCAGGCCTTCGGCGACCACGTCGAACACCGTGCGCTCGTCGGCACGCGGCAGCTCCTGCGGCAACTCGCCGATCTTCAGCCCGGGCGCCCGCCAGATTTCGCCGTCATCCGGCATCTGGTCGCCCTTGACCAGGCGCAGCATGCTCGACTTGCCGGTACCGTTGCGGCCGATGATGCACACCCGTTCGCCCCGTGCGATCTGCCACGACACCCCGTCGAGCAGGGGCATGGCGCCATAGGCGAGGGATACGTCAGCGAACTTGAGCAGGGTCATGGGCATCTCCAGAAACAGGGGGCGCATTCTACCCGAGATGCAACCGGGCTGTTGCCGTTTCGCGCCGACAGCGGCATCCACCCGGATGGCGCCCGAGCGCCCCGACGCCGCTTTTTTGCCGCATATGTCCGTCCGGCGCTGCGCCATTCACCCTGCCTCGATGAAGCGCTAAGCTAGACGTATGCAACAACACGGACCGTGTTGCCCAATCACCCGCTTGCCCCTGGATATACCATGCGCAGTCGCTTTCTCTCCGTAATTTCCTGCCTGATCCTCACCTCCGCCGGCGTCGCCAGCGCCGAAGCCGCCAGCCTTGCCCAGCAGCGCCAGTACTACGACGAAGCCAAGCGCGCACTGGCCAAGGGCGACAGCGGTCCCTACCGCACCTACCGGACAGCGCTGCGTGACTACCCGCTGACGCCCTACCTGACCTACGACGACCTGACCAGCCGGCTCAAGTCCGCCAGCAATGCCGAGATCGAGAAGTTTCTCGCCGAGCATGGCGACCTGCCGCAAGCCAGTTGGATGAAGCTGCGCTGGTTGCGCATGCTGGCCGAGCGCGGCGACTGGAAACCCTTTCTCGCGCACTACGATCCGGCGATGAACTTCACCGAACTGGACTGCCTCTACGGCCAGTACCAGATGACCCATGGCCAGGTCGCGGAAGGCAATGCCACGGCCGAGAAGCTCTGGCTGGTGGGCAAGTCGCAACCCAATGCCTGCGACCCGCTGTTCGAACGCTGGACGGCCAACGGCCAGCTCACGGAGAGCCGCCGCTGGCAGCGCACCAAGCTGGCCGTCGAGGCCGGCAACTACGGTTTGGCCAACTACCTGGTCAAGGGGCTGTCCACCCTCGGCACCCACGGCAAGCTGTTGCTCGAGGTGGCGCAGAAACCGCAAACCCTGAAGCAGACCGCACGTTTCGCTCCGGCCGACGAGGCAATGGGCGACGTGGTCGGTCTCGGCCTGCGTCGCCTGGCCCGGCAGAGCCCGGAAGACGCCCTGCCGCTGCTGGACAGCTACGCGCAGCGCATGAAGTTCTCCGAACAGGAGAAGGTCGCCATCGCCCGGCAGATCGGCCTGACCCTGGCCAAGCGCTTCGACATGCGCGGGCTGCAGGTGATGGCCAAGTACGACCCGGAACTGCGCGACAACAGCGTCAGCGAGTGGCGCGCACGGCTGCTGCTGCGCAACGGTCGCTGGGATGAGGCCTACCAGCTGACCCAGCGCATGCCGGCCGAGCTGGCCAGCAGCAACCGCTGGCGCTACTGGAACGCCCGCAGCCTGCAACTGGCCCAGCCCAACAGCCAGCAACCGGCCGTGCTGTTCCAGGCACTGGCCAAGGAACGTGACTTCTACGGCTTCATGGCCGCCGACCAGGTCAAGGCCCCCTACCAGCTGAACAACCAGCCGCTGCACATCGACCCCAAGGTCATCCAGAAGGTGCGCAACACGGCCGGCATCCGCCGCGCCATGGAATTCCACGCCCTGGGGCAGATCGTCGACGGCCGGCGCGAGTGGTACCACGTCAGCCGCCTGTTCAGTCGCGATGAACTGGTGGCTCAGGCACGCCTGGCCTACGACATGGAGTGGTACTTCCCCGCCATCCGCACCATCAGCCAGGCCCAGTACTGGGACGACCTGGAGGTGCGCTTCCCCATGGCGCACCGGGATGACCTGGTGCGTGAAGCGCGACGCCGTGACATCCATTCGAGCTGGGTATTCGCCATCACCCGCCAGGAGAGCGCGTTCATGGCCGACGCCCGCTCCCATGCCGGCGCGATGGGCCTGATGCAGCTGATGCCGGCCACCGCCCGGGAAACCGCACGCAAGTTCGGCATTCCCCTGTCCTCGGCGAAGCAGGCGATCAACCCGGAGACCAACATCCAGCTGGGCGCCGCCTACCTGAGCCAGGTGTATGGGCAGTTCAACGGCAACCGCGTGCTCGCCTCGGCGGCCTACAACGCCGGTCCAGGCCGCGTGCGCCAGTGGCTGCGCGGCGCCAATCACCTGAGCTATGACGTCTGGGTGGAGAACATCCCGTTCGACGAGACCCGCCAGTACGTGCAGAACGTGCTGTCCTACTCGGTCATCTACGGCCAGAAGCTCAATGCCCCCCACCCGCTGGTGGCCTGGAACGAGCGCTTCTTCGACGACCAGTGAAACCGCGTGCGCTGCAAGCCATGAACGCTGAACACAGCGCTGCGGCTTGCAGCCCGAGGCTCATGGCCTGCGGCTTATTCCAGCACCTCGACCGGCATGCCCACCTGCAGCTCGCCTACGCCGCGCGGTAGCAGGTTCTGACCGAAGTACACATCGCCATCGCGCTCACGGTAGGTCTTCAGCGTGGCCAACGGTTCACGCTGGGCATGGCGCTCACCGGTCTGCGGATCGACGGTGGTGAGGATGCAGCGCGAACAGCCCTTGGCCACGTCGAACTCCACCTCGCCAATGCGAATGCGCTTCCAGCTGTCTTCCGCGTAGGCCTCGCTGCCGGTGACCACCAGGTTGGGGCGAAAGCGCAGCATCGACAGCGGCTGGCCGACACGCCGCGACAGATCGTCCAGCGACGCCTGGCCGATCAGCAGCAGCGGGAAACCATCGGCGAAGGCCACCCGGTCCCCTGGCTGCGCATAGGCGGTATCGACCTGGCGGGTACGCTCGTCCGGCACCTGTACCAGGCGACAGGACTTGCCCAGCAGCGCACTGAGCCAGGCCGCCGCTTCGTCACCGGCATCCGGCACGCGCAGGCTGTCACGCCAGACGGTCACACCGCGCAACGCCTGATCCGGCTCGGGAAGCGCGACGCACAGATCCTCGACCCCGGCCGCGCTGAGCGTCAGGCCGCCACGCCCGTCGTACAGGGCGCTCAGCTGGCTCATCTGCGGCAGCAGGCGTTGCGTGATGAAGCGACCGCTGTCGGCATCGACCACCATCCAGCGGCGGTCGCCATTGAGCCCCAGGCCATCGACCGCGCTGCGCTGCAGCGCCTCGCCGCGCCCGGACTTGAGCGGATAGCGGTACAGCTCCGAAAGACTCGGCATGGGTCAGCTCCCTGTTGGCAAAACGCCGTTATACGAGCTGACGTCGATGCTCACAAGCACCAGGCTGCAGGAAACAGGGTAAACCCGGGTAGCGGGTTAGGGATGGGCAGCGTCAGCGCCGGGCAGTCGCCCCGCCCACGCTGCGACGCAAGGACGAAACCTGGCGTGTAGCCCTAGCGGGGCTCGTCGAGCTCCAGGCGCGTGCGGATCACGTCCACCAGCTTGTCCGGCTGGAACTTGGAGAGGAAACCGTCGCAGCCGACCTTCTTCACCATGGCCTCGTTGAAACTGCCGGACAGCGAGGTGTGCAACACCACGTAGAGGTCCTTGAGGCGCGGGTCGCTGCGAATCTCGCTGGTCAGCCGGTAGCCGTCCATTTCCGGCATCTCGGCATCGGTGAAGACCATTAGCAGCTTGTCGGTCATCACCTCACCGCTGTCGGCCCACTTCTTCAGCAGGTTGAAGGCCTTGAGGCCGTCGCTGGCCATGTGCAGGCGAATGCCCAGCTGGGTCAGGGTGTCACGCAGCTGGCTGAGCGCCACGCTGGAGTCGTCGACCAGCAGGACCTCACGACCACGCGCCTTCTCCAGCAGCGGGTCGGCCAGCTTCTCGGCCGATACCTTGGTGCTCATCGGCACGATCTCGGCCAGCACCTTCTCCACGTCGATCACCTCGACGATCTGCTCGTCGACCTTGGTGATGGCGGTCAGGTAGTGCTGCCGGCCGGCACCGCCAGGGGGCGGCTGGATCGACTCCCAGTTGAGGTTGAGGATGCGGTCGACGCTGCCGACCAGAAATGCCTGCACGGAGCGGTTGTATTCGGTGACGATGATGGTGCTGCGCTCATCCGGCACCAGCGGGCGCATGCCGATGGCCTGAGACAGGTCGATCACCGGCAGGGTCTGACCACGCAGGTTGACCACGCCACAGACGAAGCGATGGCGCTGGGGCATCAGCGTCAGCTTGGGCATCTGCAGGACTTCCTGCACCTTGAACACGTTGATCGCGAACAGCTGCCGGCCGCCCAGGCGGAACATGAGGATTTCCAGGCGGTTTTCGCCGACCAGTTGCGTGCGTTGATCTACTGAATCAAGAATGCCGGCCATCATGCGCTCCCGTGGTGTTTAGTGAGTCTAGCCTGCCATTAGGGTTATCGGCGAGCGGCCGGCAGACTGTAGCATTGCTGGCGCTCAGCCATCATGCCTCAGCCCTCCTCACCTGACCAGCGACCGAGTAGCGGGGAATGCTCCGGCAGGTGCAGACGCAGGGCAGCAGGCACCGCGTCGAAACGCAGGCGCTCGCTCGTCATCGGCTCGCCATCGAGGTTGAGGTCGAGCCCCTCGCTGGCCTCGACCTCGACCCAGGGCAGGCGGGCGTTGATCGCCACGCTCTGCAGGCCGCGAATGCCGCCCGACAGCAGGGTGCCCAGGGTCGTCACCACATCCTGCGCGGCCGGTACGATGCAGACGTCCAGCAGGCCGTCGTCGACCCTGGCCTGCGGGCACAGCACATGGCCGCCGCCGGCCTGACGGCCGTTGCCGATGCCCAGCGCGAGAAACTCCCCCTGCCAGTCGAAGTCAGGCCCGTGGAAGCGCCCCGTGGCGGCGCGCACCTCGGAAAAGCGGCTGAGCCCGGTGAGCAGATAGGCGGCGCCGCCCAGCACCTTCTTCAGTTCTTCCGGCGTGTTGGCGGTGACGTTGGAGCCGAAGCCGCCCGTGGCCATGTTGAGGAAGGCGCGTTCGCCCGCCATGCCGATATCCACGCTCACCGGCTCGACCTCCAGCAGCGCCAGCGCGGCGGCGGGGGCCAGGGCGATACCGGCGGCGTGGGCAAAGTCATTGGCGGTGCCCAGTGGCAGCAGCGCCAGGCTCGCCTCGCTCTGCGCCCTGACCAGCGCCTCGACCACATCGCGCAGGGTGCCATCGCCACCGCCAGCGATCAGCGTCCGATAGCCGGCCGCCAGCCCTTCCTCGACCAGTCGTTCGGCGTCACCGCCTTCCCAGGTCAGGCGCACCGCCAGGTCCCAGCCACGCTCGCGCAGGCCATTCACCGCCGCCCTCACCTCTTCGTTCAGTGCCTGTTTGCCATGCAGGATCAGCCAGGCCTTGCGCTCGCCCATCGCACTCCTCCTTGAAGGGTTCAGCGAAAGCCTAGTGCTTGGCCTTCGCGAAAATAATCGAATAAATCGATGTTAATGCCAAAAATATTGCGCTTTAAAATCGATTAAACCAAATGGATCATGCCGCCATCGACACTGCCCGGGACTCAGCCCTGGCGTGACAGGAGGATTGACCATGATTGACGTACGTCCGTTCGAACAACTCGGTGGCGCCCACCACGGCTGGCTCAATGCCCGCCACCATTTTTCCTTCGCCGAATACTACGATCCGCAGCGCATGAGCTGGGGCAACCTGCGTGTCTGGAACGACGACGAGATCGCGCCGCACTCGGGCTTCCCGCCCCATCCGCATCGTGACATGGAGATCATCACCTATGTCCGCGAAGGGGCGATCAGCCACGAGGACAACCTGGGCAACAAGGGCCGTACCGAGGCCGGCGACGTGCAGGTGATGAGCGCCGGCACCGGGATCGCCCACAGCGAGTACAACCTGGAGGATGAGACCACCAAGATCTTCCAGATCTGGATCCAGCCGACCCAGGCGGGCCTGCCGCCGTCCTGGGGCGCCAAGCCGTTTCCCAAGGGGGATCGCTCCGGAGCCTTCGTCACCCTGGCCAGTGGCTACGAGGAAGATGTCGACGCCTTGCGCATCCGCACCGATGCGCGACTGCTAGCCGCCACGATCAAGGCCGGACAGACTGCCGAGTACAGCCTGCAGCCAGGCCGCAAGGCCTATCTGGTCGCGGCCAGCGGCGCCTTCAGCGTCAACGGCGTGGCCGCCAAGGCACGTGACGGCGTGGCCATCGCCGAGGAAACCCAGCTGCGCGTCGAAGCGCAGGAAGACAGCGAGATCGTGCTGGTGGACGTCGCCTGAGGCCATTCGGGGGCGACGCACCTCCCGGCTTGCAGCCCTAGGCCGGATAGCCGGTGATCTTGCGAATGCGCTGGTACAGCGGCCTGAGCTGGCGATACATGCGCTGGTAGACCTGCGTGTAGAGCTGCTCGTAGATGCGCTGCGCCGCCGGGTCGGGCTCGAAGACCTGGCCGACGCGGGTCATCGCGGCGATGGCGGCCGCATAGTCGGCATGCAGGCCAAGGCCCACGGCGCAGTTGATCGCCGCCCCGAGGCCGCTGGTTTCGTACAGATGCGGGCGCTCTGCCGGCAGGCCGAAGATGTCGGCGGTCAGCTGCATCGCCGCATCGCTCTGCGAACCACCGCCGGACACGCGCAGACGCCGGATCGGCGTGCCGGCACGCTTCTCGATGCGCTCCTTGCCCTGGCGCAGGGCATAGGCCAGCCCTTCGAGGATGGCGCGATACAGGTGGGCGCGCGTGTGCACGTCACCGAAGCCGATGATCGAGCCCTTGGCCTCCAGTCCGGGCTCCCGGATACCGGGGGTCCAGTAGGGTTGCAGCATCAGCCCCATGGAGCCGGGGGGCACGGCGTTGACCAGTTCGTCGAACAGGGCCTCGGGCGCCACGCCCAGAGCCTCGGCGCGCTGCATCTCGCGCAGGCCGAACTCGCGCTTGAACCAGCTGACCATCCAGAAACCGCGATAGATCATCACCTCGGTGTTGAAGTGATCCGGCAGCGCTGCCGGGTACGGCGGAATCAGCGCGATGGTCTCCAGATAACGACTGCGGGTGGTGTTGATGGTCGCCGTGGTGCCGTAGGAGAGGCACGCGGTGCTCGCGTCCAGTGCGCCGGAGCCGAGCACCTCGCAGGCCTTGTCGGCGCCAGCGGCGATCAGCGGCAGCCCCTCCGGAATACCGGTGTGACGACTCGCCTGCGCCGAGATGCTGCCCAGGCGCTCGCCCGGTTTGAACAGCTCGGGCAGCTGTTCCCGACGTACCGCCAGCGCCTGCCATTTCCAGTCCCGCGGCGCAGCCCAGCACAGGCGCTTGTAGTCGAACGGCAGGTAGGCCACGCAACTGCTGGTCGAGTCGACGAAACGGCCACACAGACGATGGGTGAGAAAGCCCGAGAGCAGCAGCACCTTGTGCGTGCGGGCGGCGATCTCCGGTTGCTGCTGGGCGACCCAGTTGACCTCGGCCTGGCCACGGAAGTGATCGACCGCCTCCTCGGCACGGGCCAGTTTGAACAGCCAGCCCCACGGCCCGTTGATGCGCTCGCGGACCTCGGCACGACGCTGGTCGAGCCAGAGGATCGCCGGGCGCAGCGGCGTGCCCTGCTCATCGACATGAATGACGCTGCCACGCTGCGTGGTCACCGCCACGCCCTTGATCAGGCTGCGGTCGATGTCCGCCTGCTGCCAGAGCAGCCGACAGGCCTCACCCAGGCTGGCCCAGTAGTACTCCGGGTCCTGCTCGGCCCAGCCCGGCTGGCTGGAGAAGTACGGGTCGAGCTCCACCTTGCCCTTGGCGAGCAGGTTGCCGGCGGTATCGAACAGCAGCGCACGCACGCTCTGGGTGCCGTTGTCGATGCTCAGCAGGTAGCTTGGTTCGCTCAAGGTGTGATCCTTCTTGTCAGGCATGTGGCTGCGTGGCCGGATACATACCGGGCGCGGCTTCTTCGTTTGTCCCGGTTCGCGTCCGGGCTGCCAGCGGCGGCCAGGCCACCGCTGGATGATCAGGCTGGCGGCAAGCTGTAGCAGCGTTGCCAGAGCGCCAGGTAGTTCGCTTGTTCCTGCAGCCAGCGCTCGTCGCTCCAGCCCAGGCGTGGCTGGCACAGCGCACGAATGCGCGGCAGCTCGGCACGTCCGCCTTCGGCCAGCAACAGGCCCAGACGGGTACGGCGCAGCAGCAGGTCGTCCAGGTGCAGCACCAGTTCGCCGTCTGCGGCCCAGGCCAGCTCGGCCCACAGGGTGTCGGTGCCGGCGACGCACGCCTCACCCTGGGTTTCGATCCGCCGCAGCACCTCGCCCAGCTGGCGACCATGGCGACCGGCCAGACGCCGCTGCTGCGCCGGGCTCAGCGACGCCATGGACGGCAACGCTTCAGCGCGGAACACCGCACAACCGCGGTCGTCAACCGTCTTGCCGACGAAGCCGGCGCAAGCGCGCAGCACCTCCAGCGCCAGCAGCCGGAAGGTCGTCAGCTTGCCGCCGGCCAGGGTCACGCACCCCGGCTCGACCCACAGTGCATGCTCGCGCTTCTCGTCCGAGGGCTTCAGGCCGACGGCGCCGTCACTCACCACCGGACGCACGCCGGCCCAGGTCGCCAGCACGTCGGCGCGGCCGACCAGGGCCTGGGGAAACTGCTGGGCACAGGCCGCCAGCAGGTAGTCGACCTCCGCGTTGCTGATGGCCGCTTCGTCATCCAGCGCCCCATCATGATCCAGGTCGGTGGTGCCGATCACCGTCGCCCCCTCCCAGGGGAAGACGAACACCGGCCGACCATCGTCCGCGTGCATGAAACTGAAGGCGTGGGCCACCGGCAGGCGCCAGCCCGGCAGCAGCAGATGGCTGCCGCGCAGCGGGCGGATCCGCCCATTGCCCGGCGTCCGCAGGCGGTCGGCCCAGGCCCCGGTGGCCTGCGCCACGGCGCGACTGCGCAGCGGGTAGCGCGCGCCCGTCTGCGTATCCTCAGCGAGCACACCGACGACCTGGTCCGCCTCGCGCAGCAGCTCGACCACGCGCATGCCGTTGAGCGCCTCGCCACCGTCGCTGCGCGCCTCACCCAGCACACGTTGCACCAGGCGCGCATCGTCGGTCACCGCGTCGAAGAAACGCGTGCCACCCAGCAGGCCATCCTCGCGCAGGCCCGGCGCCAGGTAGCGCAGTTGCTGCAGCGGGTAGAACAGGTGATTGCGCTTGCCGGCCAGGGCGTCATACAGGCTCAGCAAGCCGCCGAAGACCCTGGGGCCGGGAAAGCCGCCACGATAGTGCGGCATGACGAAGCTCAGCGGCTGCACCAGCCCCGGTGCCTCGCCCAGCAGGCGCTGGCGCTCGCGTACCGAATCACGGGTCAGCGCCAGTTGCCCCTTGGCGACATAGCGCAACCCGCCGTGGACCATTTTCGACGAGCGACTGGAGGTGCCCCAGGCGAAGTCACGCTGCTCCAGCAGCAGGCAACGCCAGCCACGCCGGGCGGCCTCGCGCAGGATGCCGGCGCCGCAGATGCCGCCGCCGATCACCAGCAAGTCCCAGTCGCGCGCCGCCAGCTCGGGCAGGGCACGTTCGCGCCAGGCGGCGTTCCAGGCTTCCATGATCAGTCCTGCAGAAGCACGCCGGGAGCCAGGCGCTGTTCAGGATCGAAATGCGCGGACAGCTTGCGCAACGCGGCCATGCCCAGCTCGCCCTTCTCCTCCACCAGGTACGGCGCATGGTCACGCCCGACGCCATGTTGGTGGCTGATAGTGCCGCGGTTCTCGGCGATGGTGCGGCTGGCCGCGGCCTTCAGGCGCTGCCAGCGCGACAGGGCCTCGGCGTAGTCGCTGCCCGGCCGGAACACATAGGTGGTGTAGATGCTGGAGCCCTCGCCATAGACGTGCGACAGGTGGGTGAACACATGCACGCGCTCACCGTCGCCGACCAGCTCTTCGCGCAGGCTGGCTTCGACCTTGTTCAGCAGGTTGTCGACGTTCGACCAGTCGGTGGCGGTTTCCAGGGTGTCGACCAGATAGCCGCCCTCCCACAGACCGTGGCGCAGGTACGGGAAGCGGAAGCGATTCTGCTCCCACTTCTTGCCCAGCAGGGTGCCGGTGAACACCCCGCCGAAGCCCTTCAGCAGGCGCCGCGCCTGTTTCAGCGAGGCGGCGTTCTGCACGCGGCTGCCGGTGACGCCGAAGGTCAGCATGCACTTGCCGTCACGGGCGCCGCGCAACGCCAGGTACTTTTCCAGCAGGGCGATCTGCTGCGGACGCCCGGCCAGCGCCAGCTGGGTACGCGACTCGATGGCATTGGACAGACGCAACATGGACAGGGGTACGCGCGCCTGGGCCAGTTGGCGCACGGCGCTCAGTGCCTGCTGCCAGTCGGGCAGGAAGACACTATAGAAGCGCTCCTGCTCGGCCAGGCGGCTGATGCGCACGCGCACTTCGGAAATCACCCCGAAGCGCCCTTCCGAGCCCAGCACCAGCTCGCGCAGGTCGGGGCCGGCGGCCGAGGCCGGGAAGGTGGGAATCTCCAGGGTGCCGGCGAAGGTTTCCAGCTTGCCGCCAGCGAACAGTTGCTCGATGCGCCCATAGCGCAGGGACTGCTGACCGCTGGAGCGGCTGGCCACCCAGCCGCCGAGGGTCGACAGCTCCCAGGACTGCGGGAAGTGCCCCAGGGTGTAGCCGCGTGCGCGCAACTGGCTCTCGACCTGCGGGCCATTGGCGCCGGGGCCGAAGGTGGCGATGAGGCTATCTTCGTCGATGTCGAGCAGACGCGTCATGCGCTCCAGCGACAGGGTCAGCACGGGGCGCTCGCCGGCTTGCGGATTGATGTGCCCGGCCACCGAGGTACCGCCGCCATAGGGAATCAGCGTGACGTCGTGCTGCTGCGCCCAGGCCAGCAGCTCGCGGATCTGCTCGGCGCTTTCCGGGCAGGCGACGCCATCGGGAAACAGGCCGAAATCCCCGGAGCGCATAGCCAGCCAATCCGGCAGGCTCTGCCCACGGGCGTGGCGCACGCGCATCTCGGCGTCCTGGCTGATCGACGGGTGCGGCGCCAGGCGCGACGGCGGCACACTGGCCAGTACCTGTGCCAGGCTGGCATCGGCCAGACGCTGCCCTGGCCCGATCAGCTCGGCGAGAAACGCCTCGCCATGTGCCGGCAGTTCCACTTCGGTCGACTCGTCACCCCATCCGTTCCAGCGTCGCATTGCGTTCCCCATTCCGATCAGCACTGATGGCTGCCTATACTAGCCAGCCGTCGTCCGCCGTCACTGTCGGATTGTGACAGGCGCTGTCGCCAATCAAGACAGGCAGAGCACCCTTTCACCCAGAACAAGAAGAACCCATGGAAAACCTCGGCTACACCTCGGTTCCCGCCCTGCTCAAGTACCTGCGCCAGGCCGAGCACCTCGGCCTGGACATCGATCGCGCGCTGGCGGCGGCCGGCATCGATGCGCGCGACCTGGCCGACAACGGCAAGCGCATGCCCAGCGAGGTGCATGAACGCCTGCTGGAACACCTGATGAGCGTTTCCGCCGACCCGCTGTTCGGCCTGCACGCGGCGCGCTTCGTGCAGCCGGGTTCCTGGAGCGTGCTCGGTTACATCGCCATGAACTGCGCCACCCTGGGCGAAGCCATGAGCCGCATCGTGCCCTACGAGAAACTGGTGGGTGACATGGGCACCAGCCGTATCGAAGCGGCCGAGGACCATGTACGTCTGATCTGGAGCTGCCGTCATCAGGGCCCCGAGGTGCGGCGACACATGGTGGAGAACGTGCTCGCCTCCTGGCTGCTGTACGCACGCTGGATCGCCGACTCCGAGCACTCGCCACGCGAGGTGTGGTTCGAGCACGCGCAACCGGCCGGCACCACGCTAGACGACTACCAGCAGCTGTTCGGCTGCCCGGTGCTGTTCGAGCAGCCATGCAATGCGCTGCTGGTGCCGCTGGACTACCTGGGCGTCGCGTTGCGCCAGGCCGACGCCAACCTGCTGCGCACGCTGGAAGAACACGCCCTGACCCTGATGGCCGGCCTGGACGATGACGAGCCGCTACCGCGACGGGTGAAGAATGCCCTGCGCCTGCTGCTCAAGGATGGTCTGCCACGCAAGGAACGGGTGGCCGAGAAGTTCGACATGACGGTGCGCACCCTGCAGCGCCATCTGCAGCAGGCCGGCACCAGCTACCAGCAGATACTCGACGAGCTGCGTCAGGAACTGGCCGAGCACTACCTGCTGCGCAGTGACCTGGCGATCCAGGACATTGCCTGCTACCTGGGTTTCACCGAGTCACGCTCCTTCCACCGCAGTTTCAAGAGCTGGACCGGGCTGACGCCGGGGGAGTTTCGCGAGAACCGGCGCCGTGACAACCCGCTCG
This sequence comes from Pseudomonas sp. BMW13, assembly GCF_013357275.1. Lineage (NCBI taxonomy): Bacteria > Pseudomonadati > Pseudomonadota > Gammaproteobacteria > Pseudomonadales > Pseudomonadaceae > Pseudomonas > Pseudomonas sp. BMW13. The sequence continues at coordinate 163,586 of NZ_SUKD01000013.1, read as the reverse complement.
CCTAGGCGGACGCACGCGGCGTGCGCCACTGCCGCGCCAGCCAGTAATCCAGACTGAACCAGCGCCCCGCCCCACTGAAGAACAGCGCAACCAGCATCACCAGGTAGGTGACGGCGAACTCGATGCCGTTGTTCAGCACCACGAACTTGCCGCTGCTCGTCAGCCAGTCATAGTTGCCGTGTTCGCGCAGGATGGCGCGTGCCCGTTCCAGCTTCTGCGCTGCCGCCAGCACGCGTTCGTTGGCGAAGGGCGCGGAAGGGTCGGCGATCGCCTGCCAGCCGTAGGGCCAGTGCACGGCACAGATCGCCACCAGCATGGTGACGATCAGCGGAATGCTGATCCAGCGCACTGCAAGGCCGAACAGCAGCAGAATGGCGCCACCGGCCTCGCTCAGCGCCGCGGCCCAGGCCAGCAGCTCGGGGAATGGCAGGCCAAGCCCCCAGTCCGGGTTACCGAACCAGGCCGCCGTGGCGCCGATATCGGCCAGTTTCTGCGTACCGGCCATCCAGAACACCGGCACCAGGTACAGGCGCAGCAGCAGCGGGCCGAGGAAATCCAGGCGCCGGGAATACTCCAGCGCATCCTGGAAACGATTGAGCAAAGCGATCATGACGGTCAGTCCTCGGTATAGGGAAACCAGATGTCGCGCGCCTGCCAGTCTTCCAGCAGCGCACGGGCGTTAGCGAAATAGCTGCGGTCGGCGGCCAAGCCTGCAGCCGTGGCCAGGGCCAGCTGCGCCTGCAACGGTGGTTCGCCGGTCTGCAGGCGCAGCGCCAGCTGGTAGGCGAAGGGCGTCAGCTGCATGAAGCGCACCTGATCCTTGCCATCCCGCCAGACCAGCAGGCAGGTCGGCTCGTCAGGCGGCAGCGCAGGGCGATGTTCAGCACCGATGCGCTGGACCGGCCACACATAGGCCAGCGGCCAGGCCAGCGGCGACCAGCCGCGTTGCGGCAGCTGCGCCTCGCTGACATCCAGCGCCAGCTCCACCCATTCGTAGTGCGCCAGCTCCAGCATGAACGGCGGGTCGTCAGGCTCAGGGCGGTAGCCCTGCTGCAACCAGGCGATGAACTCCTGACTGATTTCCAGGAAATAGGGGGTAGCGGCACGGTGCTCGGCGAGAAAGCCGCGCACCAGGCGTTGCCAGCGCTCGGCACCGAGCACACCGCGCAGCACCGGAAAGGCACCGCTCACCAGGCTGGCGACATTGTTGAAGAACAGCTCCTCGTAGATCGCCATGCGCTCGGCGGCGATCCCCGGCAGCAGCCCGTGCGCATCGGGCTGACGGATGCGCGCGGCGAAATCGCGCTGCAGCTCGATCCCCTTCATGTGCCGTACCTGTCGAGAGGTGCCGCGGCCTGCTGCAACGCACGGATATGCGCCAGCTCGGCATAGAGTTCGGCCAGCGGCGGGAAGTTGAAGTCGCGCTCCAGCAGCGTCGGTCGCACGCCATGCCGCGCGTAGGTGGCACGCAGCAGGGCCCAGACCGGGTCGATCACCGCGGCTCCGTGGGTATCGATCTTCAGGTCGTCGGCCTGGTCGTAGTGACCGGCCACATGCAGGTAGGCGATGCGCTCGCGGGGCATCGCCGCGATGTAGGCATCGGCATCGAAGCCGAAATTCAGGCTGTTGACGTAGACGTTGTTGACGTCCAGCAGCAGCTGGCAGTCGGCTCGCTCCAGCACCGCGCAGACGAACTCTGCCTCCTCCAGCTCACCCGGCAGGCGCGCATAGGCCGAGACGTTCTCGATGATCAGCGGCCGTTCCAGCACGTCCTGGACGATGCGCACGCGCTCGGCGATGCGCAGCACCGACTCCTCGGAGAACGGCAGCGGCATCAGGTCGTAGAGCTGGCCCTCGTCGGCACAGGCCGACAGGTGCTCGCTGTAGGCCAGCACGCCGTGCGCATCGAGAAAACCCTTGATGGCGTGCAGCAGGTCCAGGTCCAGCGGTGCGAAGCCACCCAGGTTGAGGGAAAGACCATGGCACAACAGCGGCCGGCGCTCGCTCAGGGCCCGCAGCTGCTTGCCCAGGCGCCCGCCGACGCCGATCCAGTTCTCCGGCGCGACCTCCAGGAAGTCGGCGCCGCTGGCGGCATCGGCGCTCAGCTCGGCCAGCAGGCCGCGGCGCAGGCCAAGCCCGGCGCCGCTGAGAGGTGCGAGTTGCATGATCCGTCCCTCGCCCTTACTCGCTCTTCTCGCCGCCGCACTTGCCTTCGCCGCATTTGCCTTCGGCGTCGGCCTTCTTCTCGGCACCGCACTTGCCCTCGCCGCACTTGCCTTCCTGATCGGCCTTCATCTCGCCACCGCACTTGCCTTCGCCACAGGAACCTTCCTGGGCCTTCTCGGCAGCTGCCAGGCTGTAGCCGCTGGCCAGTTCCTGCGCGGCGAACGGGTTGCTCGCAGCGTGCGCGGTGAACGCCACGGAAGTCAGCAGTGCAGCGCCCAGGGTGGCAGTCAGGGTATTGAGTTGTTTCATGGTGCATCTCCATCGATTCGATTGACGGGGCCGGATTGGCGCCCTCGCAGCAATGGACGAGGCACAGGTGCGGACGTTACAGCGGAGGGTGAAAACTTTTCCCTGGCCGGGAGGCAATGCGCATTGAGCAGGTGCGCGACTGTCGGTTACCGGCTATCCAGGCGGTCGCGGCTGAAGCCCCTCCCACAGCGGCGACGCGGGGGATGAATGGTGGTGAACGGGAGAAAAGAAAAACCCGGATCACTCCGGGTTCGCTTCAATCGTCGTCGCGGCGCGTCTGCGCCAGACGCTCGGACAGAGCCTCGAGTTCGGGCAGCTCGCCCTCTGGCATCTGTCGGATCACCGCCTGGGTCAACTTCATCTGCCGGATGAAACGCCGGCAGTTACCGCACATGGCCAGGTGCGCGCGCACCGCGATACGCTGGCGCAGGGTCAGTTGGCCGTCGAGAAAATCGCTTGAGTGAGCGACCAGTTCCTTGCAGGTCAGCATTGGCCTGTCTCCTCGAAATGTTCCAGAGTGGCGAAGACTTTCAGGCGTGCTCGATGCAGCAGCACACGCGCATTGGAGAGCGAGATGTCGAGAAGATTACAGATCGCCTCCAACTCCAGCCCCTGCCGCTCGCGCAATATCAGGACGCTGCTCTGCAACTCCGACAGGCTGGTCAGCGTATGCTCCAGGCACTCGCGCAGCTCGTCCTCGGTCAGCAACGCCTCGGGGCTGTCCTGATGCCAGGCGTGGGGCGCCAGCAGCCAGTGGCCATCGTCGGCGAAGCGCTCCTCGCCGATGGTGCCGTGGGGCGCTGGCAGGTCGTCGAGCAGCACCTCGCGGCGATTCTGCTTGAGACGGGTCTTGGCGGTATTGGCGGTGATGGTCAACAGCCAGGTCTTCAGGCTGGCACGCCCCTCGAAGCCGCTGAGACTGCGCACCACCGCGAGCCACGCGTCCTGCACCACCTCGTCGGCGTGGCGGCTGCCGACGATGGCGTAGGCCACCGCCCGCATCGCGCCCTGATAGCGAGCGACCAGCTCGCGATAAGCCTTCTGCTCACCGGCGAGCAGACGATCCAGCAGTTCGGAATCGGACATAGAACTCCCTAGGATGAAGCCTGAGCGCACGCATGAACGCCCCGCGCGCGTCAGGCATTCTTAAAGAGAGTTCAACGCTTGCGCAAAATTACACTGCCGATCGAATAACCGGCACCGAAGGAGCTTAGAACACCCAGGCTGCCTGCGGGCAGATCGTCCTGGTTCTTGTGCAGGGCGATCACCGAACCGGCCGAACTGGTGTTGGCGTAGGTGTCGAGAATCACCGGCGCCTCATGCGGCTCGGCATCACGGCCCAGCAGCTTGCGAGCGATCAGCAGGTTCATGTTGAGGTTGGCCTGGTGCAGCCAGAAGCGCTTGACGTCGCTGACGTTGAGCTGGTTTTCCGCCAGGTGTGCGGCGATCAGCTCGGCGACCATCGGGCAGACGTCCTTGAACACCTTGCGGCCTTCCTGCACGAACAGCTTGTCGCGAGTGCCCACGCCCTCCTCCGCCGCACGGTTGAGGAAACCGAAGTTGTTGCGGATGTTGTTGGAGAACTGGGTCAGCAGCTTGGTGCCGACCACGTCGAACTGATGCCTGGAGGTGGCCTGGTCGGCACGCTCGATGATCACCGCCGTGGCGGCATCACCGAAGATGAAGTGGCTGTCCCGGTCACGGAAGTTCAGGTGGCCGGTGCAGATTTCCGGGTTGACCATGAGAATGGCGCGGGCCTGGCCGGTCTGGATCGCGGTGGTCGCGGCCTGGATGCCGAAGGTGGCCGACGAGCAGGCCACGTTCATGTCATACCCCCAGCCCTCGATGCCCAGGGCCGCCTGCACTTCGATGGCCACCGCCGGGTAGGCGCGCTGCAGGTTCGAACAGGCGACGATCACCCCGTCGATGTCGGCGACGGTCTTGCCGGCACGCTCCAGCGCCTGCTTGGCAGCGCCCACGGCCATCTCGCAGAGGATGCCCCATTGCTCGTTGGAGCGCTCGGGGATGCGCGGCACCATGCGCTGCGGGTCGAGAATGCCGTCCTTGTCGATGACGAAGCGACTCTTGATGCCCGACGCCTTCTCGATGAAACCACTGCTGGACTCGCTCAGCGCCTCGACCTCGCCACGGGCGATGGCCTCGGCGTTATCGGCGTTGAACTGCTGCACGTAGGCATTGAAGGATGCCACCAGTTCGTCGTTGGAAATGCTGTTGGCCGGGGTATAGAGGCCGGTACCACTGATCACGACGTTATGCACGGTCATTCCTCTTCTTGGCCGCCAAGGACGGCCTCAGGCAGTAGGACTGCGACGATTGCGCAGACCAAAAAAACGGGGGATAAGGGCCAAGCTCTGGCGATGGTTGGCTCCGGGCCACTGAGTGTGCCACAGGGCGTGGCCATTCGTCCTCAGCCCTTGAGAGTGTCTATACGGACAAAACATGACCATATATAGCCATTTGGTCTAAAGTCTGGTTTTGTTCCACGTCACGGGAGACCGCATGAACCTGTCCTTGCTCAGCCGCTACGCTTTCTTCGCCTTCTGCGTGCTGTTTACCCTGGGCAGCCTGCCCTTCCTCGATCACGAGTGGCTGTGGCCCTTCACCCTGCTTGGCGCCTTACTCAGCCTGATCGGCATCGGCGACCTGCTGCAGAAGCGCCATGCGGTGCGCCGCAACTATCCGATCCTCGGCAATATCCGCTACCTGGTCGAGGGCATCCGCCCGGAAATTCGCCAGTACCTGCTCGAAGGCGACGCCGAACAGCTGCCCTTCTCGCGCTCGCAACGCTCGCTGGTCTACTCCCGGGCGAAGAACGAAGGCGCCGACAAGCCCTTCGGCACCCTCAGCGACGTCTACCAGAGCGGCTTCGAGTTCATCAGCCACTCCATGCGCCCGGCGCCGCTGACCGACCCCTGCAGCTTCCGCGTGGAGATCGGCGGGCCGCAATGCCGCCAGCCTTACTCGGCCTCCCTGTTCAACATCTCGGCGATGAGCTTCGGCTCGCTGAGCGCCAATGCCATTCGTGCCCTCAACGAAGGTGCGAAGCTCGGCGACTTCTACCACGACACCGGCGAAGGCAGCATCAGCCCCTATCATCGCGAGCATGGCGGTGATCTGGTGTGGGAGCTGGGCAGCGGCTATTTCGGCTGCCGCACCTCGGACGGCCGCTTCGATGCCGAACGCTTCGCTGCCCAGGCCTGCACCCCGCAGGTGAAGATGATCGAGATCAAGCTCAGTCAGGGCGCCAAGCCTGGCCATGGCGGCATCCTGCCCAAGCACAAGATCACCGCGGAAATCGCCAGCACGCGCGGCATCCCGATGGGCGAGGATTGCGTGTCCCCGTCGCGCCACAGCGCATTCTCCACGCCGACCGAGCTGCTGCAGTTCATTGCCCAGCTGCGCGAGCTGTCGGGCGGCAAGCCGGTGGGCTTCAAGTTCTGCCTGGGTCACCCCTGGGAGTTCATGGGTATCGTCAAGGCCATGCTGGAGACCGGCATCCTGCCGGACTTCATCGTCGTCGACGGCAAGGAGGGCGGCACCGGTGCCGCGCCGCTGGAGTTCACCGACCACCTCGGCGTGCCACTGCGCGAAGGCCTGCTGTTCGTGCACAACACCCTGGTCGGCAGCAACCTACGCGACAAGATCAAGCTCGGCGCCAGCGGCAAGATCGTCAGCGCCTTCGACATCGCCCGCGTGCTGGCCATCGGCGCCGACTGGGCCAACTCGGCGCGCGGCTTCATGTTCGCCATCGGCTGCATCCAGTCGCAGTCCTGCCACACCAACAAGTGCCCGACCGGCGTCGCCACCCAGGACCCGCTGCGCCAGCGCGCCCTGGTGGTCGAGGACAAGGCCCAGCGTGTGCACAACTTCCACCGCAACACGCTCAAGGCGCTGGCCGAGATGCTCGCCGCCGCCGGCCTCGACCACCCCGCACAGATCGATGCCAAGCATCTGGTGCAGCGCATGTCCGCCACCGAGATCAAGCTGTTCGCCCAGCAGCACGTCTTCCTCGCAGCGGGCGAGCTGGTCAGTGGCAAGATCAGCGGCGAGTTCTACGAACGCATGTGGAACATGGCGCGGGCGGACAGCTTCGAACCCGCGCTGGCCTGAGCGACAGCATGCCCGAGCAGCCACTGCACCGACACCAACGCCGCCCGGCACTGACGCCCCTGCGCCTGCTCGGCGCCCTGCTGCTGGCGGTCGGCGTTGCCGCCTTCGCGCAGGAGCAGCGCCCGCTGCGGTTCGCCGTCACCGAGAGCTGGGCCATGCCGATGATGCAGATCGTCGACGGCCAGGCGACCACCGGCATTCTCTATGACCTGCAGATGCGCCTGGCACAGAAGGTTGGCCGCACCGCCGAGCTGCTGGTGATGCCACGCCTGCGTGTGCAACGCACGCTGGTTCGAGGCGAAATCGACGTACGCTGCTACGTCAACCCGTCCTGGCTCCAGGAGTCACACCACCAGTACATCTGGAGTCTGCCCTTCATGGTCCAGCACGACCTGATCGTGGGACGCAGCGCCGAGCCCGACTTCGCGCTGGAGAAGCTTAGCGGCCAGCGCCTGGGGACGGTCCTGGGTTTCAGCTACCCCAGCCTGCAGGCGCTGTTCGACAGTGCCCGGATTCACCGTGAGGACGCCCGCACCCAGGCCCTGGCGCTGGAGAAACTCGAGGCCGGTCGCTACCGCTATGCGCTCAGCAACAGCCTGTCCCTGGCCTGGTTCAACCGCCATCGGAGCAAAGCCGAGCAGTTGCACGTGCTCGGCGAAATCAGCAGCGACCTGGTCTCCTGCATCGTTCGTGACGAGCCGGACGTACCGACGCAAGCACTCCTGCGCGCCCTGGTGCAGATGAAGCAGGACGGCGAGTTCGACGCCATCCTCGCCCGCTACCGCTAGGCGTCGGCCAGCACCTGCAGCACCTGCTCGACGCGCTGCGCCAGGCTGCCGGCAAGACGCGTGAACGCCAAGCCGCGCTGCTGCAGCGCCTGTTCGTACCACTGGTTCTGGCGTCGCCGGAACGTCTCGTCCTGGCGCGTGCCGTCCTGCACGAAGGGGAAGTCATCGGCGCACAGGAACACGTGGTGATAATGCCGCCGGGCAAGCTGCTCCAGCTCGGCCTCGGCGCGCCCGAACAGCTCACGGCAATAGAACAGCGTGGTCAGTGGCGTGGTGTCGCAGACCAGGTAGCGCTGACAGTGCCCGGCCAGTTCCCGCTCCCGCGCGACCTGGGTGCGGCCGATCCGCAGCAGGTCGTCGTAGCCCAGCACACCGCCCTGCTGCTCCCACAACTCCCGACCGTACTCGGCGGCATGGCGCGTACCCAGCGCCTCGGCCAGCGCCAGGCCGAGGCTGCTCTTGCCGGTGGACTCGCCGCCGAGCAAGGCGATGCGCTCGACGAAGTCCGCGTAGACCTGTGGCGCCAGGTACTCGCGCAAACCATGGACATCGGCGCGCAGACGCGTACCGGACACCGGCACCGTGACACGTGCACGGTCGATCTCGACATGCTGCACCGGCCGCCCGAAGCACCTGGCCAGATGCGCAGCGAAACCATCGCCATAGGCTTCGCTGGTGAACACCGCATCCACCGGCCGGCCGAGCACGGCCAGGCAGAAATCGGCGACGAACTGGCGCTGCGCCGCAGCGGGTGCCGATTCATGGGGAAGCTCCGCCAGCGCCACGCCTCGGGCACGCTGCTCGTCGACCCAGTCGGCTGTCATCACCCAGCTGCGCAGGTGCGGAAAGCGCGCCTGCAACCAGCGCGCGCGCCGCTGCGGCGCGCAGCCGGGCAACTCCGGGTTCGACCAGCTGAGCAGCACCAGGTGCTGGCACTGCATCTGCGCCTGGCGGATCAGCCACTCGTGGCCCAGGTGCAGCGGCGCGAACTTGCCCACCACTAGGCCACAGGCGAATCGCTGGCGCATGTCAGGCCGCCTGCGCCTCGGCCGCCAGTTCACGGCGCCAGCAGTACAGGCCGTACCAGGCGTTGAACCAGAACAGCACGTAGATGAAGGCCGTCAGGTACAGCTCACGCGAGACGAACAGCGGCACCGCCAGGGTGTTCACCAGCAGCCAGCCGTACCAGGTCTCCAGCTTGCGGCGCATCAGCAGCAGCTGCGCCAACACGCTGAAGGTCAGCACCAGCGAGTCGATGAAGGGCGCGTAGGCATCGGTGAAGTGATGCAGCAGCGCGCCATAGGCCAGGGCGACGACCACCGCGAGCGACAGCGCCAGGCACAATTCTTTCCAGGATGAGCGAACGATGGGCAGCGCCGTCCCGCTGCGCCCGTACAGCCAGCTCCACCAGCCCAGCAGGCTGGTGGCGATGAAGAACAGCTGCAGGGTGACGTCCGCGTACAGCTGCACGCTGAAGAACAGCCAGCCGAACAGCACGCAGCCGACCAACCCCACGGCCCAGGTATGCACCGAATTGCGTGCAGCCAGCAACACCGAGAGCAGGTAGAACAGGTTGGCGAAGATCTCCAGCGACGACGGCATGCACGCATCCTCAACGGCAGCGAATCAGCCGCGCAGCCTATCACGTGACGTACCCCACAGCCGTGCATGGATCACCTGACAACCATGGCGATCCATGCTCTGATAGCCGCTCCTCCGCACTCCAAAGGACTGGACCGCACCATGCCCCTGCTCGCCCTGCTGATCATCGCCTGCCAAGTCACCTGCGGCCTCCACGTGGTACGCAGCGGCCAGGATCGCTACTGGCTGTACCTGATCATCGCCCTGCCCGGCATCGGCTGCCTGATCTACTTTCTCGGCATCATGCTGCCGGAGCTGCTCGGCAGCCGCCGTGGCCGCCGCGCGCTCGGCAAACTGCACGACAGCATCGATCCGCAGCGCCACCTGCGGGCCCTGCGCGATGAACTGGAGATTCGCGACACCCGCGACACCCGCGTGAACCTGGCCGACGAACTGCTGCGCATGGGGCAGGCGCAAGAGGCCGCCCAGCACTATCAGCAAGCCTTGCGCGGCATTCACAGCGACGCCCCGGACATCCTCCTCGGCCTGGCCAGGGCCCGCTTCGCCCTGGGCGATTTCGCCGGCTGCCAGGCCAGTCTCGACCAGCTGATCGCGCAGAACCCCGACTTCCGCTCGGCCGACGGCCACATGCTGTATGCCCGCGCCCTGGAGGCCCAGGGCAACGACCTCAAGGCCGAAGAGGAATACCGGGTGCTCGGCAGCTACTGCACCAGCCCCGAGGCGAACTATCGCTACGCCCTGCTGCTGCGCCGGGTCGGCCGCGAGCGCGAAGCCGTCGAACTGCTGGAGCAGATCCAGACCCACGCGCGCCGTTCCGCCCGCCACTACCGGACCCTGCACCAGGAGTGGCTGGAGCTCAGCCGCAAGGCACTGCTCGAGCTGCAACGCGACTGAACGGCTCGCCATTATTTGCGTGCATCGTTCACAAAAAACGGACGTCGCGCGCCGTTGCGCAAGACTTTGCGCATGGGTCATTGGTTAGCATCTGCCGTTGACGAAGGAACCTGCCGGCAGATGCCGGCCGCAGCATGGATGCCACAGGATGAGCGGCTACGTCCCCAATAATCGCAACGAACGTCCGGCTCCGGCACCGGAGCCCTACAACGGCGACTTCGACCGCCAGCCTGCAAGGCAGCTCGAAGGCGCTGCCGCCCAAGCCAACCGCTGCCTGGTCGGGCTGCGTTTCGTCTGGGACAACGGCGAATGCATCGGCGCCAACCTGCCCTATAGCCTCACGCCCAGCAGCGGCGGCGCCGTAAGAGGCAGCCTGGATGCCAGAGGCGGGCTGGTCCAGAGCCTCCCTGCCGGCGAATACGAAGCCCAGTTGCTGGCCGATAGCGACGTCGACAGCGATATCAGCAGCGCTCGCGCCGAGCTGCAGGCCGTGCTCGACGAGATCCTCGCGGCGGAGCGCGCCGAAGCCGCTCGCCTGCAAGCCATTCAGGATCAGCGCAGCGCGGTATCCAACTACCTGCATCGACGACTCGCAGCAGGAAAGGGATTCTTCCTTGGCGCCTGGGGACTGCTGAAAACCGTCAAGGAATACTCCGACCTGGTCAACCCGTTCACCATCTTCAGCAACACCCTGCGCAGTGCCTGGCAGGCACGCGCCAGCGAGGGAGAATCCTGGCTGGCCGCCTACAACCGCCAGTTCAGTGCGGAGCAGCACCGTGAGCTGGTCGAAGCCCTGGGCTTCGACCCCAGCAGCATCACCCGCGAACAGCTGGCCGAAGCCTACGAGCTGGCCTGCTTCATCTACGAGGACGATCCCAGCAAAGCCATGCTGGGCCGCTTCGCCGTGGACTATGCACAGGCGCAGAACGCCGAGGAAGTGGCCGAGTTCAGTGGTGGCGTGCTGTTCGAAATCGTCCTCTCCGCCCTGCTGATCGTCTTCACCGCCGGCGTCGGCCTGGCTGCACGCGGCGCGGCGTCGGTAAGCTATGTGGACAAGCTGACCCGCCTGGGCAATGCCCTGAAGCGCCTGAGCGCCGCGTTGAAGCGCGCAAGAATCAGACGCGGGGGCAAAACGAGGGGGACAGGGACCGGGGCGCGAACGGTTGAGGTGAAACGCCCGGAAGCCATTCGACCTGAAGCACTCGCTGCACCAACCGTACGGAGCTGGGCACATCTAACGCTGAGTGAGAGGCACTTTCCTCACAGGGTGACAATCCCCAAGAAAACTGGAAATACCATGTATACAGTTTCGCCGGAGGAAGTAGCGAAGGATTTACGAGAGATTCACATGAACGGTGAATCCATCCGCCAGGGAGAGTTCTTTCATACGTCCTCAGGCCGGGTGTACGGCCTGCATGAAAACTCAATACATCCAGTTAGCGGGCCAGGCACTGTAAATATCACCTCGGCCGAATACAACGTCTTGATAAGCGCCAAGAAGAAAGGCTTGGAGAACGCCAGAAAAACGCTGGATATCATGACTCAGAAAGGGATATTCACCGCTGAACAAAAGGCGCGCACGTCACAACTACTCGACATCATGCAAACACGAGGTATCAAATGAGCAAGTCGATTGACTTATTCATTAGAAACGCAGTTCCCGAGCAGCAAATAATCACACTACTCAACCAAGGGATCCCCGATGGGGTCGAGTCGCTCGACTATCCCAGGGAGCATGCGGCCATCTTCCTTCAATACGCTGACCACGAGGCCGAGTTCCAGCAGAGCCTGGGGCTCTCCTGGGCGTCGGATGAGCTGAGGCTTGACGACGTGCAACTGGCCATCCAGCTGGCCAATGCCCTGTCCACTGAGGTCCTGCTGGAACCTGAACACCTGGCTCTGCCTGATGGCTACACCTGGTGCCTGGCGACGATGGACAAGCAACTGTATGCAGTCGACACCATCGACGTCGAAGATGGGATCGCGGTGAAACCGTATGCCCGGAAGATTCTGCTCACTGTCTGAAAGACGCTCACCCTGCTGCCCGGACCACCCGTGACTGGCTCATGACATCCCTCGAAAACGCACTGTCGATGACGGTTCTCGAACTCAGTGACTATGACGAAGCCGCAGAGGCCCTGAGTCAGTTGGGGCGGCTGAACAAACAGCTCGCCGAGCAGATGGCACTGGATATCGTTCACCATGACAAGGGCGACGAGCATCTCCAGGCTTCGGCTTTCGAGACCCTGTATTCAATGAACCTTCACAAAGGGATCGAACTGATCAGGCACCCGCCGGAGCATTTGAACAGCGCCACCCTGAGCGCGATGATCGAATGCACGACCGTAGACTCCGGCATCGCAGCGGAGCACCCTGAAGTTCTCGAAGCGGCGAAGATACTGAAAGAAACCATCCGGCATCTGGACGCTGAAAAAGCCCACCGCATAAAAGACGCCATCGACTGGTTCCAGGAAACCTACCCCGATAGCTGATCAGCGCAAGCGCTTCTCTGGCGCCGCGCTGCTGGCTACTCCCACGCCTCCCGCTCGCCCTTCCAGGCATGCAGCGCCCGTTGTTGCGTCCCCTGCCACAGCCAGCCATTGCGTGCGCCCACCAGGGTGCTGACCGCGTGCTGGCGACCGAAGCGATTGTGCCGCGCCAGCATCAGGGCGATATCGCGCAGCACGGCCAAGGTACCGCTGTTGGACTGGAACAGCGGCGTCAGCAGGCGGCTGGCCTGACGGTAATACCGCAGGTGATCGCGACGGGCATCGCCGTAGCCAGCGAACAGCGCGTTCCAGTCGAGCGTCTCCTGGGCCGCATCGGCAGCGTCACCCAGGGCATCGGCCAGGGCGGCGGCATCGACCAGCGCCATGTTCGCGCCCTGCCCCAGCTGCGGACTCATGGCATGCGCACAATCGCCGATGGCGAGCACGCGAGCGTCGTGCCAGCGCTGCATGCGCACGTCCGCGTAGGCGGCCAGCGTCAGTTGCGCGGGATCGTCGATCTGCTGCAGATAGCCGTGCGCGGCCTCGCCGGCCAGGCTGCATACGCGGCGTTTCCAGGCCTCCAGGCCGTGCTGAAGCCATCCCTGGTGCTCGCTCAGCGGCAGGCTCCAGAACAGGCTGGTCAGGGCGCGGCCAGGCGCCTGGTGCGTCGCCCCCGTCGGCATCAGGCCGAACATCTCGCGGCAACCGCGGTACCACTGGCGCAACTCCCCGGACTCGCCGGACGCAGCAGTCGGCAGCATGCTCCACAGCGCACCCCAGGGATAAGGGCGCGCCCATTGGCGCACCTGCATCTGCGCGCGCAGGCTCGAACGCGTGCCATCGGCGAGGATCAGTGCAGCGCAATCGCCCAGGGGCTGCTCGGCGCCCTGCTCATCCTGCCGCACGAGTCGAACATGCCCGGCCGCCTGCTCGAAGCGGCTGACGCTCACGCCGGTTTCCATCTGCACGCCGGCACGCTGCGCGGCCTTGAGCAGGGCCGTCATCAATACGCCACGGTGAATGCCAAGGCCGAAGCTGCCTGGCTGCCAGTCGTCATAGCGGGTATCGAGTATCACCCGCCCCTTGCAACTGGTGCCGTACAGACGGCTGACAGGCGCGCCCAATGCGGTGCACTCGGCCAGCAGCCCGAGCCGCTGCAGCACCGCCATGCCGGAAGGCTGCAGCAGGATGCCGGCGCCCACCGGCTGCAGGTGCTCGACCCGCTCCAGCAGGCGCACGGCGAAGCCCTGGCGGGCGAGAAAAATGGCCGTGGCGAGGCCGGCGGTGCCGGCCCCCACGATTGCGATCGGTAGTCCCTTCAAGGCTGTTCTCCCTGTTCTGGCCGGGAGATTCTAACCGCCGCGAGCGCCTGCTGGCGGGAACTGCCACGCAAGCGAGATGGTTCAGAGGAACATGCCGCCCGATGCCTCGATGCGCTGGCCGTTGATCCAGCGGCCGCCATCGCCGAGCAGCGCGGCGACGGCGGCGCCGATGTCATCGGGCAGGCCGGCCCGGCCCAGTGCGGTATTGCCGGCGACGAAGGCATTGAGCTCGGAGTTGTCGCGCACCGCGCCGTGACCGAAGTCGGTCTCGATGGCACCGGGGGCCAGCACGTTGGCGCTGATGCCGCGTGGGCCAAGCTCCTTGGCCAGGTAGCGCGTCCACACTTCGATGCCGCCCTTCATCGCCGCATAGGCGCCGTAGCCAGGCAGGGTGAAACGGGCCAGGCCGGAGGATACGTTGAGAATCCGACCGCCATCGGCCATCAGCGGCAACAGGCGCTGGGTGAGAAAGAACGGCCCCTTGAGCTGGACCTTCAGCAACTCGTCGAACTGCGCTTCGCTGATTTCAGCGAGTGCGGCATGGATGCCGATACCGGCGTTGTTGACCAGAAAATCGAAACGCTCGGCAGCGAAAGTCTCGTGCAGGCCCTGCGCCACGCGCTGGGCGAAGTCGGCGAAGCTGCTGCTGTCACTGACATCCAGTTGCAGCATCAGGGCCCGCCCGCCCTGCGCCTCGATCTCGCCGACCAGTTGCTGCGCTTCCTCGGCCTGGCTGCGGTAGGTGCCGATGATGTCCACGCCCTGCGCCGCCAGGTGCTTGGCGGCACTGCGGCCGAGACCACGGCTGGCGCCGGTGATGAGTGCGATCTTGCGCGTCATGGTGAATCTCCTGTGACAGGTGATGAAGGTTGATCACAGGTTATTGCTCGTACAAATACTGATAAATCCAGAAAAATAGGAAATACTGATCGCCGTCAGCGAACAATCGGGATTGCCACCATGAACAAGCTGGAGTTGTTGCGCACCTTTCAGCGCGTCACCGAACTGAGCAGCTTCACCCAGGCCGCCGACAGCCTCGGCCTACCTCGCTCCACGGTATCGGAGCAGGTCCGCGACCTGGAACGCCTGGTCGATGCGCGCCTGTTGCACCGCACCACACGCCGGGTACGCCCGACGCAGGATGGCCAGATGCTGTACGAACGCGCCCGCGAGCTGCTGGCGCAGATGGACGAACTGGAGAACCTGTTTCGCCAGGACGCCCATGCCCTGAGTGGACGACTGCGCGTGGACATGCCCACGGCGATCGCCCGGCGCCTGGTGGCACCGCGCCTCGATGAGTTTCTCGCCCGGCACCCGGCGCTGGAGATCGAACTGGGGTGCAGCGACAGGCGGGTCGATCCGCTGCGCGAGGGCTTCGATTGCGTGCTGCGCGTCGGCGTCAACGCGGACGACAGCCTGGTCGCCCGGCCGCTGGGGCATCTGTCCATGGTCAACTGCGCCAGCCCGGCCTACCTGGCCACGCACGGCATGCCCGTGCAACTGGACGACCTCGCCGGACACAGCCTGATTCACTACGTGACAGCCTTTGGCGCACGCTCGGACGGCTTCGAGTTCCAGCGCGACGGCAAGCTGCATTCGCTGGCCATGGCGGGCCGGGTCACGGTGAACAACATCGATGCCTACGAAGGGGCCTGCCTGGGTGGCCTGGGCATCATCCAGGCGCCACTGGTCGGCATGCGCGTGCACCTGCGGGAGGGGCGTCTGCTGCGCCTGCTGGATGACTGGGTCGCCGCGCCGATGCCGGTGAACCTAGTGCACCCGCACGGGCGTCATCTGCCACGGCGGGTGCGCGCCTTCATGAACTGGCTGGAACAGCTGCTGGCCGAGGAACTCGACGCGGCTTGAACCGCCAGGATCAGGCCTGCCGAGTCAGGGCGTATCGGTGCGGATATCGAAGCCACCGCGGTTTTCGCTGAGGATGCGCAGGTCATGGCTTTCCCCGGCCTTCACCGGCACCGCCACTTCGCGCAACAGGCGGCCCATGCCGCACAGCGTGTCGTCCATCCGGTCCGGGGTGATACCCACCACCCGCGTACCTGCCGGCACCTGGAAGGTCGCGCGCTCTCCGACACCGATACGCGCGGCGACCTGGCGATCGACCTCGATGGCCACGTAGCAGCCACCGCCCATCATCCCGAAATCGCGGGTGACCACGATCTGTCCACCGCTGGCCTGCGTCTCCTGAAAGGCCAGCAGACGATCTTCCGGCACCGGGCGAATGTTTTCCGGGTCACCTCGAAACGACGAACAACCCGCCAGCAACAGCAGCGGCAAAGCGATGAGCATCGAACGCATGAAGCCCTCCATGGGCAAATGAGTGCTGCCTGAGTATTGGGGTTGGCGCGCGTGCGGGCAAGGTATCGATGGCAACGATGTCCAGTAGCACAAGCATCGATTTCTGCAATGAAAGGCGCGGTGTTTTCATGGCTCCCGACCCCAGCGCCACCCTCGACGGCGCCACTGACCGGAGACCATCAGCATGAAAATCGCAGCCATCACCGCCACCCTCATCGCCGCATTCGCCCCCATCGCCTTCGCCAACGAAAAGGCCCCGTCCAGCGCCCGGGTGGACGTGAAGCAATACCAGTACGGCATGCAACTGGACATCGACCAGGTCCTGCAGCGCACCGACAACAGCCGCGAGAGCGGTGTCGTGCCCAGCGTCATGGTCTACCGTGACAGCCAGGGCGACGTGCACGCCGTGCGCTTCCTGGAATGGGGTGGCCAGACCAACCAGAACGGCTGATCCCCTGTTGCACGCACGCTGCCCCGGCCGAGTCGCTCGTCCGGGGCAGCGGCCGTTTCAGCCTTGCAGACGCTTGACCAGACGGGCCTGCAACGCCTCGAGTTCGGCCGGATCGGCCTTGCTGGCCGCGTGAATGCCCAGCCCTTCACCGTCGAAGCGCGGGATCACATGCATGTGGATATGGAACACCGTCTGCCCGGCAGGCGCGCCATTGAACTGCGCCACCTGCACGCCCGCCGGCTGCAGCTCGTCGACGATGGCCTGGGCGAGCTTCTTCACCACGGCCATGACCTTGGCCAGGCTGGCCTCGTCGATCTCCAGGATGTTGCGCGCCGCCGCGCGCTTGGGAATCACCAGGCTGTGGCCTCTGGACTGCGGGAACAGGTCGAGGAAGGCCAGCACATCGTCGTCCTCGTACAGCGTGTAGCAAGGCAGGTCGCCGCGAATGATCTGGGCGAAGATGTTCTGCGAGTCGTAGGTACCGTGCAGGCTCATGCCAATGGGCTCCGGGTGAAGGAAAGCTCGCACCATACCGCCTTGCTCGCACACAGGGAACCGGGCAGGATCGCTCGAGTCGATGACTACTAGCAGGCGCATCGATTTCAGTCGCTGTCGCCACTCGTGTTCTGATCGCCCCCCTCTTCAGGCCCATCCGACATGGAACCCACATGACCGATCTCAGCCCATTCCACATCACCCGCAAGTGGCCCGCCCAGCATCCCGAGCGCTTGCAGCTCTATTCGCTGCCCACGCCCAACGGCGTCAAGGTCTCGATCATGCTGGAGGAGATCGGCCTGCCCTACGAGCCGCATCTGGTCAGTTTCGACAGCAACGATCAGCTCAGCCCCGAGTTCCTCTCGCTGTCACCGAACAACAAGATTCCCGCCATCCTCGATCCGGACGGGCCGAACGGCCACCCGCTGCCGCTGTTCGAGTCCGGGGCGATCATGCTCTACCTGGCCGAGAAGACCGGCCAGTTGCTGCCGCAGGACCCCGCTGCCCGCTACCAGGCGATCCAGTGGCTGATGTGGCAGATGGGCGGCCTGGGCCCGATGTTCGGCCAGCTCGGTTTCTTCCACAAGTTCGCTGGCAGCCAGTACGAAGACAAGCGCCCGCTCGAGCGCTACGTCGCCGAATCGGCGCGCCTGCTCGGCGTGCTCGACCAGCACCTGCAAGGGCGCGACTGGATCGTCGGCGAGTACAGCATCGCCGACATCGCCGTGTTCCCCTGGATTCGCAATCTGGTGGGGTTCTACGAGGCAGGCGAACTGGTGCAGTTCGAGCGTTTTGCCAACGTGCGCCGCGTACTCGATGCCTTCCTCGCGCGTCCGGCCGTGCAGCGTGGCCTGAGCATCCCGGCACGCGGCTGAGGGTTGCGGGAGCCGGCCCCACGGCTCCCGTCGCACGCGCACGTGGAAGATTGCACAACGACGTGAGCGCCCGCGTGCGGGCTGCACGAGCCACGCGCTGGCGAAAGCCGCAAAAATGCCCGACCACTCATCTCCAAGCCCCGAAATAGAGCGGTTGCAAATACCCAAGTCGAGCGCTGGGAGATTATAATCCCGGCCCAGCTTCCTCCCCTCCCAGGTTCCGCATGCACAAGCCTTCCTCCGACGCCGCGACGGCCCTGTCGCCGGGCGCGATCCTTCTCATTCAACTTGCCCTGGCCCTCGGCGGCTTCGCCATCGGTACGGGCGAGTTCGCCATCATGGGCCTGATGCCCAACGTCGCCCAGGACCTGGGGGTCAGCGAGCCGCAGGTCGGCCACGTGATCAGCGCCTATGCCCTCGGCGTGGTGGTCGGCGCGCCGGTCCTGGCCCTGCTCGGTGCTCGTCTGCCACGACGCATCCTGCTTCTGCTGCTGATGGGCTGCTTCGCCCTGGGCAACTTCGCCAGCGCCCTGGCACCGACCTACGAGCCGCTGCTGATCTTCCGCTTCATCGCCGGCCTGCCGCACGGTGCCTACTTCGGCGTGGCCATGCTGGTGGCCGCGTCCATGGCCCCGCCGCACAAGCGCGCCAAGGCGGTGAGCCGGGTGCTGGCCGGCCTGACCGTGGCGATTCTGATCGGTAACCCGCTGGCCACCTGGCTCGGCCAGTTCATGAGCTGGCGCTACGCGTTCGCCCTGGTCGGGGTGATCGCCATCACCACCATCGCCATGCTGGCGATCTTCCTGCCGACCGACCCGAACGAGCAGCGCAGCAGCCCCTCGGGCGAACTGCGCGCCTTCAACCGCGCGCCGATCTGGCTGGCGCTGGGCATTGGCGCCATCGGCTTCGCCGGCATGTTCTGCGTGTTCAGCTACATGGCGCCGACCCTGCTCCACGTGACGGGCGTCGGCCCCGGCTGGATTCCGCTGGCCATGGGGGTGTTCGGTGCCGGTTGCATCGTCGGCAACAGCGCCGGCGGCTGGCTGTTCGACCGCCTGCGCCTGCGCGCGGTGGCCTGGATCCTGGCCTGGAGCACCCTGGTCCTGCTGGTCTTCCCCTTCGCCGCACACAGCCTGTGGACGGTACTGCCGGCGATCTTCGCCCTCGGCACCATGATCGCCCTCGGCCCGGCGCTGCAGACCCACCTGATGGATGTCGCCACCGGCGCACAGACACTGGCCGCGGCCTCCAACCATGCCGCGTTCAACGTCGCCAATGCCCTCGGGCCCTGGCTCGGCGGCCTGGCCATCAGCGCCGGCATGGGCTGGACCATCACCGGCTACATCGGCGCCGCCACCGCCATCGGCGGCCTGGCACTGTTCGTCTGGGCGTGGCGGGTACAACAGAAGGACGGCCACATCTGAGAGGTGCACGATGCTGAGCCGGCAGGTATCTTCTAGCCCCCGCCCACCATCCCGTACCGCCCGATGATGACCCCACTGCTGCGTTCCACCCTGTTCGGCACCGCCCTGCTCAGCGCCCTGACGGCTCAGGCCCAGGTGCAGGTCGAAGCCAATGCCGGGATGCTGGCGGCGAAGATTTCCGAAGAGATCGCTCCGGGCGACTACGAGAAGCTGCTCAAGGGCTTGCGCGCCAATCCGGGCCAGTACAAGCGCAAGGTGGTCCTGCTCGACAGCGTTGGCGGCAGCGCACCGGAGGCCATCCGCATGGGTCGCCTGCTGCGGGAAACCGGTTTCGACGCGCTGGTGCCGTCATCCGGCCTGTGCCAGGGCAGTTGCGTCTACCTGCTTGCCGCTGGCCGCAAACGCACCATCAACGGTTACGTCGCCCTGCGTCGCCCGCCCTTCCCGGCCGGTGACTCGGCGCAGGCGCAGGCCGCCCATGGCAACCAGCCACTCAGCCCCGCCCGGTACTTGCGTGACATGGGGATCGATGTGCGCCTGGCGGAGGACATCTACCAGGTCGCCCCCGGCCAGCTGCGCCTGCTGAGCCAGGATGAACTGAAGCGCTACCGCCTGAACTAGGCTGCGCCAGCCCTAGCGGCGGAGCCTGCGGAGCGCGGCGCCTGAGCGAGGTCAGGCGCCGTTGGGGCGGCGTCAGAACAGGAAGGTCAGCGCCAGGTTGAACAGCATCGCAGCGACGAAACCGATGGGCGCGGCGCGCAGCAGCAGTTGCGAGAACAGCGTGGCCCGCGTCTTCTCGTCGGTGCAGGAGCCCAGCAGCAGGCTGCCGCCGGAGGAGAACGGCGAGATGGAGGTGGCCTGAGCACCGACCACGATGGCGATGAAGATGATCATCGGATCGATCGACATCGACGCCGACAGCGGCAGCACCATGGGGAACAGCGCCGGCGTCACCACACCGAGGGTACTGGCGAAGATCGACATCAGCGCGGCCACCACGCCGAAGGCCAGCGGCACCAGTACCGGCGGGATGTTGCCGCCGATCCAGGACGCCAGGGCATCGATGGTGCCGGCCTTGATCGCCACGCTGATCAGCATGCCCACCCCGCAGATCATGATCAGCGTGGCCCAGGGCAGCGAGGCGATGGCCTTGCGCTCGTCACCCAGCTTGAGCAGCAGCGCGATCACCGAGAACACGCTGGCGATCAGGCCGATGTCCACCTTGCTGTTGATGAACCTGACCGTGGCGTTGTCCGGGAAGGCCAGCAGCGCCAGCGGTGCGGCGAGCACCAGCGCCATCATCAGCACGGTGAGCAGCAGGGTCAGTTTCTGTTCTCGGTTGAAGGCGTCCGGCAGGTCGGCATTGATCACCGCATTCTTCAGGTTGCGGCCATGGCCACCGAGGAAGACGAACACGGAGATCACCAGCAGCGGGATCACCGCCGTGCTGGCGAAGATCGCCAGTGCGTTGACGAAGGCCTCGCTCTCCGGCATGCCGGCGGTGGTCATCAGGCCACGGAAGATGATACCGCTCTGGCTGGAGACGAAGTTCGCCCCGCCCAGCGCACCGTAGTTCACCGCCATGCCGCCGAGGATCAGGCTCATGCCGGTGCGCTGGCACAGCAGCAAGGTCAGCGGTGCCATGAAGGCCAGCACGGTGTAGTAGCCCGCGCCCATGGCCGCGATCAGCCCCGAGGTCAGGAAGATGGCATACGGCAGCAGGTGCGGTACGCCGCGGCAGCGATAGAGCAGATGCCCGGCGAGCTTCTCCAGGGTGCCGTTGACCGTGGCGAAGCTGTAGAACAGGCAGACCGAGAAGATCACGAAGAAGATCTTCAGCGGCCACATGCCGATGATCTCGCCCGGGCTCATGCCCATGCCGAAACAGCCCAGCAGGTAGGCGAAGGCGATGGCGAACAGGCCGATGTTGATCTTGGTGGTGTAACCCAGCGCGACAGCGAGAACGATCGCGGCGACGACGAGCAGGCTCATCATGGTTTGACTCCTTGTTGTTCTGGTGCAGGCGGTTACGCGTGGGCGAAACCGAACAGCGTTGCGGGGTTGTCCACCAGAACGCGACGGCGCTCCTCGGGGTCGGGCAGAAGGGCCTCGAGCAGCGCGAACTGCTCATCGTAGCGGGTCTGCGCCTCGAACTGGGTATTCGGCCAGTCGCTGCCCCAGAGGAAGCGGCCGACGCCGCCGCAGGCCTCGCGCAGACGCGCCTCGATGGCCCGCGCACGGGCCAGATCGGACTGGCTGCGGTAGGCGGCCGACAGCTTGATCCAGACCGGCGCCTGGCCGAACAGGTCGAAGAACGGCGCATGCTGCGGCTCATCCAGCTGCACGCTCGCGGCGGGCAGGCCGAAATGGTCGATCACCACGGTCACCCCGGACTCCAGGATCGCCGGTACCACCAGCGCCAGGTCCGCGAAGCCGCGCTGGATCTCCACCTGCCAGCCACGCCGGGCCAGGCGCCGGAACAGGCCGCTCCAGGCCGGGCCGGTGTAGTCCTCCAGCAGCTTGCCGATCAGGTTCAGGCGGATACCGACCACGCCTGCGGCAGCCAGCTCATCCAGTTCACCGTCGCTGATCTGCCCATCGACCACCGCGACACCGCGCAGGCGCTCGGGGAAGCGCTGCAGCGCCGCGACCATGTAGTGATTGTCGGTGCCGAGAAAGCTCGGCTGGATCAGCACCCCGTGAGACAGGCAGCAGGCATCCAGGTGGGCCAGATACTGTTCCACCGTGGCGTCGTAGTCGGGGCTGTAGCGGCGACCGGCAACCATGGGCAGATCACGCCGGAAGATGTGCGCGTGGGTGTCTATGCCGGTGATGACGGCATTGGGCATGGGCGTCACGAAGCGATACCTCTGTCGATTATTGTTCGAGCCGACCTTGGTAGCAGCTCTTTTTATACAGACATTCAGTCATATATATGAATAGATGACTGTATAGATACAGATCGACTGCTGTCAACGCACGGCCCAGTGGTAAAGTGACGACCGGTTGAAATTCGGATTTGAGGTTTATGAGCAGCACGGCTCTGGGACACGACGAACGCCTGCCGCTGTATCAGCGGCTGCGTGACGAGATGCTGGCGAAGATCGCCGCAGGCGAATGGCTGCCGGGCGAAGCCATCCCCACCGAAGCGGAGCTGACCCGCCAGTACGGCGTGGCGGTGGGAACGGTGCGCAAGGCCGTGGAAACCCTGGTTGCCGAGGGCTTGCTGCTGCGCGCCCAGGGGCGCGGTACCTTCGTGCGTCGACCGAACTTCGACGGCTCGCTGTTTCGCTTCTTCCGCCAGGTCAGCGCCAGCGGGCAGCCGCAGGTACCGGAGAGCCGCATTCTCGACTGCCGACTGGCCCCCGCCGATGCCGCCGCGAGCCAGGCCCTGAAGCTGGCCGACGGTGAACAGTGCGTGCACCTGCAGCGTCTGCGCCTGATCGACGGGCGCCCGCTCTTCCACGAGCGCATCTGGCTGCCCGCCTCACGCTTCGAGGCGCTGCTGAATGTCGCGCCGGCCGACTTCCCGCAACTGCTCTACCCCTTCTACGAACAGCACTGCGGCCAGCGCATCGCCTCCGCCCAGGAGACCCTGACGGTGTCCGCCGCCGACGACGAGCTTGCCGCGACGCTGGACGTCGCCTGCGGCAGCCCCGCCGTGGCCATCGAGCGAACCGCGCTCGGCTACGACCGCACGCCACTGGAATACCGCCTGTCACGCGCGGCGGCGGAGAACTTCCGCTACCAGGTGGACATCAGCTGAGGACAGGGCTGACCGATGCAACACGCCCGGGCAAGCCCGGGCGTGAGTGACGCACGCATCCGACGAGGCTAGAACAGCCCCAGTGCCCAGGCCGCGCCGAACAGCACCAGCGAGAAGCCCCACATCCACCACAGCGAGTAGCGGATGTGGCGGCCGAGATCCAGTCCGGCCAGGCCCAGCGCCAGCCACAGCGCCGGCGAGAACGGGCTGATGAAGGTGCCGATGATATTGCCGATGGTCAGCGCATAGACCACGCTCGCCGGCTCGACGCCCTGGCCACCGACCACTTCCAGCGTCACCGGCAGCAACCCGAAGTAGTAGGCATCGGTACTGAGCATCAGCTCCATCGGCAGGCCGAACAGGCCGAGCACGATATGCATCTGCCCCACCAGCGGTGCCGGCAGCACCTGCGCCAGATCCTGGGCTATGGAGGTGAGCATGCCGGTGCCGGTGAGGATGCCGAGCATCGAGCCCGCCGCCAGGATGATCATGCCCATGCTCAACGCCGCCGGGGCGTGCGCCGCGATGCGTTGCATCTGCGCCTTGCCGCCAGGGTAGTTGACCAGCAGCGCCAGGCACAGACCGATCATGAAGATGTAGCCCGCCGGCAGCACGCCGGAGAACAGCGCGACCAGCACCGCGAGGAACAGCGCCGAGTTGGCCCACAGCAGGCGGGGCCGCTCCAGCTCGCGCTCCTCGGCTGTCGGCTCGTGCAGGTCACTGCTGGTTTCCACCAGCACGCCTTCGTCGGCCGACTGCCCGGCTGCGATACGGCGCTGCTCGCGCCAGCCCAGCAGCGCGGCCAGGGTGATCAGCAGCACCACGCCGATGGCCTGGATGCTGATCAACGGACGCCACAGCTCGGTGACTTCGATGCCGGTCACCGCCGAAGCGCGTCCCAGCGGCCCGGCCCAGGGCAGCATGTTGAAGATACCGGCGCCCAGCGCCAGCAACAGCAGCATCAGGTAGGGGCTCATGCGCAGCTGCTTGTACAGCGGCAACAGCGCGGGAACGGTCAGCAGGAAGGTCGTCGCGCCGGCGCCATCGAGGTGCGCCAGCATGCCGATCACCGCCGTGGCCACGGTCACCGCGATGACGTTGCCACGCGTCAGCCGCACCATGCCGCCGATCAGCGGGCGGAACAGACCGGTGTCCTGCAGCACGCCGAAGAAGGTGATGGCGAACACGAACATGGTGGCGATCGCCGTCACGCGGCCGATGCCATCGGTGAAGAAACCGGAGATGGCCTCCGGGCCGAAGCCGGCAGCCAGTGCTCCCAGCAGCGGCACGACGATCAGGGGCAGGACAGGCGACATGCGCCCGATAAGCAGCAGCACAACCAGGCTGCAGATGGTCAACAGGCCAATCAGGGTCAACAAACCACTTCTCCTCTTTTTCTTGTAGGCACGACAAAGGCGCGGGCGGAGGCTAAGGCGGCAACCTTTCAGCAACCTTTAAGCGCCGTCTCGGAAGAGGAGGAAATGTCAGTGGATATGTCGTCTGACGAGGCGCCACAGCGGGCGCCCCGAAGCCGGCTCACTGCAGGGTGTAGCCCTTGTCCACCACCCAGTCCTGGCCATGCACGCCGCTGGCGCCGTTGCCCAGCTGGAACAGCACCACCTCGGCAATGGCCCGTGGCGTGAGGAACTCGCCATCGACCAGGCGCCGGTTAACCTCGCCGGCCACCCCGGCCAGTGCATCCTCGGCCAGGCCCAGGCTGCCCCAGATCGGCGTGGCGGTCGGCCCTGGCGACACCAGATTGAGCCGCAACCCTTCGCTGGCGTGCTCCAGCGCCAGGCTGCGGACCAGCGCCGACAGCGCCGCCTTGCTGGCGATGTAGCCGCCCAGCCCGGCAAAGCCGAGCTGGCGCAGGAAGGTACTGATGAACACCACCGAGGCGGGCCTGGCCAGGTGAGGCCTGAGCACCTGGAAGGTGTTGATCGCGCCGGCACCGTTGACCTGCCACTGCTGCTCGAACGCCTGCATATCGCAACCGGGCGCCAGGCGGGCAATACCGGCATTGGGTACCAGGCAGTCGACCGGGCCCAGGCGCCCGGCGCGCTCGGCCAGGCCATGCAGCGCCTCGATGTCAGTGACATCGCCCGCGTACCAATGCAGCTGCTCGGGATACTGCGCCTGCAATGCAGGCAGACCTCCCAGGCTCCGCGAAAACGCCATGACCCGCGCGCCGCGTTGCAACAGCAACTCACACACCGCCAGCCCGATACCCGAACTCGCCCCCGTGACGACCGCCAGGCGGCCCTGAAAACTCGTATTCATGAAGATCCCCGAAGAAAGAAGAGCGTGAGCGCCGTGCCAGTCCGCCGCAGCGCCAATCGACCTACTGCGCCAGCAGACGGATGCCGTGCATGTCCACCTGCTGGCCGACGTCGAAACGTGCGTTCGGTGAGCGCACCCACTGCTCGCGACCATCCTCGTGACGCACCACATAGGCCGTCCCGCTGTGTCCCGTGGCGTCCTGCACCTGGGCGCCGGACCAGCCGCCGAGCAGGCCACCGACCACGGCGCCGACCGGACCGCCCGCCGCAGCGCCCAGCATCAGGCCGGACAAGCCACCGAAACCGGCGCCCACCGAGTTGTCTGCGCGCTCGGCCAGCACCTCGGCGGCCTGCGCGCTACTGACGGCCAGCAGGCCAAGGGAAAGTGCAAGCAAGGCAATGTGTTTCATCTGTGTTCTCCTGTAATGGGCATTGCGCCTGGAGACAGTCAGATTGCGTGCCATTTATTTTTATTAATAAAAACAAATAGATATGAATAAAGATATCTCAATGACAACAAGCGAATAGAGTCATTGAGACAGCAGAAGAGTCATCCTGACCCACCAGCGGAAGCCGAGATGACACAGACTGGAGGGAGGCGATCAGGCCGGCGCGGGGCGTCGTCGGGTGGTGCATGCGAGCACTGCCTGGAAATCGCCCGCTACCGTCAGGGTGACTGGCAAGGCCAGGTCATGGGTAACGCATGGCGAACGCCGTCGAAACAGCGCCACACCCTACGCCTTGACGGCTTTCACCTGCTCCAGCCATGCAGGGTCGAGTCGCGTCTGCTCCAGCTCCAGCCCGCGCTGCTGCATGACGTCCCGATGTGCGTCGATCTCGTGCACCATCTGGCTCAGCTCGCTGCTGTTGCCGTCGAGCTGATGCATCTGGGTCACGCCCAGATGGTAGAAGCGCAGCAGTTTCATCGCGGTTTCGTCCTCCTGCGCCACCCCTGCCCTGACGTGATGCATGACGTTGGTGATGCGCATCAGGCTGCGCTTGAGCCGCCAGCCATAGACCGCCGCCGCCATCCACTCGCGGTGCCAGAACTGCTGGCGCACCAGCACCACCGTGAGGACGAAACCGAGCGCGACGCCAAGCAGGTTCCAGCGAAAATTGTCGGCAGCGCCCGGCTCGCCGAACAGTTGCACGCTGAGCGTGGCCAGCAACATGGCGAGCGCGACGAAGATCAGCGCGACCAGCGCGGTACTGCGGCGAGTCTGCTGACGGTAGTGCTCGGGACTGATGGGGGTGATTTCGAACATGCGCGAGGGCTCATGAAACTGGGGCGAGGCGCGATGGTACGACAGCTTGCCCGGCCGACACGAATCCCGCAGGCAGCGCGGGCGCCTCAGGTCGCGTTCGGCAGGTAGCGCCCGATGGCCGCCATGGCCGTGGCCAGGTACTGCTCCTTCTCGCCCACCGGCGCGATGTAGTGCAGCGCCTCGCGCGCCTGATCGACACCCGCCAGGCGCGCGGCGATCCAGGCCGCAAGATAGACCGACGCCAGGCAGCCGCCCGCCGTGGCGACGTTCCCCCGGGCGAAGAACGGCTGGTCGAGCACCCTGATCCCCGCCTCCTGCACCCAGGGCTTGCTGGTCAGGTCGGTGCAGGCCGGCACGTCGTCGAGCAGCCCGAGCCGGGCCAGGATCAGCGCGCCGGAACACTGCGCGGCCAGCAGTTGCCGCGCCGGATCGAGACGCAGCTGGGCCAGCAGCGCCGGGTCCGCGACCACATCGCGGGTACGCATGCCGCTGCCCACGATCACCGCGTCGGCCGCGCTGGCCTGCTGCAGATCGATCTGGCCGTCGATCACCAGGCCGTTCATCGATGTCACCCGCGCATCCGGGCTGGCGATGCTGACACGCCAGTCCGGCTGACGAATGCGCTTGAGGATGGCGAAGGCGATCAGCGAGTCGAGTTCGTTGAACGCGTCGAAGGTGAGAATGGCGATGTGCATGGCGACTCCGTCAGTGCAGGTGGGTTGCCAGCCAGCTTCGGCGCACGAATCATGACAATCAAATTATTGTCATGGATACAGCCGCCATGCCGCTGGCACGCTACAAACAGATCGTCGATCGCCTGGCCGACGACATTCGCCGTGGTGTGCTGGCACCCGGCACGCGCCTGCCCACCCACCGCGAGCTGGCCGCAGACCACGGCATCGCACTGGTCACCGCCTCGCGGGTCTACGCCGAGCTGCATGCCATGGGCCTGGTCAGCGGCGAAACCGGGCGCGGCACCTTCGTCCGCGAGACGACCCTGGCGCCCGGACACGGCATCGATCAGCAGGCGACCGCCAGCGACCTGCTCGACCTCAACTTCAACTACCCGACGCTGCCCGGCCAGGCCGACCTGCTGCGCCAGGCCTTGCGCCAGCTGGCGTTGTGCGGTGACCTGGACGCGCTGCTGCGCTATCAGCCGCATGCCGGCCGTCCTCATGAGCGGGCGTTGCTGGCCCGTCACCTGAGCAGCCTGGGCCTGCCTGTCAGCGCCCGGCAGGTGCTGATCGTCAGTGGTGCCCAGCATGGCCTGGCGACGACCGTGCAGGCGCTGCTCAGGCCGGGCGACGTGGTCGCGGTGGACGCCCTCACCTACCCCGGTTTCAAGACGGCGGCCGAAGCGCGCGGCCTGGAGCTGCTGGCCATTCCCTGCAGCGCCAGCGGCCCCGACCTGGAGGCGCTGGCGCGGCTCTGCGAGAAGCGTCGGGTACGGGCGATCTACAGCATGCCGACCCTGCACAACCCGCTGGGCTGGGTGCTCGACCTGGCGCAGCGCGAGCGCCTGGTGAAGATTGCCCGGCAGCATGACCTGCTGATCATCGAGGACGCCGCCTACGCCTTCCTGGCCTCCTCGGCACCACCGCCACTGGCCGCGCTGGCGCCCGAACGCACGGTGCATGTGTCCGGCTTCTCGAAGAACATCGCCACGGGCCTGCGGGTGGGCTACCTGAGCGCGCCCGAAGCCTGGGTCGCCGCGCTGGAGCGCAACATCCGTGCGACCACCTGGAACACGCCCGGCGTGATGAGTGCACTGGTCTGCGCCTGGATCGAAGACGGCACGCTGGCCCGCCTGGAAAGCGAGAAACGTAGAGACGCCCAACGCCGCCAGGCGCTGGCTCGACGCATGCTGGGCGGCTTGCACCTGGTGGGGCATGAGGCAGGCTACTTTCTCTGGCTGCCGCTAGCGGAGGATGTGCGCGCCGATCAGGTGGTTGCGCGCCTGCTGCAGGAGCGCGTCGCGGTATCGAGCGCCGAGCCGTTCAGCACCTCGGAGCAGGTACCGCACGCCCTGCGCCTGGCCCTCGGTTCGCTGCCCCTGGAGCAGTTGCAGACGGCTCTGGACAAGGTCAGGCAGGCCATCGACCACTTCGCCTACTGAACGCCCTGGCGCAGCCACTCGCTGGGGCTGAGACCGACCTTGCGGCGAAAGGCACGGGCCAGCGCCGAGGGGCTTTCATAACCGACCTCGTCGGCGATCAATGCCATGGGCCGGCCTTCGCGCAGGCGTTTCTGCGCCAGGCTGACGCGCCAGCCGACCAGATAATCCGCCGGAGTGGCGCCGACCACCTGATGGAAGTGCGCGGCGAAGCTGGCCCGCGACATACCCGCCAGCGTCGCCAGTTCGGCCACCGACCAGCCATGCTGCGGCCGCTCGTGCAGTTGATTGAGCGCGCGTGCCAGGCGCGGCTCGGCCAGCCCCGCCATCATCCCGGACGCCAGCTCGCGGCTGTTCATCAGATGACGCAGCAGCTGGATCACCATCAGTTCGAACAGGCGGTTGAGCACCAGCTCGCGCCCGCAGTCGTCGCCTGCCGCCTCGGCGAACAGCCAGTCCAGGCAACCGTTCAGGCTCGGCAGCTCGCGCAGGGGTTTGACGATGGCGCCGGGCAACGCCCGCGCCAGCGGGTTGTCGAAACCACCATCGAAGGCCAGGGTCGCGCAGACCAGCTCGGCGCCATCGGCCTCGCTGGCACTCATCCGATGCAGACGAGGCCGCGCCACCAGCATCAGGCTCGGCTCCTCGAGACGCAGCTCATGGCCGTCGCTGTCGCGAAAGCTCAGGCGCCCCGCCCGCAGCAGATGGATGTGGCCATGCGCCTCGTTGGCGCCATAGCTGTTGGTGCCGCAGAAACCCCCGCGGTGAAAGGTACTGGCATGCAGGTTGAAGTGATGCAGCAGGCTGGACAGGCGATCCACGGGCACCTCGCATTTCTGGACGATCTGTCGCATAAGATAGACGATCTGAATCCGAAAAGCCAGAGCGCTCCACTAGCATGGCTCCAGGCTTGAAACACAGGCTCCCCCAACCAAGACTGGAGAATCACCATGACTCGCATCACCGCACTGCCGTTCGAACAGACCGCCGCCAGCGCCCAGGCGCAACTGGAAGGCATCCGCAAGGGGCTCGGCTTCGTGCCCAACACCTTCGCCACCCTGGCCCATGCGCCCGCCGCCCTGAGCGGCTACCTCGCCCTGTCGCAGGCCCTGGGCAAGGGCACGCTCGATGCCAGGGCGCGCGAAGTGGTGGCGCTGGCGAGCTCGCAGGTCAACGGCTGCGAATACTGCCTGGCGGCGCACACCCTGTTCGGCAGCAAGGCCGGCCTCAGCGACGCGGATATCCGCAGTGCCCGCGACGGCGAACTGGATGCAGTGGCGCGCCTCACCCGGCAGGTCATCGACCACCGTGGCCGCCTCACTGACGCACAGCTGCAGGCCGCGCGCCAGGCCGGACTGGCCGACGCGGCCATCGTCGAAGTGGTGGCCAACGTCGCGCTGATGACGCTGACCAACTACCTCAACAACCTGGCCGAAACCGACGTCGACTTCCCTCCGGTCGCGGTCTGATCACCCCGAGGTGCACCATGCAGAACGTAACGCTCTATACCAGCGATCACTGCCCCTACTGCCTCAACGCCAAGGCGCTGCTGAAGCGCAAGGGGGTGAGCTACGACGAGATCGACGTGGGCCGCTCCCCCGGGCGCCTGGCCGAGATGCTGCAACGCAGCAAGCGTCGCAGCGTGCCGCAGATATTCATCGGCCAGCACCACGTCGGCGGCTTCGACGACCTGGCCTCGCTGGACCGCGCCGGCCAGCTGGATGCCCTGCTGCAGGCCTGACCCGGAATGCGCCGCAAGCCCTCTTGCGGCGCATTCTGCATCTCCGTCTCGCGGCCTTGCCCCGCTGCACAGGCGCACGCTCACGCCGGCTCGGCGAGTGCACCCTCGCGTGCCACCGCGCAGGTTCCGATCTCGCCTGCCGTCGCCCGCCACGAACGGGCAAACAAAACCTCCCGAACCGCCCTCATGTTCTGTGGCGTCGCGGCCGATACAACAACGGCAATACTGGCCGGTCATGGTGACCGGCTGTTGCGCTGCATATGTTCTCGGACCGGAGCCTTCCCATGCGTCTCGACGCCCTCTCACTGAAAACCCGCCTGATCGTGGCGGTGGCCATCCCCTGCATCGCCCTGCTGCTGGTGGCGCTGACCAGTCTCAACAGCATGTCCAGCATGCACCGCGATACGGAAGTGCTCTACCTGAACACCGCCGCCCCGATGCGTGCCATGGCCGAAGTGGCCTCACGCATCCCGCGCATGCGCGTCGGCCTCGACATGATGCTGCTGCAGGACACGCCGCTGCGTGACGAGCGCGGGGTGAAGTCACGCGTCCAGGATGCGCGCAACGAAGACATTCCGGAAATGCGCGAAGCCATGCGTCAGGCGGTGGCCGCACAGGTCAACCCGGAGCGCAAGGCCCAGGCGCAGCAGCTGCTCGACCAGTTCGAGAGCATGGTCAGCAACGAGCTGAACCCGATGCTCGCAGCCTTCGATGCCGGCGACATGGCCAAGGCCCAGCAGATCTATCGCGACCAGTACGCCAAGACCTACGGCGTGATGCGCCAGGGCGCCAACCAGTTGCTCGACGTACTGCTGCAGCAGGCCGAGCAGCAGAACCAGCACAGCGCCCGCAGCTACGACAGCGGCCTGACTCGCCAGATCGCCATCATCGCCATCGGCCTGCTGGTCTCGATGATCATCTCCTGGCTGATCGTCATCCAACTGCGCCGCCGCGTGGCGGTGCTGCAGAACAGCCTCGGCCAGGCCGCCGACAACCTGGCCCTGAACACCCGCATCGACCTGCCCGGCCAGGACGAGCTGAGCGAGATCGCACGCAGCTTCAACCAGTTCATCGACAAGGTCCACGGCGCCATGCGCGAGCTCGCCGACAACTCGCGCCAGCTGTCGAGCATGGCCCGCGACGTGGCCGAACGCGCCAGCCTGACCCAGAGCAACTGCACTGCGCAGAGCGACCGCACGGTGCAGGTGGCCACCGCCATCAACGAGCTGGGCTCGACCGTCAACGAGATCGCCCGCAACGCCGAGAACGCGGCGGAAGTCGCCCGCGAGGCCACCCAGCATGCCAGCGACGGTGGTGCCGTGGTCGGTCAGGCGCAGCAGCAGGTCGACGCCCTCAACGGCGAGCTGGAACAGGCCGCCCAGGTGATCGAAGCGCTGGCCGCGCAGACCGAGGCCATCAGCACCACGCTCAACACCATCCGCAGCATTTCCGAACAGACCAACCTGCTCGCCCTCAACGCCGCCATCGAGGCCGCCCGCGCCGGCGAACAGGGCCGAGGCTTCGCCGTGGTGGCCGACGAGGTGCGCACCCTGGCCAGCCGTTCGGGTGCCTCCACCGAGGAGATCCAGCAGGTCATCGACCGCCTGCAGAACGAATCACGCTCGGCGGTCGAGGCCATGGCCAAGGGCCGACGCCAGAGCGCCCTGGTGGTCGAGTACGCGAGCAAGGCCTCGGCGGCGCTGGAGCAGATCAACAGCCATATCGGCCAGATCAGCGATCAGAACATCCAGGTGGCCACGGCCACCGAGGAACAGTCCAGCGTGGTGGAAGACATCAACCGCAACATCGTCGACATCAACGAGCTGACCGTCGGCACGACCCATATCGCCGACCAGCTGAGCCAGGCCAGCAGCGACCTGCAGGCGCTGTCCACGCAGCTGGACGGCCTGGTCGGTCGCTTCCGCCTGTAACCCTGCAGCCGGGTGGACAGCCGGCGCTGTCCACCTCCCGGCCTAACGCAGGCGCTGCTCGATGCGCTGCTGCAGGTAGTCGTAGAAGGGGTTGGATGTCGCCCGCTGCAGGCTGTCCAGCCCCACCACCAGCACGCCGTGCTCACCGCGCGGCGCCAGGGTACCGAGCGAAACGCCATAGGACTCGCCCGCGACCGGGTCGCTGCCGTACAGCGGGTCGCCAGGCGGGAATGGCAGGGCCACGTGCGACAGCGAGAACAGCTGGCTCGGGTACTCGACCCCCAGCGCCTGGTGCTCGACCTGCTGGCTGCCGCTGGCCACGCGCCGCGCCTCGACCTCGCGCCCCTGATCGGCGGCCACGCCGACCACCGTCAGGTCGTAGTTGCGCCTGGCCGAGGGCAGCAGCGCCTCGAGCAGGTCGCTCATGTCCGCACGCAGCAACGAACTGGCCGCACGCGAACGGTTGATATCGAACACCACCAGCTCACTGCCGTTGTCCGGCAGGCGTTCGAACAGCTGACGCACCACCGCCGGGGTACTCACCGTGCTGTCGGCCAGCGACTGGAACGCCAGCACCGGCGGCAGACGCTGCAGGCGGCCGGACGTCTCGGCAGCGTCGAAGGCACGCTGCACCTCGCTGGTCAGCTCATAGGTCTGCCGCGCCGCCTGCACCGGAAAGGAGTTGTACTTGAACGGGTTGAACTCCGGCAGCACGTTCATCCATGCCGACTTGGCGAACGCCGGCAGCACCGCCGGCAAGGCCGCCAGCCCGGCATAACGGGCATAGCTGGTGACGCCAATCATCGGCGAGATCAGCACCACTTGCCGGGGCATGGCCAGGCGCTCGTCCTCCAGCGCCGCCAGGCTGTAGCGCAGCGCCAGCGCGCCGCCATTGGAGTAGCCGAGCAGGTACAGCGGCGCCTCCGGCACCTGACGGCGCGCCTCGCGCACCGCCAGCCGTGTGGCGGCCAGCCACTGCTCCCAGCGGGCATCGGTCAGCGCCGCCGGCACGCTGCCGTGGCCCGGCATGCGCGGCACCACGGCGAGCAGGCCCTGCTCGCTCAGGTGCTGCGCGATATGGCGCAGGCTGTAGGGCGAATCGGTCAGACCGTGCAACAGCACCACCACACCGCGCACCTCGCCCTGCGGCTGCAGGATGAAGGAGCGGTTCCAGTCGTGCGGCAGGTTGCCGGGATACACCGGGCTGTCACTGGCATAACGACTGTAGCGGGCGTTCCCAGCCTGGGTGACCGGCTCGACCAGCTCGCGCTCGAGGCGCTCGAACAGCGCCGCCTCGGCGGCCAGGTAGGCCTGCCAGTCGGCAGCGTCCAGCTGGTCCACATCCAGCTCCTGCGGCACCAGACGGTGCCAGGGTTGCAACTCGGGCAATGACGACAACCCGGCAATGCGCACGCCGAGCAGAGCGACCACGATCAACAGCACCACCACCAGCGTCCAGGCCATAACGTTACGCATGCGCGGTAAACGCATGAGGCGCCTCCCTCGAAAGTATCCAACCGGGAAAATCCGTCCCGGCGACCGGCCCATCGGACTTTAGAGCAAAGCCGGCCTCGGCCACCACCGTGGTTGCCTACCACATATGGAATTACGTATATTCGCAAAACCATATATGCGAGACGCCGCGCATGCCTGCCCCGCTCTCTCCAACCGAACTGTTCAAGGCCCTGGCCGACGAAACCCGCGCGCGCGCCGTGCTGCTGATCGTCGAGCAGGGCGAGTTGTGCGTCTGCGAACTGGTCTGTGCACTGGGCGACAGCCAGCCGAAGATCTCCCGCCACCTGGCACAGCTGCGCAGCTGCGGGCTGCTGCAGGACCGCCGCCAGGGGCAGTGGGTGTACTACCGCCTCGCCCCGGACCTGCCCCAGTGGATAGGTGAGGTGCTCGCCGCCACCCTGACAGCCAACCGCAGCTGGCTGGAGCAGGACTGCACGCGCCTCGCCAACATGGGCGAGCGCCCTGCCCGCCTTGCCACCTGCTGCTGAGATACCTGCATGCTGATCGCCGCCGCCATCTTCGTCTTCACCCTGATTCTGGTCATCTGGCAACCACGCGGCCTCGGCGTCGGCTGGAGCGCCTCGCTGGGCGCGCTGCTGGCGCTGCTCGCCGGGGTGGTCAGCCCGGGCGACATCCCGACCGTGTGGCAGATCGTCTGGAACGCCACGGCCACCTTCATTGCCGTGATCATCATCAGCCTGCTGCTGGACGAGGCCGGCTTCTTCGCCTGGGCCGCGTTGCACGTGGCGCGCTGGGCCAATGGCAGCGGCACGCGCCTGTTCGCCTTCAGCATCCTCCTTGGGGCCGGCGTCTCGGCATTGTTCGCCAACGACGGCGCGGCGCTGATCCTCACCCCCATCGTCATCTCCATGCTGCTGGCCCTGCGTTTCTCGCCGGCCTCGACCCTGGCGTTCGTCATGGCCGCCGGCTTCATCGCCGACACCGCCAGCCTGCCGCTGGTGGTGTCGAACCTGGTCAACATCGTCTCGGCGGACTACTTCGACCTGGGCTTCGCCCGCTATGCGGCGGTGATGGTGCCGGTCAACCTGGTCAGCGTGGCGGCCACCCTGGGCATGCTCTGGCTGTTCTTCCGCCGCGACATCCCGGCGCAGTACGCGGTGGACAGCCTCCCGGCACCCCGCGAGGCGATTCGCGACCCACGCACCTTCTTCGTCGGCTGGATCGTCCTGCTGGTGCTGTTGCTCGGCCTGTTCGCCCTGGAACCGCTGGGCGTGCCCATCAGCGCCATCGCCGCCGTGTGCGCGGCGGTGCTGTTCGCCATCGCCGCACGCGGCCGCCATATCGCCACCGGCAAGGTCCTGCGCGAGGCGCCCTGGCAGGTGGTGATCTTCTCCCTGGGCATGTACCTGGTGGTCTACGGCTTGAGCAACGCCGGCCTGACCGCCAGCCTCACCGGGCTGCTCGAGCGCTTCGCGCAGTACGGCGTGTGGGGCGCGGCACTGGGCACCGGGCTGCTCAGCGCGCTGCTCTCCTCGATCATGAACAACATGCCCAGCGTACTGATCGGCGCCCTGGCCATCGACGCCAGCCAGGCCAGCGGGGCCGTGCGCGAGGCGATGATCTACGCCAACGTGATCGGCTGCGACCTGGGCCCGAAGATCACCCCCATCGGCAGCCTGGCCACCCTGCTCTGGCTGCACGTCCTGGCGCGCAAGGGCATCCGCGTGACCTGGGGCTACTACTTCCGGGTGGGCATCGTCCTCACCCTGCCGATCCTGCTGCTCACCCTTGCCGCTCTGGCCGTGCGCCTGAGCCTCTGACCTCGCGGAGCCTTCCGATGAAAATCCTCTTCATGTGCACGGCCAACAGCTGCCGCAGCATCCTTTCCGAGGCGCAGTTCAACCACCTGGCGCCCGCCGGACAGCTGGCGGTGAGTTCCGGCAGCTTCCCGCGCGGCGAGGTGCTGCCGCGCACCCTGCTGACCCTGCGCGAGGCCGGCATCGCCACCGAGGGCCTGAGCAGCAAGGGCAACGATGCCTTCGTCGACAGCCCACCGGACATCGTCATCACTGTGTGCGACAAGGCCGCCGGCGAAGCCTGCCCGGTGTACTTCGGCCCGGCGCTGAAAGCCCACTGGGGCCTGGAAGATCCGTCCCACGTGGAAGGCGACGAGGCCAGCATCGACGCCGCGTTCCAGGCCACCCTGGCGCATATCGAACGGCGCTGCCGCGCCTTCCTCGCCCTGCCCCTGGCGGACATGAGTCGCGACGAGCTGCAGCAGGCGATCAACCGCATTGGCCAAGAGTGAAGACGCACGCATGAGCGACGACCTGCCCAATCTCGACCTCGACCTGCTGCCGGCCCAAGGCAGCGACTCAGCCCCGGCGCCGCGCATCCTGCTGCTGTACGGTTCCACCCGGCCGCGCTCGTTCAGCCGTCTGCTGGTACAGGAAGCCGCACACCTGCTGCACCACCTCGGCGCCGAGACCCGCATCTTCGACCCATCCGGCCTGCCACTGCCCGACGACGCACCGGTGGAACACCCCAAGGTGCAGGAGCTGCGCGATCTGATGCAGTGGTCGGAAGGCCAGGTGTGGTGCTCACCGGAGCGCCATGGCGCCATGTCGGCGGTGTTCAAGGCGCAGATCGACTGGGTGCCGCTGGCCCTCGGCGCCCTACGCCCGACCCAGGGCAAGACCCTGGCGGTGATGCAGGTCTGCGGCGGCTCGCAGTCGTTCAACGTGGTCAATCAGCTGCGCGTGCTCGGCCGCTGGATGCGCATGTTCACCATCCCCAACCAGTCGTCGGTGCCCAAGGCCTTTCTCGAATTCGGCGACGACGATCGCATGAAGCCCTCCCCCTACTACGACCGCCTGGTCGACGTGATGGAAGAGCTGATGCGCTTCACCCTGCTGCTGCGCGAGCACCCGGAGCTGGTGGACCGCTACTCCGAGCGCAAGGAGTCGGCCGAAGCCTTGATGCAGCGGGTCAACCAGCGCGAGATCTGAAGCGCATGGCAGGCACCTGGCGGCAGAAGCCGGCCCCAGGGTGTGGAGCAGCGACAGGCCGCGCTGCTAGGCTGCACGGATGAACCTGACCACCCGACTCCAGGCGATCATCTGCGCCGACCCGCAGCGCCTGCGCATCCTCCGGCTGGTACGCGAACTCGACCTGCCCGACTGCTGGGTGGCCGCCGGCTTCGTGCGCAGCGCGGTCTGGGATCACCTGCACCAGCGCAGCGACGCGCCGCTGCCAGCGGACATCGACGTGATCTGGTTCGAACGCAGCCAGGCCTCCGCTGCGCGCGATGTCGAACTGGAGAAGCTCCTGCGCCACAGGGACGAAGGACTGCAGTGGTCGGTGAAGAATCAGGCGCGCATGCACCTGCGCAATGGCGACGCACCTTATGCCTCGGCTAGCGACGCGATGCGCTATTGGCCGGAGACGGCGACGGCGGTGGCCGTGCGACTGGATGAGCAGGGAGAGATTGAAGTCACCGCACCACACGGCCTGGAGGACCTGTTCGGCCTCATCGTGCGACCGGCCGGAAGGTTCAAGGACGAGAACAGCCGATCTACCAGGCGCGACTGCGCAGCAAGAACTGGCTGGCCACCTGGCCGCAACTGAAGGTACTGCCGTAGGGTGGATCGCGCTTCACCGGTCCACCGGCTGGTGGATGCAACGAGCGACATCCACCCTGCAGGCTGGCCGCAGCTGAAGATGCCGCCGTAGGGTGGATCGCGCTGCATCGATCCACCGGCTGGTGGATGCAAAGAGCGACATCCACCCTGCCGGCTGGCCGCAGCTGAAGATGCCGCCCTACCCGTCCCGATCAGATACCGGCGACCACCGCGCAGATGCCCTGCGCGCTGGCGGCGAACTGGCTGCACAGGTGGTTGATGGAGGTCACCAGCACCTGCTCCGGCGCGGAGATGAAGTCCACCGACATCATCACGCTGAGCATGGTGATGGTGACGATGGAGAAGGTGAACAGCTTGCGCGCCCACACCGTATCGTCGACGGCCTTGTATCCCGATACGCCCATCCACAGCCAGTAGGCACCGCTCAGCGCGGCGACCACGAAGTAGCTGTAGCCGGCGTAACCGCTGAGCGTCAGCATCAGGGTCGCGACCACGAAGGCGGCGATGTACAGCACGATCTGCCGCTTGGCAGCCGAGATCCCCTTGATGACGGGCAGCACCGGAATGTTCGCGGCCTGGTAGTCATTGAAACGGAAGATGGCGATGGCATAGGAATGCGGCATCTGCCACAGGCTGAAGATCAACAACAGGATGGCCGCGCCAGCATCGAACTCGTTGCTGACCGCGCAGTAGCCCACCACGGGCGGAGCCGCCCCCGACAGGCTGCCGACCAGGGTGCCGTACACCGAGCCGCGCTTGAGCCACAGGCTGTAGAGGCCGACGTAGACCACGAAGCCCATCAGCACCAGCATCACCGCGAGGGTGTTGCTGGCGGCATACAGCACGGCCACACCAGCGACGCCGAGCACGCAGGCATAGACGATGGCGTGCGCAGGGGACACCAGCCCCTGCGCCAGGACCCGGTTGCGGGTCCGCTCCATCTTCTGGTCGATGTCCCTGTCGATGTAGTTGTTGAACACGCAGCCTGAGGCGATCACCAGCGCAACCCCCAGCGCTGTCGCGAGGAACAGCGTCAGGTCGGCATCGCCACGCGAAGCCAGGAAGAACCCACCCGTCACGGAAATCAGATTGCCGAAGACGATGCCAGGCTTGGCGAGGTTGAGGTACTGCTTCAGGAGCGCCAGCATCAGTTGATCATCATGTGATAGTGCATGCTCCACATGATCCAGACCGACAGGCCCACGACGAACGCGATGATCAACACGGTGAAGATCATCGATACGACGTTCCAGCGGCCTTCCGCGTCGGTCTTCATGTGCAGGAAGTACACGAGGTGGACGAGAACCTGCACCAGGCCGAAGATCACCACGGTGATCAGAGTCGCGCCACGGCTCAGGCCCAGCACTTCAGGATGCATGACCAGGGCGAAGGGGATCACGGTAAGGATCACCGAGAGGATGAAACCGCTCAGGTAATCCTTGAAACCCACGGCGTGTGCCGCGTGATTGTCTTGATGAGCCATTTACAGCACTCCCATCAGGTAGACGACGGTGAAGACGCAGATCCACACCACGTCGAGGAAGTGCCAGAACAGGCTGAGCAGTCCGACCCGCGTCTTGTTGGTGTCGGTCAGGCCACGGCTGCCGA
Source organism: Pseudomonas sp. BMW13 (assembly GCF_013357275.1). Taxonomy (NCBI): domain Bacteria; kingdom Pseudomonadati; phylum Pseudomonadota; class Gammaproteobacteria; order Pseudomonadales; family Pseudomonadaceae; genus Pseudomonas; species Pseudomonas sp. BMW13. The sequence goes on along the minus strand of NZ_SUKD01000013.1, from coordinate 124,504 downwards.
CCTGCAGCATCAGCACCAGCATCCACAGCAGGCCGGCACTGACGTGCAGACCGTGGGTGCCGACCAGGGTGAAGAAGGCCGACCAGTAGGCGCTGGTCTGCGGCCCGGCCCCTTCATGGATCAGGTGGCGGAACTCGTACAGTTCGATGCTGATGAAGCTCACCCCGAACAGGAAGGTGATGCCCAGCCAGCGCAGCACCGCGGCCTTGTCGCCCCGGTAGGTGGCGAGCATGGCCATGCCGTAGGTGATGCTGGAGAACAGCAGCGCGAAGGTTTCCACCAGCACCAGGTGCAGGCCCGGACGGAGCATCTCCTTGGCGGTGGGGCCACCGGCGAAGGCGTTGCTCAGCACCGCGAAGGTGGCGAACACCGTGGCGAAGATCAGCAGGTCGGTCATCAGGTAGACCCAGAAGCCGAACAGCTTGATGCCACTGCTGTCGTGGTGGTGCTCATGGCTGTGGCCATGAGTGTCATGTGGATAGTGGGGTTCGTATGCGGTCATGGTTATGCCTGTACCACTGCGTTGGCTTTGGTTTGATGGTGCGCCTGCTCGATCCGCGCGATCTCTTCGGGCTGCACGTAGTAGTCGATGTCCTCGTCGTAGGAACGCACGATGAAGCTGACCACGGCACCGACCAGACCGACGATGGCGAGCCACCAGATGTGCCAGATCATGGCGAAGCCGAAGGCGATGACGAACGCCGACACGACCAGACCGTTGCCGGTGTTCTTCGGCATGTGGATCGGCTCGTAGTGCTCGGGCGCTGGCATCAGCTCGACGCCGTTCTTCTTCGCCTCATAGAAGGCGTCGATCTTGTCCGCCGTCGGGATGACCGCGAAGTTGTAGAACGGCGGTGGCGAGGACGTTGCCCATTCCAGGGTACGGCCATCCCACGGATCGCCCGTGACGTCGACGTTGTCCTTGCGCTTGATGTAGCTGGTGACGAACTGCACCACGGTGAAGACGATACCGATGCCGATCAGCACCGCACCGACCACGGCCACCTGCACCCACGGCACCCAGGCCGGGTTGTCGAAGTGGTTCAGGCGACGGGTCATGCCCATGAAACCGAGCACGTACAGCGGCATGAAGGCGAAGTAGAAACCGATCAGCCAGCACCAGAAGGAGTAACGGCCGAAGCGATCGAGCAGCTTGAAGCCGAAGGCTTTCGGGAACCAGTAGATGATGCCGGCCAGGTAGCCGAACACCGCGCCACCGATGATCACGTTGTGGAAGTGGGCGATCAGGAACAGGCTGTTGTGCAGCACGAAGTCCGCCGCCGGCACCGCCATCAGAACGCCGGTCATGCCGCCGATGGAGAAGGTCACCAGGAAGCCCAGGGTCATCCAGGTCATGGCGTTGAGTTGCAGACGGCCACGGAAGATGGTGAACAGCCAGGTGAAGATCTTCACCCCGGTGGGGATGGCGATGATCGAGGTCATGATGCCGAAGAAGGCATTGACGCTGGCACCGGAACCCATGGTGAAGAAGTGGTGCAGCCACACCACGAACGACAGCACGCCGATAGCCGCAGTCGCCCAGACCATTGAGGCATAGCCGAACAGGGTCTTGCGCGAGAAGGTCGCCACCACTTCGGAGAACACGCCGAACGCCGGCAGGATGAGGATGTACACCTCCGGGTGACCCCAGATCCAGAACAGGTTGGCGTACATCATCGGGTTGCCGCCCAGTTCATTGGTGAAGAAGTGGAAATCCAGGTAGCGGTCGAGCGACAGCATCGCCAGGGTCGCGGTCAGCGGAGGGAAGGCGCCGCAGATCAGGATGCAGGTGATCAGGATGGTCCAGGTGAAGATCGGCATCTTCATCAGGCTCATGCCCGGGGCACGCATCTTGAGGATGGTGGCGATGAAGTTGACCCCGGTCAGGGTCGTCCCCAGTCCCGATAGCTGCATGCTCCAGATGTAATAGTCCATGCCCACGCCCGGACTGTACTGGATGCCTGACAACGGTGGATAAGCCACCCAGCCGGTCTTGGCGAACTCGCCCAGGCCCAGCGACAGGTTGATCAGCAGCGCGCCACCGACGAACAGCCAGAAACTCAGCGAGTTCAGGTAGGGGAAGGCCACGTCACGTGCGCCGATCTGCAGCGGCACGACGATGTTCATCAGGCCGGTGACCAGTGGCATGGCCACGAAGATCAGCATGATGATGCCGTGAGCGGTGAAGATCTGGTCGTAGTGCTCGGGCGGCAGGTAGCCCTGCCCGTCACCGTGGGCCATGGCCAGGTGGGTACGCATCATGATCGCGTCGGCAAAGCCACGCACCAGCATGACCAGCGCAACGAGGATGTACATCACGCCGATTTTCTTGTGGTCCACCGAGGTGAGCCACTCGCTCCACAGGTAGCCCCACTTCTTGAAGTAGGTCACCGCGGCGAACACTGCCAGACCACCCAGCGCGACGATGGCGAGGGTGATCATGATGATCGGCTCGTGATACGGCACCGCATCCAGAGTCAGTTTTCCAAACATATTCACTCCTGCACCTCCGCTGCTTCGCGCATGGCCGTGCTGTGGGAATCCTTCAGGGTCACGTACTGGCCGATCACCTTGTTGAACAGGTTCGGCTCGACCTGGCCGAAGTAGCGGATCGGGTAGATCGGGTAGCGGTGGTTGACCATCTCGCCGGGCTCGCCCACCTGCTTGAACGCCGCGAAGTCCATGACCTCGGGCGACTGCCTGACCTTGTCGACCCACTGCGCGAAGACTTCATCGCTGACCGAGTGGGTGGTGAAGCGCATGGCCGAGAAGCCCTCGCCACTGAAGTTGCCGGACTGGCCGAAGAACTCGCCCTGTTCGTTGGCGATCAGGTTGAGCTGCGTGCGCTGGCCGCCCATGGCATAGATCATCCCGCCGAGCTGCGGGATCGACAGCGCGTTCATCACCGTGTCGGAGGTGATGTGGAAGGTCACCGGAGTCTTCTCCGGGATCACCAGCTCGTTGACCACGGCAACGCCCTGATCCGGGTAGATGAACAGCCACTTCCAGTCGAGCGAGACCACCTCGATGTTGAGTGCCGGCTTGTCCGATTCGATCGGGCGGTAGGGGTCGAGCGAGTGCGAGGTTTTCCAGATGATGACCGCCAGTACCGCGACGATGATCAGTGGAACACCCCAGACGACCAGTTCGATCTTGTGCGAATGTGCCCAGTCGGGCATGTAGGTGGCCTTCTCGTTCGACTCGCGATAACGCCAGCCAAACAGGAAGGTCATGATGATCACGGGTACGACCACGATCAGCATGAGTCCGATGGAGATCAGGATCAGATTGCCCTGCTCGACACCGATCTGCCCTTTCGAGTTGAACAGTGCCCAGTCACATCCACCGAGCGCTGAGCAGGCGATCGCCATCAGCAACCAGCGCACACAACGATGGTATTTCTCTTCTTTCATGTCACGACCTTCAACTGAGTGATGTCCCACATTCGGCTTCAGTCGCCGTGCGGCCCATCGAGCAAAAGGCCGGCAGCGGAAACTCTGAGCTTGAGCATCCGTGCAAGCGAAACGGTAAAACCGTGGGACGGGCGATCTTGAGGGCTGGGGCGCGCCCGCACAATTCATTAGCAACCTACTCATGAGCAAACTGACAGCCTCTTGCCGACATGTTTCGCAACAAATACGCAATGTTTTGAAACACCTTGCTGCGAGAACGCAGCAAAGACGCGCAGGGGTGCGACAAATGATCACACCCGCGTTTTAGAGCTGTTTGTCAGCAAATTGACAGGAATCATTGACATGCAAGATGTCGTCAGCTGACGGCGCCACAGCGCTTGACATCGAGGAAATTTCGGAGTTTTCGAGTGCGCATGCGAGGTGCGTCAGCCCTGCAGAAAGCTGGGCCTGGAAAGGCGCTCGCATCGAGGGACGGGGACGACTGGCGCGCAGCCCGGATGCAATCCGGGGCCACCACGGTCGGCAAAAAGCATCGCGGCTGAAGCCGCTCCCACGGGACAGCTGAGCGCCTGCAGCCGCCGCTTCAGGCGCGAACCACCGCATGAGCATGCCCCTGTAGCCGCCAAGCACCTGTAGAAGCGGCTTCAACCGCGATAGCTCTATCTGCCGAACCCGCATGCAAAGCAGGACGCCCCCTGCCCGCCCCGGATTGCATCCGGGCTACGCGATGACAGCCGGCAGGGGCGCTTCTGTGAGGATGGCCTCAACCACCCAGCACCGGGTGAGCACGCAGCCGAACGCCCCAGCCGCCACCACACACCTGTAGGAGCGGCTTCAGCCGCGATAGCGCTACCTGCCCAGCCCACATGCAAAGCATGTACGGACCCCCTGCCCGCCCCGGATTGCATCCGGGCTACGCAATGGCAGTTGGCAGGAGGGACTCCTGTGGGAGGGGCTTCTGTGGGAGGGGCTTCAGCCGCGACCAGCCTCACGGCCGGAGCCGAACGCCACCCAAGCCTCAGGATGCCCATTCACAAGCCACCGCCCTACTCCCGGCCCCCGCAGCCTGCCATCGCCGCTATTTCCAGGCGCAGTAGCAGCCCACGGCCAGACCGCTGGCCAGCGACACATGGCGCCCCTGGGTCAGCGCATCGAGCACCGGCTCGACGAAACTGTTGCTGGAATTGCACACCAGCCCCTCGCTGTAGGGACCGGCATAGGCCAGGTTGCCGTCGCGGTCCCAGATCGCCAGGGCCGGGCTGGCCGGCAGCGACTCCATGCCCTCGATGCCGGGCAAGGGTTTCATCCGCCCACGCAGGAAGGGCGCGATCTCACCCTTGCTGCCAGGTTTCTGCACGCTGTAGAACTCGACATCGGCATTGCGGTGCAAACCGATCAGGTAACGCAGGTGCGCATCGGTCTCCGCGTTGCAGGGGCAGTCAGGGTCCCAGAAGTGCACCACGCGAATGGGCCCCGGGCCTGCCAGCGAGGCGGGAAGCTTCAGGCCGTCCTGGCTGAAGATCACCGTCTGCTCTGCATAGGGACGCAGGTAGGCGGCGCCGCTGAGCCACCAGATCAGCACCACGAGCCCCAGCGCCAACACGCAGAACCCCACCACGAAGTGCTTGAAACTCAGGCGTTGCAGCAGGCTCATGGCTGATGGCCGAACTTGCGCTGGAACTGCTTTTCCATCTCCTGGCAGCTTTCAACGGTGAAGCTGCGCTCCGTGGCATCGGCGCTCTTCCAGCAGGCTTCGATCGCCTCGCGCTCGGCGGCTTCGATCTCGCCATCCTGCGGACGCGTCATGATGTAGATGAGACCGACGAACACCAGCACGACGAACAGCAGACCCGCCAGGAACAGGCCGAGGCAGCCACGGCGCCCCAGTCCGACGTTTTCATCATTCACGCTCATGCTTCTCTCTTTGCCAATTCACAGTGGATGCATCCTGTCCGTTCGGCGATGCGGACATCGCCGAACGGCACCGACTTTCAACCCTCGACCAGCATCCACTGCTTGTTCAGGCGCTTGTCCGAAACCGCCATCTTCGTCCCCAGCTGCTGGGCGAACAGCGACACGCGGTACTCCTCCAGCATCCAGCGGTACAGCACCAGCTGCGGGTCGCGCTTGCCTTCCTGGAGGTGCTTGGCGGTGCGCGCCTGGTACTGCTCCCAGTAGCCGCTCAGCTCACCGGTCCACACGCGGTCGCGCTGCACCTGCGCGCCGACCTTGTCCAGGCGCTGCTCGATGGCCTTGAGGTAACGCGGCACTTCCTTGAGCCACTCGCCCGGCGTTTCACGCACGAAGCCGGCGTAGACCAGGTTGCCCAGTTGCTGCTTGATATCGTTGAGCGCCATGGCCTGGGCCAGATCGATCTTGCCCTTGAAGCGCTTGAGCAGACCGTGGTGCAGCTTGAGGATCTCCAGCGCCAGGCGGGCGATGCGTTCGGCATACACCGTCCAGTCACCACGCTTGCGCTCGGCCAGTTGCGCCAGCGCCGCACCGTCGCGCGGCAGCGTTACCTCGCCGTCGAGGATGCAGGCATCCAGGCTGGCCAGCAGAATGTCCTCGACCAGCGCCTCGACCCGACCCAGCTCGCGATACAGCAAGCCCAGCTCGGTCAGCCCCGGCAGCTTGCCGCGCAGGAACTTGGCCTGCTCGCTCAGCTGCTGCAGCAACAGACGCTGCAGGGCACGGCGATGCTGATAGTCGGCCTCGGCCTGGGTCGGGAAGCGCCCTTCCTTGACCACCCCGGCCTCTTCCACTAGCGCCGGATAAACCGTCATGGAAAGACCGGCAATCTTCTGCTGAGCCTTCTCGGCGACTTCGGCGAAGGCCTTGGCCTCCAACGTCTTCGGCGCCTTGTCCTGCTGCGGGATGGCCAGCGCGGCCTGGCTGGCCTCGGCGAAACGCGCGGTCAGCTCGGCCAGGTCACGGCCCTCGCCGAGGAACTTGCCACGCGCATCGACCACCTCGATGTTCATCTTCAGGTGACTCTCCAGACTGTCGGCCGCTTCCGCCCAGGCCTCGTCGGAGACCCGCGCGCCGGTCATGCGCAGCAGCTCGGCGCCCAGCGCGTGCGGCAGCGAACCCTGACCGAAGTGCAGCTTGTCCAGCGCCGCACCGACGAAGTCCGGCACCGGCACGAAGTTCTTGCGCAGCGCCTTGGGCAGGCCACGCACCAGCGCCACGCACTTGGCCTCCAGCAGGCCTGGCACCAGCCAACCCAGGCGCTCGGGCTGCAATTGCGGCAGCAGCGGCGCCGGTACGCGCAGGGTCACGCCGTCACGCGGGTGATTGGGCTCGAAGTGATAGGACAGCGGCAGCTGCAGCTCGCCGATGTGCAAGGTGTCCGGGTACTGCGCAGCGGTCACCTCCCTGGCATCACGGGCCAGGGCGTCCTCCTCGCGCATGATCAGGAGCTGCGCATCGCTGGCGCTGCCCTTCTTGTACCAGCTCTCGAAACTGGCGGCCTGGTAGATATCCTGCGGGATGCGCGCCTCGTAGTAACCGAACAGGGTCTCCTCGTCAGCGAGGATGTCACGGCGACGCGACTTCGCTTCCAGCTCGTCGAGGCGTTCGAGCAACTGCCGGTTGGCGGTCAGGCAGCGCACGCGGCTGTTGATCTCGCCACGCACCAGGCCCTCGCGAATGAACATCTCGCGTGCCACCGGCGGATCGATGGGGCCGTAGTGCACGGGCCGGCGACCGACGATGATCAGCCCGTAGAGGGTGACCTGCTCGTAGGCCACCACCTGGCCACGCTTCTTCTCCCAGTGCGGCTCCAGGTGGTTCTTCTTCACCAGATGCGCCGCCAGCGGCTCGATCCAGTCCGGCTCGATCTTCGCCACCATGCGCGCGAACAGCTTGGTGGTTTCCACCAGTTCGGCCGCCATCACCCAGGTGGGCTTCTTGCGCCCGATCACGCTGGACGGATGGATCCAGAAACGCCGCTGACGCGCACCGAGGTAGTCGCCCTCTTCGGTCTTCTGGCCGATCTGGCTGAGCAGGCCGGCGAGAATCGCCTTGTGCACGGCGGCGTAGTTCTTCGCCCGTACCGCCGCCTCGCTGGCCTCGGCCTGCTGGCGGGCGATGGCGTTGACGCGGGTGTCCCTGGTCGGCGTCAGGCTTTGAGCCTTTTCGTAGGGTGGATGGCCGGAGCCATCCACCTTGGTGGACGCGTTATCCGCCTTGCGTGCGCCTTTGCCGCTCAACTGCAGGTCACGGGCGATCAGCACCAGCTGCCGATGCGCATCGCGCCATTCGCGCAGGCGCATGTAATTGAGGAAGTTCTTCTTGCACCAGGTGCGTAGCGGGTTGCTGCCCAGCTCCTGGCGTTTTTCCTCGAAGCCGCGCCACAGGTTGATCAGCGCGGCGAAGTCGGAATCCACGTCCTTCCATTGCGCGTGCGCCTGATCGGCCGCCTGCTGACGATCCATCGGTCGCTCACGCGGGTCCTGCACCGACAGCGCGGCGGCGACGATGAGGATTTCCTCCAGGCTGCCCTGCCTGGCGCCTTCCAGCACCATGCGCCCCAGGCGTGGGTCGATGGGCAGGCGCGCCAGTTGCCGGCCGATGGGGGTCAGCTGGCTTTCGCGGTTGACCGCAGACAGCTCCTGCAGCAGGTTGAAGCCATCGCTGATGGCCTTGCCGTCTGGCGGCTCGATGAAGGGGAAGTCCTCGATGCTGCCCAGGCGCAGGTGCAGCATCTGCAGGATCACCGCAGCGAGGTTGGTACGCAGGATCTCCGGGTCGGTGAACTCGGGACGGCCGAGGAAATCCTCCTCGCTGTACAGGCGGATGCAGATGCCCGGTTCGACCCGGCCGCAGCGGCCCTTGCGCTGGTTGGCACTGGCCTGCGACACCGCCTCGATGGGCAGGCGCTGGACCTTGGCGCGGTAGCTGTAGCGGCTGATGCGCGCCGTACCGGAGTCGATCACGTAACGGATGCCCGGCACCGTCAGCGAGGTCTCCGCGACGTTGGTGGCCAGCACCACCTTGCGCCCCGGCATGGGCGCGAAGATCTTCTGCTGCTCGGCCGGCGTCAGCCGCGCATACAAAGGCAGCACCTCGGTAAAACGCAGATTGGCCTTGCGCAGCACCTCGGCGGCCTCGCGAATCTCACGCTCGCCGGGCAGGAATACCAGCACGTCGCCCGGGCGCTTGCCGACGCTCTGTTCGTGCGCGGCAATCTCGTCCAGCGCGGCGAGGATGCCCTGGTCGACGGTGAGGTCATCGAGCAGGCTCTCGCCCTCCTCGTCCACCTCGGCCGCCAGCGGCCGGTACCAGGTTTCCACCGGGTAGGTGCGACCGGACACCTCGATGATCGGCGCATCGTTGAAGTGCTTGGAAAAGCGCTCCAGATCGATGGTCGCCGAGGTGATGATCAGCTTCAGATCCGGGCGACGCGGCAGCAGGGTCTTCAGGTAGCCGAGCAGGAAGTCGATGTTGAGGCTGCGTTCGTGCGCCTCGTCGACGATGAGGGTGTCGTACTTTTCCAGAAAGCGGTCATGCTGGGTTTCGGCGAGCAGGATGCCGTCGGTCATCAGTTTGATCAGCGTGCCGTCCTTGCTCTGATCCTCGAAGCGCACCTGATAGCCGACCAGCTCGCCCAGCGGCGTGCCGATCTCTTCCGCCACGCGGGTAGCGACACTACGCGCCGCCAGCCGGCGCGGCTGGGTGTGACCGATCAGGCCATGCACGCCCCGGCCGATCTCAAGGCAGATCTTCGGCAACTGGGTGGTCTTGCCCGAACCGGTCTCGCCGGCGATCACCACCACCTGGCTCTTTTCCAGCGCGGCCTTGATCTCGTCGCGCTTGGCCGCAATCGGCAGCGCATCGTCGTAACGCATCGCCGGGATGCTGCTGCGCCGCGCGGCCACCTTATCGCTGGACGCCTGAAAACGCTCCAGCCACTGCGCCAGCTTGGCCTCGTCGGGCTGCTTCTGCAGCTCATGCAGCTGCCGGCGCAAGCGATGACGCTCGGCGATCATGACGTGGTCGAGATTGTTCTGCAGGGTGGCGATGTCAGTCATCTGGATCAGGGGCAATCAGGGCAAAGGCGGGATTGTCGCAGATTACGGTGCATCGCGTAGATGGGCATTGATAGATAATCGGAAGATGTGAGTTTCAGGAGGTGCCGCATCTGAACATCAGACTAGCATTTCATGAAATGCCTAAGCCGGCCAAAGCAGGTATCATGCTGCAACACATACGTTAGCTGTTAGTGCTTCTCTGAAAAGAAGGCAATGCTAGCCCTTTACATCTATTAGAGATGGATCATTGTATGAATACACATGACGAGAACTTTACCTTTGAAGACATTGCTCCAACTGATCAACAAGAAGATGAAAACGATCTAGACCAGAACATTGATTATAGAAACGCAGTAGTAATGAATGCCGACTGGACAATCGGCACCATATACCAACAGGTTTCTCGCGAGAACATTGTCCTTGATCCAACATTCCAACGACGCGAAGCATGGGACGACACTCGCAAGAGTCGACTTATTGAATCCATCATCGTAGGCGTACCAATCCCGAATATCGTTCTCGCAGAAGCGAAGGAAAATCGCGGCCACTTCATGGTGATTGATGGCAAGCAGCGACTACTTGCAGTCATGACATTTATGTCTGGAAACCTGACATTGCGAGGCCTAGACCTTAGACAAGACCTCAATGGATTAAATTTTTCAAGCTTACCATTTCAAGATAGAGACTACTTTGAAAACAGCACCATTCGAGCCACCATCGTCAGAAACTGGCAAGATGAGAACTTCCTCTATGCAATGTTTTATCGGCTCAACAGTGGAAGCCTACAACTATCACCACAAGAACTAAGAAAAGCTCTTGTAGGAGGGAAATTACTAGATGCCATTGACGAATACATCTTCCACAGCGATGCATTCAAGTCAGTCTTTGGCGAAAAGCTTGACAAAAGAATGAGGGACTCTGAGTTAGTACTACGCTTCATTGCTTTTGATTCAGACATCGAACACTACAATGGAAACCTAAAGCACTTCCTTGACGAAGCCACCAAAAAATATGAATCAAATTGGAGCGCACTATCGCAAGACCTCATCAAAAAATTTGACCGCCTAAACCTGGCACTAGAAACTTCTTACACCATCTTTGGAAGCAATGCATTTAAAAAATACAGTGAAAAAGGATACGAGCGCCGCATTAACCGGGCAATTTTCGACTCTGTAGCAAGAAGTTTTTCGGAGCCACATGTATCCCAATGGGCTATAGAAAACCCCCAAGAAGTTATTACTTTGTACGAAGAAGTTTGCCTAGACCCTGACTTCAGAAGCGCCATCGAGAAAACAACCAAAACGCGCGAAGCCACTTTTGCTCGCATACACTTATGGGGCAAAAAAATAGCCGATGCAATGGGAGCCAAATACGAGGAAGCTAGCGCAAGGATTCGCTAAATGCCAGTCAGTATTTACTTCCAAGACCTAGCCCAGAATTGCGCCTCTCTTGAAGCCAAATTCATAACACAACAACTTCATGACGAGCTCAAAGATTTCGCATCCTTTACTGCAGACACGGAATATCTAGCCGCATATAGATTCCTTGTCCACGCAGAAATTGAGGACTACTTAGAACGCAAAGCAAGGGCTCACTTAGACACTCTAAAAACACAAGTAAAGACAAAACCTCGCCCCAAAATCTCAAGCCTACATTGGGTATATCGACATTGCTCGTACTTCGACATAACCCTACCGAAAGACTATCAATTTAACGAATCAGTTTTCTTTGGAAAAATCGAAGAAGCAATTACCAAAGCAGAAGAAGCCTTAAGTAAAAACAATGGAATCAAAGGCGAAAGCTTCAAACTGGCAGCATTCATACTAGGTTACGAACTAGATGAGCTAGACCAAGGATTAATAATAATGCTAAATGCGTTTGGCGAAGCCAGAGGAACAATTGCTCACCGTGGACTACCCAGAGTTCGACAAACAATAAACCTACCATCTGTCGAAAAAAACGATGTGGACAAAATAATTGCAGGTTTAAAAAGCTTCTTCAACGAAAACTAGCGAATAATCAGGGACAGACCACGATATTAATATTGCTACCCGAGCGCTTTTGGCCGAAAGCAGCCACCTCCACACCTTGCCCTCTCCCCTCACCCCGCGCTACAGTCCGCCCCGTCACGGTCAATCCCGTGACCGGGTGTGGTAGCCCGATTCACACGAAGGCGCGGTAGCACCATAGTCGAGAGCAGGCGCTTTTTTTGTGCCTGCTGTTTTCTCGCGCATTTATGGCGGGCCGTGTGAGGCAGGCTTCGGCCTGGCCGGCGTCCTTCGTGGGTCGGTCTACCACCCTTGCACGGTCCGCCTCCATTTCGTGTGGTAGCGAATGGAACGCGGCTCCTTAAATCCACGAAGGAGCATAAGGAAAATGCACTATCCCCCTTTTACCCAAGGGCTCCGCCCTGGGCTGCTGGCTGTCGTGTCGACTTCCATTCTGGAGGTGCTACATGGCCAAGTCTGAATCCGTCGTTATCCCCTTCCCTACGCCACGCAATCCGTTGCATAGCCATGTGGCCGACGAGTGTCCGTTGCAGGCAGCAGCCGAGTATCGAGCAGCGTTGCTGACCAAGCTGTTGCGGCGGATGCCGGAGCCGGAGTTGGCAAGTACCACCAGTGCGCTGTTGAGCGAGTTGATCGTGCTCTACCGCCGGGCCATCGCCCAGGCAGCCGGGAGGGCCGAGCATGATTGAGCTGCAACGCTACCTCACCCACCTGCCCGGCCATGATGGGCAACCGCCTGCCGAATTTGGCTGGAATGCAGATTGCCAAGCGAGCTTCGGCCACGGCGTGCAAACAGCCCAGGCCTGGCTGGACGACACCAACAGCGGCTGGCTCTGGGCCAATCTGTTGCTGGAGCGGCAGCTGTACCCGCCGGGCGCACAGCGCCATGCCTTCGAGCTGGGCTTTCTCAGCCGCATCCAACAACGCCTGTGCTCGCCGCAAGGCGGCGGGCACCTTGCCTTGCGGACGGAATTGAGGTTGTAGCTGTCGGAGTCAGAGGTCTATCCACTTATACCTAGCGGCTCGGGCGAGCCTTAAATCGTGCCGCCTTCGAGGCCATTCCCCTGGCTACTCGAGGCCTAGCTGGAGCGGTGCGGTGGGCGGTACATAGCCGCTCAGCTCGCTCCAGCCCTCCGTAAAAGCGCTGCCATCTTGCACCGATGCCAAGGTCGCGCCGATCTTGTACTGGATATGAGCAGCGCTGATGGTCTCTTTGGTGGTGGCGGCGTTTCCCTGGGACACATCGACCATCGGATTGACGACATGGGCGAGATCCACCCGCAGTATCGCCAGGGCTTCGTACTGGCCGTTGGCAATATGGGTCGCGTAGCTGGAGTACTCTGTTCTGAACTGGCTCTCGGCAAATAGGTACACACGATGCCGGGTTATCTCCTGTTCGTTATCCGCTACCAGTTCTTGATAAGCATAGGAGAGCTCACTGAGGAAATGACTGTAGTACCTTGACAAGTCCAGGGTGTCGATACGCCGATATTCGTTATCCAGGAGGGGCTTCGCCCTCGCCAGCTTATTCAGGTTGGGTAGATCCTTGGGCAATGGCTTTTGCTTCTTGTTTGCCAATTTTGCCCTCGCGTCGAGCCTAGCCTGCCTCTCATCCATCAGGTCATCGTCAAAAGGCACGCGAGCGTGTCGGAGTGCGCCGATGTACGCAGTAAGAATCTCTTCAAGGTCGGCGTCCGCTGCAACGAGGCCCTTGTTTTCTGGAATGTCCGCGCCCGGGGCATAGGGGACCTCTTCGACTTCGGCAAAATCCCTGTTGGAGAACGCGATTCTTACCCGCACCGTGCTTTGGAGGATCGTGTGGTGGGCGTAGCCCTGCTCCGCCAACTTTTTCAGGAATTTCTTGAAGCCAGCCAGGAGCTTGCTTTCGCGTTTGTCGATCCGGTTCTGCTGCGTGGCGCCTAGGGCTCTGGAAGCCGGACGCCTGGATGCAGGCGCCATCCCAACGTCGCGGATACCTACCAGATTGGCCTTGTTCGTCGCGTGGTACAGATAAGGCATATGCACTTCCTTGGCTCGTATATGCAGCAGTACTTTGAGGGCTGAGCTGCCGAGTCAGCTCGCTTCGTGCAGAAGCTTAGGCCACGAACCGAAAAAGGGCTTGCGGGCTGAACGGCAATGGTCTGAAGGGAGGCGGATTTACGTCTCGACGCTGAACGTCCGCTGCTTGTCGATAGCAAATAGCCAGGCCATCCGCCGCAGCGGTGGATGAAGAAGGCCTTATCCACCCTACGGCACTGCGAACTGGATTACGCCTGGTCTTTGGCGATGCTTTTTTACGTGCATCGCTCACAAAACCGAGCATCCACTATGCGATGCGCAAGACTTTGCACATAGGCCGTTGATTAAGATCAGACGCTGAAAAGGATCAGGCCAAGCACTACCCTGCGCACTGGCCATCGCATGGAGCACCGGACGATGAGCGGTTACGTTCCCAATAATCGCGACGAGCGCAAACCACCACCAACGCCGCCTTACAACGGCGACTTCAATACCCAGCCAGCAAGGACGGTTGAAGGAACGACGAGCGCGACAAATACCAGCCTGGTTGGTATCCGTTTCGTATGGGACAACGGCGAGTGCCTCGATGCCAATATCCCGTTCAGCCTGCAACCTGCCGAAGGCAATGTACTGAAAGGTGCGCTGAATGCCCAAGGCTGCGTCATGCAGACCATTCCCGGGCGTGAGTACGAGGCGCAACTACTGGCGGATGTCGAAGTAGATGCCCACGTAGCAGCAGCACGCACGGAGTTACAGGGTGTTCTGGATGAAATAATCACTGCGGAACAAGCCGAGGCTGCCAAGCTGCAAGCGATTCAAAACGAACGCAGTGCAGCCATGAATGCGCTCCACAAAGGCCTGGCCTTTGGCAAAGGACTGTTCATGGCCGGCGTGGGCATGGTCGACTCAGCCATGCAGCTCAATGACCTGATCAGCCCCCATACCTACTTATCAAATGCACTGCGCTCCGCTTGGAATGCCGATGCCAGCGATGGCAGTTGGATGGACTCGTTCCGTCAGAACTTTACTGCTGAGCAGCATCGAGAGTTGGTCGAAGCACTGGGTTTCGACCCGTCAAGCATCACACGCGAACAGCTCGCACAAGCCTACGAGATTGCGAACTTCATCTACGACGATGCGCCGAGCAAGGCAATGCTCGGGCGCTTCGCCGTGGATTACGCAAAAGCACAAAACGCTGAAGAAATCGCCGAATTCAGCGGTGGAGCTGCGTTCGAAATCGTTCTGACTGCTGTGCTCGCGGTATTGACTGGCGGTGCGTTCCTGGCAGCCAAAGCCGCCACATCTCTGCGCCATCTCAAGCTATTGCAACGACTCGGCAACGCGCTAACCAAACTGGCAGCAGCGCTGAGACGAGCGAGGATAAAAGCAGGTGGCAAAGCCAGAGGGAACGGAACGGGGGCACAGACGGTAGAGCTGCCAAGGCCTGAAGGAGTAAAAGCAGATAGCTTCCCGCGAACAGAGACCACTCCCCCTACAGATATAAAACCGAGAACACCTGTTCACTCTCAATACCCAGACGGAACCACAGTTATGGAGGGCCAGCAACCAGGAAAAGTCAAAGGGCCGATTAGTGAATCGCCACACTCTGTTATCCAGTGGGATGAAACAAACAACCGAGTTTATAAGGCCAGAGAATATGGCGCAGATGGCGTGCCTATCCGTGATATAGACTTTACCCACCCTACTTACCCAAACGGAAAGTTAAGGCCCGATCACTCGGTACCAGAGCAACACATTTATATACCTAATGACCCGAATAACCCCAAAGCTGGTTATAAACGCGGAAAGGGACAACCCTTGGAGTTTCCATGATCTTATCTATGCCCGCTTGGACAGGTGACCACTACATAAGCCTTGCAGAGATACTGCTCTGCCTTGGTAAATCACTGGCCGATCTACAGTGGTACGTCAAAATTACCGAGATAGCGCCAGAGCCAGGTGCTGAGCAGCTTGAAGCGCTATCCCCCACTACAGCACTCAGTATTTTTGAGCTACTACATCTGGTCACGCCCGGTATTCAAATCATCGACGGAGAGATCACGGCAACGGATGAGAGCGGCAAACAGCAGCTCTTGCTGCGTGCCGTCGATAGCTCGTCATGGGATGTGGAAACTGACCTTGAGCATATTCTCAGTACGCTGGAAGACTCATACCCGGAGCTGACGCATATTGAATAGCGAGGGTGCAGGCCGCGTGAGCATTGACGATCAGAACATGGCCTTGGCCATGCTCACTCAGGCCATGCTCGGCGCCATTTCCAGCAACTTCCGCATGGTGGCCATCGATCAGGATCACCCGGTATGGCTCATTTCCTTCTTTCTCGGAAAAGACTCGGCAGCCGACCGAGAGGAGATCGAGGAGATTATCAGTACCTTCGAGGTCGGAATGATGGATGTCGATATCCCTTGCGCGGGATTCAAAGCCGAGGTGCTTGTGATCCCGGCAACCCAACCGCTTCCAGAAACACCGGGCGTAAAGGTGTTTCTCAAACGCGAAGCGCAGTGACGCCACAAGCCGGCACTGCGCAGAATCGCCAATGGCACTCGGGGCGGATCGGAACGCCGAGCGCTCCTAGCAACACCAACAGGTAGCCCGGACATCCGCAGCAACGGTGGATGAAAACAGCGTCATCCACCCTACGGCACCCTCGGGTAGGGTGGACAACGCGAAGCTTGTCCACCGCTCCTGCGCAACGAAAAAGGGGGCAGACCGGTTCAGTCTGCCCCCTTTTCTATCGCCGCCCTTTTCAGGCCACCGCAGCCGCTACCGCCCTGGAACGCCAGGCAAAACCCAACACCATCAACAGCCCCAGCCC
Organism: Pseudomonas sp. BMW13; assembly: GCF_013357275.1. Lineage (NCBI taxonomy): Bacteria > Pseudomonadati > Pseudomonadota > Gammaproteobacteria > Pseudomonadales > Pseudomonadaceae > Pseudomonas > Pseudomonas sp. BMW13. The sequence goes on along the minus strand of NZ_SUKD01000013.1, from coordinate 108,192 downwards.
CGCCATCGCCGCGCCGGCCAGGGAGATCGCCGGATAGCCCAGCCCGACCTTGATCACCGCGCCGCCCAGCGCCGCGCCAATCGCGTTGCCCAGGTTGAAGGCACCGATATTCACCGCAGAAGCCAGGTTGGGCGCATCCTTGGCCGCCTCCATCACGCGCATCTGCAGCGGCGGCACGATGGCGAAGCTGGCGATACCCCAGATCAGGATGGCCACGGCAGCCGGCAGCGGCCAGCGCATCAGCACGGTGAACGCCAGCAGCACCAGGATCAGTGCACTCAACGAAACGATCAGGGTACGGTCGACCGAACGGTCCGCCGCCTTGCCACCCCACATGTTGCCCAGCGTCAGGCCCACGCCGTACAGCACCAGCATGGCGGTGATGAAGGCGGTCGAGGCATGGGTTTCGCTGCTGAGGATCGGTGCGATATAGGTGAATACGGTGAACATGGCACTCGAACCGACCACCGTCAGCGCCAGCGCGGCCAGCACCGGGCCTCGGCCCAGCACGCGGATTTCGGCCAGCACGCCATCGCTCTTCGGCAGTGGCACGTTGGGCAGTGCGAACCACAGCGCCAGCATCGCCAGCACGCCCAGGCCGGTAATGCCCCAGAACGCGGTGCGCCAGCCGAACACTTCGCCAAACCAGGCGGCCAGCGGCACGCCGCCGATGGTCGCCAGGGTCAGGCCCATGAACATCGCCGCCACCGCGCCGGCGCGCTTGTCCGGCGCCACCACGCTGGCGGCGACGATGGAGCCGACGCCGAAGAAGGCGCCGTGGTTCAGCGAGGTCACCACCCGGGCAGTCAGCAGGGTGTAGTAGTCGGTGGCCAGGGCCGACATCAGGTTGCCCAGGGTGAAGATGGCCATCAGGCCGATCAGCAGGTAGCGCCGGGGAATCCTGCCGGTGGTCAGGGTCATCAGCGGCGCGCCGAGCAGCACGCCCAGCGCATAGGCGCTGACCAGCAGCCCGGCGGCGGGAATGGAAACGCCGAGATCGGCGGCGATACCCGGCAACATGCCCATGGGCGAGAACTCGGTGACGCCGATGCCGAAGGCACCGATGGCGAGTGCAACAAGGGGTGGATTGATACGCATGCAAAGGCTCCTCATCTATGCCGCGAATGCTAGGATCCAAACCTTGAACGCGGTAGATGGCATTTCTGGCAAACACCTTTGCCTATGGAGCACAAATGGATTTCAACGGCAGGTCAGGCGAAATGCTCGTGTTCGTCACCGTCGCGGAGCAAGGCAGCCTGTCGGCCGCCGCTCGCGCACTGGGGCTGACACCTTCGGCCGTCAGCCGGATCATCGCGCGCACCGAACAGCGCCTCGGCGCCCGCCTGCTGCTGCGCACCACCCGCGCGCTCACCTTCACCGCCGAGGGTGAAGCCTACCTGCGCGGCGCGCGGCGCATCCTCGCCGACCTGGCGGAAGTCGAAGAGGCCATTGCCGATCAGGGCGTACCACGGGGCCGCCTGCGTGTGAGTGCAGCCCTCGGCCATGGCCGGATGACCATCGTGCCGCTGGTCGCGGCCTTCATTGCCCGCTATCCGAACATCACCGTCGACCTGTCGCTGGGCGACGAGGTGGTCGACATTCTCGGCGGCCAGGCCGACGTGGCGGTGCGCTTCGGCCACCTGCCCGACAGCCCGCTGACTGCCCGTCGCATCGGTGAAACCGGCCAGGTGGTGGTGGCCTCCCCCGCTTACCTGGAACGCCATGGCACGCCGCAGCAACCGGAAGACCTGCTGCAGCACAACTGCCTGCGCTTCAACTTCCGCCGCGCCGAGCCGAACTGGCCCTTCATCCGCGAAGGCCAGGGGTTTTCCCTGAAGGTCTGCGGCAACATCGAATGCAGCAGCGGCGAGGCGCTGGCGCAACTCGCCCGCGAGGGTGCGGGCATCACGCGCATCGGCGAGTTCAGCGTGACCGAGGACCTGCAACGCGGCGATCTCGTGCCACTGCTGCAGGCCTTCAACCCCGGCGACCGGGAACCGATTCACGCAGTGTTCGTCGGTGGCACCGCCATGCCGGCGCGGGTGCGGGTATTCGTGGATTTCCTGGTTGAACAGCACAGCATGTGAACGACGCAAGCGTACCGAACCAGCGAACCGACGACGACTCAGGGAGCACGGGGCAGCAGCGCTGCTGCCAGCTCGTCCAGATCGACAGAGGCACGATTGAGATAGAACTCGGCTCCGCCGCTGCCAGCGATGCGGCCGTTGGCCGCCTGCTGCAGTAGCGGACGCACGAACAGGTAGCTGGCCCTTATCTTCGTCAACAGCTCGGCCTGATCGACGTGACGCGCAAGCAATGTCTCGAAACGCCGGACGATCGCCTGGTCGAGGTCCCGTGCCCGCTCGGGCGTGAGTGTCAGGCCGCTCTTTCGTGGCAGTGGATACAGCCGAATCTGGTAGTCCAGCAGAAGCGCGGCCAGCGCCTGGCTCTGCACCTGCAGCTCGGCGGCAGCCGGATCAGGCTCCGCACCGGCATAGACGACTGAGACGGCCTGATGCAGTTGCTGCTGATGGTCGAGCAGTTGCTGGATCAGCTCCGGGTAGCGTTCGCGCTCGGCTGCCGGCAGATGATCGAGGGTGTCGAAAACCGCCTTGATGGCCCGCAACGGCTGCGCAAAGGCTTCTGGCTGGCCGAGCTGCACCCAGTAGGTCTCCATCAGGTTCAGATGCTCGTAGGTAGCGCTCAGGCCTCGCGGGTCGGGTCTGCGCTCCGCCGGATTGAAGTAGAGCATCGCACTCGCGCACATCAGTTGGCTGCGACTGAGGATCTCGCTCAAGGTCCCCGCGCTGCGGGCGTCCCCCCAGACCAGCGGACAGATCAGGCATAGCAGCAATAGCAGCGATGGCTTTCGCACAGTCCTTACCCCCGGTTCTTGTTCTTGTGGCGGTCTACGCGCTGCAGCAAGCAGGTCATTGCCGCAGTACGGTGACCAGCAACGCAGCAGGGTTCCTGGATGGACCAGAGGTCACCGACCGATGCCTGGACAATAATTGCGCCCCAAGCAGGCGACATACTCCAAATGAGGGGCGACAGGCCTGTCCCTGGCATGGGGCCAATATTCAGGAGGGGTGAGACTCCTGCGTCGCACAGGGGTTCTATCCATGCCGTCACGAGCCTGGATCAGCGACTCGGCTGATGGAACGCCAGGAAACGGCGGCAGCGTCCCCACGGGCAATTGCCCGGCGCATGGCGACGCGGAATATCACGGGCGCGGGCCCAGGCAGGAGCGCAGCCGCACCACCTAGCCCTGCGCCTCCTCCTCGCGCGCCTTCACCCCCGCCAGCAACTTGCCATGCAACGCATGCAACGTTCGCTGCTCGTCGGCGGTCAACCCTGCAAGCACGCGCTGCAGGTTGGCCACATGCGCCGTGATGATGCCGTCGATCAGCTCGAAGCCCGCCGGCGTCAGCGCCACCAGGACACCGCGACGGTCGCTGGGATGCTTGCGCCGCTCGATCAGACCGGCCTTTTCCAGGCGGTCGATGCGGCTGGTCATGCCCCCCGAGGAAATCATCGCGCTCTCGTACAGCGCAGTCGGCATCAACGCATAGGGTTCACCCGAACGGCGCAGGGTGGCGAGCAGGTCGAACTCACCGGCCTGCAGGCCATGCTCGGCGAAGAACGGCAGCAGGTGATCGCGGCTGATCAGCAGGCTCAACTCCCCCAGGCGGCCAATGACGGCCATGGAGAAAGCATCGAGATCGGGTCGTTGCTGCTGCCACTGCTCGGCAGCCAGTTGTGCGCGGTCTTGCATGTCGCCCTCGATTTATCTTGCCATCAAGATACTTTTCAAAAAGAATGTCGCCATCGTAACGTATTCACGCCAAGGAGGCATCCCCATGCCAGGTTCACGCTCCAGATCATTTCTGGCCCTGTCACTGCTGTTCACCATCGGCGCGCTGATGGGACTGACCACCAATCTGGTGAAGATCGCCGGCACGCAAGGCTGGCCACCTCTCGCCTACCTGCTGTGGAGCCTGCTCGGCAGTGGCCTGCTGCTGCTTGCGCTCAGCTGGCTGCGCGGTGAGCGGCCCGGCCTGGGCGCCAACTCGCTGCGCTACTACCTGGCCTCCGGTCTGCTCAGCATCACCCTGCCCAATGGCCTGATGTTCAGCTCGATCCCGCACGTCGGCGCCGGCTTCGCGGCCATGTGCCTGGCCTTTCCGCCCCTGGTTACCTACCTGCTGGCCCTGGCCCTGCGCATGGAGGGCCCCAGCCGGATTCGCCTGCTGGGCATCTGCGTCGGCCTGCTCGGCAGCGTGCTGCTGGCGCTGGGCAAACTGCACAGCGGCGACAGCCCCTACCTGTGGGTGCTGGCGGCGCTCTGCGTGCCGGTGTTCCTCGCCCTGGGCAACATCTACCGCTCCCGCTACTGGCCACAAGGCGCCAGCCCGCTGTCTCTGGCGCCCGGCATGCTGCTCGGCGGCGCCTTGCTGCTGCTCCCCCTGAGCGGGCTGGGGTTCGATCTGCAACCCCGTCTGCACGATGCCACCGCGATCGCTCTGCTGGCCGGACAGATGGCCCTGTTCGCCATGGTCTACGCGCTGTTCTTCGTGCTGCAGAAGCTCGCCGGCGCGGTGTTCCTCAGCCAGATAGGCTCGGTGGCGGCGATCATCGGCGCGGCCATGGCCATCGGCCTGTTCGGTGAGAACGGCAGCCTGTCGATGCTGCTGGCCGCCGTGTGCATCGTCGGTGGCGTGCTGCTGGTCGCCTCGCGCGGTACCAAGGAGGCCCAAGCATGAAACGCCAGGCTCTGTTACTGCTCGCCATCGTCCTGCTCGGCCTCAACCTGCGGCCGGCGCTGGCCGCCATCGGCCCGCTGCTCGACCGCATCCAGCGCGATACCGGACTGGATCACGTCGCCGCCAGCCTGCTGACCAGCGTGCCCGTGGTCATCATGGGGCTCGGGGCGCTGGCCTGCGGCCCTCTGCGCAGGCGCCTTGGCCACAACGGCGGGATTCTGCTCGGTGTGCTGCTGATCGCCCTCGCCTCGCTGCTGCGCGGTCTGTTGCCCGCAGCCTCTACGCTGCTCGTCAGTGCGGTGCTGGCTGGCGCGGGCATCGCCTTCGTCCAGGCCCTGCTACCCGGTCTGATCAAGTCGCGCTTCGCCGCCGACAGTGGCCGCCTGATCGGCTTCTACAGCTGCGCGATCATGGCCGGCGCTGCGTTCGGTGCGGCCTTCACCCCCTGGCTGGCCCAGTCGCTGGGCTGGGCCTGGGCCCTGGCAGGCTGGACGCTGCCCGCCCTGCTGGCGGCAGCGGTGTGGCGTCGCGCCGCGCCCTCCGCTGGCGCAAGCGCTGTCGCCAGCGCCCCGCCACTGGTGACCTGGCGCTGGCCCCGGGCCTGGCTGCTGATGAGCTTCTTCGGCATCGGCACCGCCGGCTACACCCTGGTGCTGGCCTGGCTGCCGCCCTACTACACCGCCCTGGGCTGGAGCGCCCAGGCCAGTGGCCTGCTGCTGGCCGCGCTGACCCTGTGCGAGGTCGTCGCCGGTCTGCTGCTATCCAGCCTGCTGCCGCGCTTTCCTGACCGCCGGCCGCTGCTGGCGGCGGTGCTGCTGTCGCTGCTGGCCGGCCTGATCGGCCTGATCGGCCTGCAGCTGGCGCCGGAAACCCTGGTGGTGCCCGTCGCCCTGCTCCTGGGGGTCGGTATCGGCGGCCTGTTCCCGCTGTCGCTGGTGGTGGCCCAGGATCACCTGGACGATCCGCGGCAGACGGCGGATCTGCTGGCTTTCGTCCAGGGCGGCGGCTATCTGATCGCGGCGTGCGCACCGCTGCTGGCGGGTCTGCTACGGCACTACAGCACGGACCTGAGCCTGAGCTGGCAGCTGATGGCGCTGGCCACCCTGGTGCTGATGGTCATGGCCGTGCGCTTCAGCCCGCCTCGGCAACAGCGTCCGCTGGACGCGCTGACGGACTGAAGCGCCCGGCACTCAGACGCGGAACTGGCCGACCAGGCCCTGCAGGCGCCCGCCCAGGCCGTCGAGATCACGAGCGGCCTGCGCGCCCTGCTCCGCATCGCTGGCGACCTCGTCCACCGCGACGGCAATCTGGTGCACGCTGCGGTTGATCTCTTCGGCCACGGCGGTCTGCTCCTCGGCAGCACTGGCGATCTGCGCGTTCATCGAGTTGATGGTGCCGATCAACACCGCGATGCTGTCCAGCGCCTCGCCGGCATGGCTGGCCTGCTCGCGGGTGCTCTCGCCCATCTGACTGGCGCGCTGCATCGCCGCCACGGCCTCGCCCGTGGCATTCTGCAGACGGTCGATCATGCCCTGGATCTCCCCAGTGCTCTGCTGGGTACGGCTGGCCAGGGCGCGGACCTCGTCGGCCACCACGGCGAAGCCACGCCCCGCCTCACCGGCTCGCGCAGCCTCGATGGCCGCATTGAGGGCCAGCAGGTTGGTCTGGTCGGCGATCGCACGAATCACCTCCAGCACGCTGACGATGCCCTGTACGTCGCGACGCAGGCTGTCCAGTGACTCGCTGCTGCTGCGCACCTCGCCGACCAGGTCGTGGATATGGGCGATGCTGCCATCCACCACGCGCTTGGCATCCTGGCCCTGCTGGTCGGTCTCGCGCGCCGCCTCGGCGGCACGCTGGGCACTCTGCGCCACCTCGTGGGCCGCAGCGGACATCTCGTTGATGGCGGTGGCGACCTGATCGGTCTCCTGACGCTGCCCGGCCATCGCCTGTTCGGAGCGCTGTGCCTGACTGGACACGCCACCGACCAGACCGAAGAGCTGATCGGTGGTCACCGATACCTGCTGCACCAGCGCATGAATCTTGGCGACGAAGGCGTTGAACGAACTCGCCAGCTCGCCCAGCTCATCCTGGCTGGTGACCGGCAGGCGCTGGGTCAGGTCGCCCTCCCCGGCCGCCATGTCATCGAGCTTGCTCTTGATCAGCTGCACCGGCTTGGTGATCGACGCCGCCAGCGGCAGGGACAGCAGGGCCAGCACCAGCAGCAGGCCGATCGCGGAGCCGGCCATGACCATCAGCAGGCGGTCGACGCTGTGCTGGAACTGCGCCCTCGCCGCCTGGACATCCCGCTCGACCCCGTCGAGATTGACCGAGGTGCCGAAGACCATCTTCCACTTGGGCAGGTAGTGCGAGTAACCGACCTTGGCCACCAGCACCTTGCCGTCGCCCAGCACGAAGCTGTAGTCGACGTAGTGGCTGCTATCCATGCCGGCTCGCACCAGCTCACGAATGGCATAGACGCCATTGGGGTCGCGGTAGCCGCTGAAGTCCTCGCCGATGCGGTCGTTGGTATTGCCCTGCAGCACGCGATGGACGTTGCTGTCGTAGCCCCAGAAATAGCCATCCGCCCCGTAGGACAGGCGCTTGAGAACCTCGACGGCCTGGGCGCGCGCGTTCATGTCGCCATCGGCGGAGGCCTGGTACAGCGGATCGATCGCGTTGACCGCCAGTTCCACGTACTGCTTGATCTCCGCCTTGCGGTCCGCCACCAGCTTGGCCCGGGTCTGCGCCTCCTGCTGGTCGGCCAGATTGCCGAGGACGACGAACGCGATGGAGCTGAGCAGCAGGGTCAACAGGCAGATAGGACCAAACGCCAGCAGCAGCACTTTGGAACGCAGACGCAGAGAGAAGATCATGGGCAGTACACCTTTACCGGCGCTTTGATGTTATAGAGCCGGCATATTGCCAATATGACGGCGTCAAAAAAACAGAGAAAAGCAAAAACTGGTATGACCAGCCTCGTCTCATAATGGAATGACTATCCCGTATCTGGTCACGGAGTGCCTGATCAGGATCAATGGTCATGCCGGCAGCAGCGAGCAGCGCATCTCGCTGGTGCCTGCGATCCCCTCGGGGCGGCCAGCACCGCCGCGTGCACGACCGGCAGAATTGCCTGCCAGGAATGGCGGGCAATAAAAAACCCGCCGTGGCGGGTTCTTCGTTCAACGCGGTCGCGTCACTTCTTGCCCAGTTTCTTGAGTTCTTCGTCACGCAGCTCGCGGCGCAGGATCTTGCCGACGTTGGTGGTGGGCAGCACGTCGCGGAACTCCACGGCCTTGGGCACCTTGTAGCCGGTCAGGTTGGCGCGCATGTGCTCCATCACCTGTTCCTTGGTCAGGCTCTCGCCCGGCTTGACCACCACGAACACCTTGATCGCCTCGCCGGACTTCTCGTCCGGCACGCCGATGGCCGCGCACTGCAGCACGCCAGGCAGGGTCGCCAGGACGTCTTCCAGCTCGTTCGGATAGACGTTGAAGCCGGACACCAGAATCATGTCCTTCTTGCGGTCGACGATACGCAGGTAGCCGTCTTCCTGGATCAGGCCGATGTCACCGGTCTTCAGCCAGCCGTCGGCATCGAGGATCTCGTCGGTCGCTTCCTGGCGCTGCCAGTAGCCCTTCATCACCTGCGGCCCTTTCACGCACAGCTCGCCGATCTCGCCGATGGCCAGGTCCTGGCCTTCGTCGTTGATGGTCTTGCACAGGGTCGAAGGCAGCGGAATGCCGATGGTGCCCAGCTGGATGGCGCTGAACGGGTTGACCGTGGCCACCGGGCTGGTCTCGGTCATGCCGAAGCCTTCGCAGATGGCGCAACCGGTGACTTCCTTCCAGCGCTCGGCGGTAGCCAGTTGCAGGGCCATGCCGCCGGAGAAGGTCGCCTTCAGGCTGGAGAAGTCCAGCTTGCGGAAGTCTTCGTTGTTGCACAGGGCAACGAACAGGGTGTTGAGGCCGACGAACCCGGTGAAGCGGTACTTGGCCAGGTCCTTGACCACCGACGGCAGGTCGCGCGGGTTGGTCAGCAGGACGTTGTGGCCACCGATCAGCATCATCGCCATGCAATGGAAGGTAAAGGCGTAGATGTGGTACAGCGGCAGCGGCGCGATCAGCACCTCGCAACCCTCATCGAGGTTGGCGCCCATCAGCTCCTTGACCTGCAGCATGTTGGCGACCAGGTTGCGGTGCGTGAGCATCGCGCCCTTGGCCACGCCGGTGGTACCGCCGGTGTACTGCAGCACGGCGATATCGCCGTTGCTCGGCTTGGCTTCGTTGAAGCTCTGGCCACGGCCCTTGGCCAGGGCGTCATTGAGCTTGATGGCGTGCGGCAGGTTGTAGGCCGGCACCATCTTCTTCACGTGCTTGATCACGAAGTTGACCAGCAGACGCTTGAACGTCGGCAGCATGTCGCCCACTTCGGTGACCAGGACGGTCTTCACCCCGGTCTTCGGCACCACCTGTTCGGCCAGGTGCGCCATGTTGGCCAGGCAGATCAGCGCCTTGGCGCCGGAGTCGTTGAACTGATGTTCCATTTCCCGCGCGGTGTACAGCGGGTTGGTGTTGACCACCACCAGGCCGGCACGCATGGCGCCAAAAACCACGACGGGGTACTGCAGCACGTTGGGCAGCTGCACGGCGATGCGATCGCCCGGCTTGAGGTCGGTGTGCTGCTGCAGATAAGCCGCGAAATCACCGGAGAGCTGGTAGATCTCGCCGTAGGTGAGCGTCTTGCCCAGGTTGCTGAAAGCAGGCTTGTCGGCGAAGCGTTGGCAGGACTCTTTCAATACCGCGAGGATGTTCGGGTACTGGTCGGGATTGATTTCGGCAGCGACCCCAACGGGATACTTGTCCTTCCAGAAGTTTTCGGTCATGGAAGCCCACTCCTAAGCAACAGCTGATCTTCACCGCGCGCAGGCGGTTGTTTATTGTGTGTTTAGCTCGCTTTCCCGCTGGCCAGGGGCCCGGAAGCGCGCCGAGAGTAGCAGCTTTACCGGAGGCTCACCAGCACCAAGCATGGCCTGCGGAGTCAGAAAAATGACCAGAAAACACCATCCAGTCACAACCCAACTTTCGCTATGAGAATCGAACAAAGGCCTCTAGCTCGGCTTTTGCAGCGCGCAGAGCCTAACCTGAACAGGCGTCAGGCACAGTGCTGGGTTCGACGAAACGAGGCTTGCCACCCTGCTGGTGGTTACCAAATCACAACAAATGCTCCGCCGTGCTGGCGGACAGAGGCGGGAAAACCTCTCCCCCGGGCCGGGGGAGAGGTTTCGGCTCAGGCGATGTCGCGCAGCTCGCGACGCAGGATCTTGCCCACCGGCGTCATCGGCAGGGCGTCCTTGAACACGATGTGCTTGGGCACCTTGTAGCCGGTGAAGTTTTCCTTGCAGTAGGCCTTGAGCTCTTCCACGGTCACCCCGCCATCGCGCGGCACCACGAACAGCTTGACCACTTCCCCGGACTTCTCGTCCGGCACGCCGATGGCCGCGCAGCTGGCGACCTTCGGGTGCGCCATGACCACGTCCTCGATCTCGTTGGGATACACGTTGAAGCCGGAGACGATGATCATGTCCTTCTTGCGGTCGACGATGCGCACGAAGCCATCCGGGTCGATCACCGCGATATCGCCGGTCTTGAACCAGCCGTCGGCATCCAGCACCTCGGCCGTGGCCTCCTCGCGCTGCCAGTAGCCCTTCATCACCTGCGGCCCCTGGATGCACAGCTCGCCACGATCGCCCAGGGGCTGCTCGTTGCCCTCGTCGTCGATCACCTTGAACGCGGTACCCGGCACCGGAATGCCAACGGTGCCCAGGCGCGCCTTGTCGCCATAGGGGTTGGTACTGGCGACCGGCGAGGTCTCGGTCAGGCCGTAGCCCTCCACCACGGTGCAACCGGTCATCTGCTGCCAGCGCTCGGCGGTGGCCTTGACCAGCGCGGTACCGCCGGAGTTGGTGACCTTGAGGTGGGAGAAATCGAGGCTCTTGAACTCGGGATGATCCATCAGCGCGACGAACAGGGTATTCAGGCCCAACAGGGCGGAGAACTTCCATTTGCCCAGTTCCTTGACGAAACCGGGGATGTCGCGCGGGTTGGTGATCAGCACGTTATGGTTGCCGTTGACCATCATGCACATGCAGTTCGCGGTGAAGGCATAGATGTGGTACAGCGGCAGCGGCGCGATCATGATCTCCTGGCCCTGCTTCATCAGTGGCGTGCCGTCCGGGCCGAGTTGCGACAGGCAGGCATCGACCTGCAGCATGTTCGCCACCAGGTTGCCGTGCGTGAGCATCGCGCCCTTGGCTACGCCGGTGGTGCCACCGGTGTACTGCAGCACGGCGACATCCTCGTGGCTGGCGGTGACCGGCGCCAGCGCCTGGCCATGCCCCTGCCGGAGCACCTGCTTGAAGGCGATGGCCTGCGGCAGGTGGTAGTCGGGCACCATCTTCTTGACCTTCTTCACCACGGTGTTGACCAGCCAGCCCTTGAGGCTCGGCAGCAGGTCACCCATCCGCGCTTCGATCAGGTACTCGATCTCGGTGTCCGGCAGCACTTCCTGGACCAGCTTGCCGAACATGTTCAGGTACACCAGCGCACGCACGCCGGCATCCTTGAACTGGTGGCGCATCTCGCGCGCGGTGTACAGCGGATTGGTGTTGACCACGATGAGGCCGGCGCGCATGGCACCGAACACGGCGATCGGGTACTGCAGCACGTTGGGCATCTGCACGGCGATGCGGTCGCCCGGCTTGAGGTCGGTGTGCTTCTGCAGGTAGGCGGCGAAGGCAGCGGAGAGACGGTCCAGCTCGGCGTAGGTCAGCGTGACACCGAGGTTGCTGAAGGCAGGGCGGTCAGCGAAACGCTTGCAGGAGCGCTCGAAGACTTCGATCACCGACTTGTAGCTGGACAGGTCGATATCGTTGGGCACGCCAGGGGCGCGTTTGTCGTTCCAGAAATCAGGTTGCATTGTTCTTGTCCTCTTCCCCTGAAGTGATCTGACTGGCCGGAAAGTAGCAGCTTAGAGCTGAACCGCAAATAGCTCGAAGGCGTCATTGATGGGCTGAATTTCGCAATAAATGTAGCGATTCGTAACCGATCTTTGGCATTCGCGAATAAACCGCAACGCTTTGCCTGATGACGAGCAAGGTGCACAATGCCGCCAACCTTCGGCACAAGGATTCGCCATGCGCCACGACGCCTTCACCCTCAACGCCAGCGACGGCCTGCCGCTGCACGTCAACCACTGGTACGGCGATGAGCCACCCCGTGCGATGGTCATGCTTGCCCATGGCATGGCCGAGCACAGCCTGCGCTACGAACGGCTGGCCGAAGCCCTGGTGGCGGCGGGCTTCGCCCTCTACGCCCTGGACCAGCGCGGCCATGGCCGCACGGCCGAACGCGGCACCCTGGGGCATTACGCCGACGAGGACGGCTGGAGCAAGGTCGTCGGCGACCTCTCCACCCTCAATCACCACATTCGCCAGCAGCATCCGCACACGCCGATCTTCCTCTTCGGCCACAGCATGGGCAGCTACATCGGCATCGCCTACCTCATGGGCCATAGCTGCAGCCTGCAGGGCGCCGTGCTTTCCGGTTCCAACTACCAGCCCGTGGCGCTGTACAAGGCGGCACGCCTGATCGCCGGTTTCGAACGCTGGCGCCTGGGCGCGAAAGGCCGCAGCAAGGTCATCGATTTTCTCTCCTTCGGCTCGTTCAACAAGGCGTTCAAGCCCAACCGCACCGCCTTCGACTGGCTCAGCCGTGACCCGGCGGAAGTGGACAAATACGTGACCGATCCGCTGTGCGGGTTCGTCTGCACCACGCAGTTGTGGTGCGACCTGCTCGACGGCCTGCAGCACATCACGCCCCCCGCCAACCTGGCGCAGATCGATGCCGACCTGCCGCTGCTGGTCATCGGCGGCTCGCGTGATCCGGTCAGCGACGGCAAGCGCCTGGGTGACCTGGCTGGCGCCCTGCGTGAGGCCGGCGTGCGCGACGTGCAACTGAAACTTTATCCCGAGGCCCGCCACGAGCTGCTCAACGAGAGCAACCGCGACGAGGTCACCGCCCATCTGATCGACTGGCTGCAACAGGCATTGAGCCACGGTCGCAAGCCCACTCAGGAGTGTTCATGACCCAGGTAACCAACATCCCCTACGAGGCGCTCGAAATCGGCCAGCAGGCCAGCTTCGAAAAGCAGGTGGAAGAACGTGACGTGCAGCTGTTCGCCGCCGTGTCCGGCGACAACAATCCGGTACACCTGGACGCCGCCTTCGCTGCCGAGACGATGTTCAAGGAGCGCATCGCCCACGGCATGTTCACCGGCGCGCTGATCAGCGCCGCCATCGCCTGCAACCTGCCAGGCCCGGGCACCATCTACCTCGGCCAGCAGCTGAAGTTCACCCGTCCGGTGAAACTCGGCGACACCCTGACCGTGAAACTGGAAGTGCTGGAGAAACTGCCGAAGAACCGCGTGCGCATCGCCACCCGCGTGTTCAACCAGGACGGCAAGCAAGTGGTCGACGGCGAAGCCGAAGTGCTCGCCCCGAGCGCCGAGCAGACCGTGACCATGCCGCCGATGCCGCAGGTGACCGTCGCCTGATCCGCTGCACACTGGTGCGCGGCAGCAGCGCCGCGCACCACTTTTGTTCTACACTCACAAGCCTTGAGCGATCTGACACTCCAGAAGTGCAATTCCTTGTGCACTTTGCACAAACCCCTTTGACTACCTTGCCAAACGGCCATGCCCGCTGACTCTGGCACGTCCCCTGCTATCGCCAAGGCCTACCCCCTACCGGAGCCAGGTCCATGAGTAACGCCACCCCCGATAGCGACTACCCTCTGAGCGAGGTCCCCAGCGGCGCCCGCAAGGGGCTGTTCTCCACCGCCATTCTGCTGTTCGGTTTCACCTTCTTCACCGCCACCATGTTCGCCGGCGGCAAGATCGGTATGGCCTTCGATTTCACCACCCTGCTCTGGGCCGCGGTGATCGGCAACCTGCTGCTGGGCCTGTACGCGGCCGCGCTGGGTTTCATCGCCTGCCGCAGCGGCTTGAACTCGGTGCTGATGGGGCGTTTCTGCTTCGGCGAAGTGGGCAGCAAGCTGTCCGACATGCTTCTGGGTTTCACCCAGATCGGCTGGTACGCCTGGGGCACGGCGACCGTCGCCATCGTCCTGGTGAAGATCCTCGGCCTGCCGGAGGGCCTGACCATCCCGCTGATGGTGTTGTTCGGCTTCGGTTTCTGCCTCACCGCCTTCGTCGGCTACAAGGGCCTGGACCTGCTCTCGCGCGTCGCCGTGCCGGCCATGCTGGTACTGCTGGTGGCGTCGCTGTGGATCGCCACTCGTGACATCGGCGGCCTCGCCGGGCTGCTGGCCGTGGAGCCGTCCGAGAGCATGAGTCTGAGCGTGGCCATCACCCTGGTGTTCGGCACCTTCGTCAGCGGCGCCACCCAGGCGACCAACTGGACCCGTTTCGCCCGGAGCGGCCGCGTCGCGGTGCTGGCCAGCCTGCTCGGCTTCTTCATCGGCAATGGCCTGATGATCGTCGCCGGTGCCTACGGTGCCATCGTCTACCAGCAACCGGACGTGGTCGAGGTGCTGGTGCTGCAGGGTCTGTCCATGGCCGCCGTGATCATGCTGTTCCTCAACCTGTGGACCACCCAGGACAACACCATCTACAACTTCGCCGCCGCCGGCTGCAACCTGCTGCGCACCGGCAAGCGCAAGACCGTGACCCTGGCCGGTGCCGGCATCGGCACGCTGCTGGCCATCGGCGGCATGTACGAACTGCTGATCCCCTTCCTGATCCTGCTCGGCTCGATCATCCCGCCGATTGGCGGCGTGATCATGGCCGACTACTTCTACGCTCACCGCGCACGCTACCCGAAACTGGCCGACGCCCGCCTGCCGGCCTTCAACTGGGTCGGCCTCGGCGCCTACCTGATCGGTGCGCTGAGCGCCTACTTCTCGCCCTGGGTCGCGCCACTGGTCGGCATCGCGGTGGCGGCGCTGGCCTATGTCGCACTGTTCGAGCTGAACAAGGCACTGGCGGGCCGTCAGCAGGTCGCCGGCGCGTGAGCCTGACCGTCGCCGACGTACTCGCCCTGCCGGATCTGGCCAGCATGCGCCTGCGTGCCGGCCAGGCCGGACGCGACAATGCCGTGCGCTGGCCCTACGTGGCCGAGAACGAGGGCATTGCCGACTGGGTGATGGGCGGTGAACTGATCTTCGTCACCGGCATCAACCATCCGCGCGACGAAGCCAACCTGCTGCGCCTGGTGCGCGAGGGCCACGAGCGCATCGTCGCCGGCATGGTCATCCTCACCGGCGCCGAATACATCCAGGCGATCCCGCCCAGCGTGATCGCAGAGGCCGAGCGCCTGGGCCTGCCGCTGATCGAGCAGCCCTATGCCCTGAAGATGGTGGTGGTCACCCAGGCCATCGGCACCGCGCTGGTCCATGCGCAACAACTGGGCCGCTCGCGCCAGCACGTGCTGGAGCAGGTGCTCGATGGCGACTACCAGTCGCTGGAGCTGCTCCTGCAGCGCGGCGACAGCCTCGGCCTGGCGCTGCACGTGCCGCGTCAGGTGGCGCTGCTGCGCCTCGACGGCAGCGAGCAGCTGTTCGGCGACCTGGCCGGCGAAGACGCCGAGCGCCAGCTGCAGAGCCGCCAGCAACTGCTGCAACGGCGCCTGGAGCAGAGCCTGGGCGAGCGTGGCGAGGCGCTGCCACTGGTCAGCCAGGGCCGGCACTGGATCGCCCTGCTGCCCTGCCCCACGTCGCAGGATGAAGCGCGCAACCGCCAGGTGATGACCGCACTGCTCGACGAGCTGCGCCCGCAACTCGGCCCGCTGCGGCTGTTTCTCGGCCTCGGCAGCGCCGGCTGCGACGCCCCGCATTTCGCCCAGGGCCTGGGTGAGGCGCGCCAGGCACTGGCCGTGGCGCAGCGTTTCCCGGAGCGCCTGGGGCTGTGCAGTTTCAACGAGCTGGGCGTGCTGGAGCTGCTGGGCGCGATCCGCGATCGCAGCCTGCTCGACCGCTTCGTCGAGCGCGTGCTCGGCCCGCTGATCGGCGACGACTCGCGCCACCAGCCGGTACTGATGCCGACGCTGGAGGCCTGGTTCGCCGAGAACGGCAACCTGGCCCTGGCCGCACAGCGCCTGAACGTTCACCGCAATACCCTGAGCTACCGTCTACAGCGCATCGAAGCGCTGACCGGCTGCTCCTTCGACACCCCGCACGACCGCCTGAACATCAGCGTCGCGCTGCTGATCCGGCGCCTGTCGTCGCCTGCCTGAGAGGAACCCAGCATGATCATCCACAACGCCCGCCTGCGTGGCCGCGACGGCCTGTACCGCATCACCCTGAACGGCGCCGAGATCGCCGCCATCGACATCCAGACCGCCAGCGCCCCCCCGGCGGCGGGCGACCTCGACGCGGCCGGCAACCTGGTGGTGCCGCCATTCGTCGAACCGCACATCCACCTCGACGCCACGCTGACCGCCGGCGAGCCGGCCTGGAACATGAGCGGCACGCTGTTCGAAGGCATCGAGCGCTGGGCCGAGCGCAAGGCGCTGGTGACCCATGAAGACACCAAGACCCGCGCCAAGAAGACCATCGACATGCTGGTCGACCACGGCATCCAGCACGTACGCACCCACGTCGACGTCACCGACCCGACCCTGGCGGCGCTCAAGGCCATGCTCGAAGTGCGCGAGGAAACCCGCCACCTGATCGACCTGCAGATCGTCGCCTTCCCCCAGGAAGGCATCGAGTCCTACGCGAACGGTCGCGCCCTGATGGAGCAGGCCATCGAACTGGGCGCCGATGTGGTCGGCGGCATCCCGCACTTCGAGAACACCCGCGACCAGGGCGTGTCGTCGATCAAGTTCCTCATGGAGCTGGCCGAACGCACGGGCTGCCTGGTGGACGTGCACTGCGACGAAACCGACGACCCGCAGTCGCGCTTTCTCGAGGTGCTGGCCGAGGAAGCCCGCGTGCGTGGCATGGGCGCGCGCGTCACCGCCAGCCACACCACGGCCATGGGTTCCTACGACAATGCCTACTGCTCCAAGCTGTTTCGCCTGCTGAAGATGAGCGGCATCAGCTTCGTCTCCTGCCCCACCGAGAGCATCCACCTGCAGGGCCGCTTCGACACCTACCCGAAGCGCCGCGGCCTGACCCGCGTGGCCGAGATCGACCGCGCCGGGATGAACGTCTGCTTCGGCCAGGACTCCATCGTCGACCCCTGGTACCCGCTGGGCAACGGCAACATCCTGCGCATCCTCGAGGCCGGCCTGCACATCTGCCACATGCTCGGCTACGACGACCTCAAGCGCAGCCTGGACCTGATCACCGACAACTCGGCGCGCGCGCTGAACCTGGGCGAACGCTACGGCCTGGAAGTCGGCCGCCCGGCCAACCTGCTGATTCTCTCGGCACCGGACGACTACGAGATGGTGCGCAGCCAGGGCCACGCCCTGGTGTCAGTGCGCCACGGCAAGGTGCTGATGCGGCGTACCCCGGCCAGCATCGAACGCAGTTGATCACGTTCCTTGGCACGTAGGGTGGATGACGCTCTATTCATCCACCAGCGCATCACCCCGTAGCCGGCCGTCGAGCGAAGCGATCCCCAGGCGACAACGACCACGCCCAGGTGGTGGACAAGCTTCGCGTTGTCCACCCTACGCACCTCGCCGTAGGGTGGATGACGCTTTATCCATCCACCAGTGCATCACCCCGTAGCCGGCCGTCGAACGAAGCGATCCCCAGGCGACAACGACCACGCCCAGACGGTGGACAAGCTTCGCGTTGTCCACCCTACGACCCAGGCATGCAACAGTGGCACCGTGGGAGGGGCTTCAGCCGCGAGCCCCCATGAGAGCTCGCGGCTGAAGCCGCTCCTACAATTGCGAGAGCACCCTACTCCACCCGCACGCTGGCGGTCATGCCGGCACTCAGGGCGATGTCTTCGGGCAGGCTGGTCAGCTTGATGCGCACCGGAATGCGCTGCGCCAGGCGCACCCAGTTGAAGGTCGGCTCGACATCCGCCAGCAGCTGCCCATCCGGGCTGGCGTTGCGGTCGGTGATGCCACGGCTAATGCTCTCCACCTCGCCGCGAATCTCGTCCGTGCCGCCCATCAGCCAGACCTCCACTGGCGCGCCGACCTGGATGCGCGGCAGCTTGGTTTCCTCGAAATAGGCCTGCACATAGAACGACTGGGTGTCGACCAGGGCCATCACCGCCTGCCCGGCCTTGACGTAGTTGCCCTGCGCCAGGACCAGGTTGGTCACCTGGCCATCGCGCGGTGCACGCACTTCGCTGCGCGCCAGGTTCAGCTCGGCGATACGCAGGTCGGCCTGCGCCTCGCGGTACTCGCCACGCGCCATCTCGGCGCTGATCTTGGCGTTGTCCAGCAGTTCGGCGCTGATCGCCTTGGCGCCCAGACGCGAGCGGCGCAACGCCTCGTGCTCACGCAGGCTGAGCTGCTGGCGGCGGATGTCCACCACGGCCTGGGCCTTCTCCACCGCAGCCTGGTAACGATCGCGGTCGATGGTCATCAGCAGGTCGCCGGCCTTGACCTGCTGGTTGTCGCGCACCTTGAGCTCGAGCACCCAGCCGGACACGTCCGGGGCGATGGTCACCACATCCGCGCGCACCCGGGCGTCACGCGTCCAGGGCGAATACATGTAGTGTTGCCAGATCCAAGAGCCGGCGAAGATCGCCGCCGCCACTATGGCCAGGGTGATACCGACACGAATGGTCGAATGCATGCTTCTCTCCTCAATGCGCCAGGACGGCCATCACGGCCGCCAGGACGCAGACATATAGGGCACAGTCGAACAGGGCCTCGTGCCAGATCCAGCGCGTCAGCCCGATGCGCTGCAAGCCGAGGCGCAACGCGCCGGTCAGCAGCAGCGCCAATACCGCGTAGATCGCCATGGGGCTCAGCAACACGCCGCCCAGCGACCACTCATGCAAGCCCATGGGCTTCTCCTCTCAGGTGACACCACTGGCGCCAGCCGTTCTGCAATTGCGACAGGGCGGCGTCGGCCAGGCGCCGTTCGATGCTCGGCGCCAGGGCAGCCAGCGCCTGGCGCAGCTCGGTCGCGGGCGCATCCAGCGCATCCCGACGGCCCGGCGTCGGCCCCCGCTCCAGCACCTCGTCCAGCTGCTGCAGGAAACGCTGTTGCGCCTGCGTCAGGTCGGCGTCGACATGCGCCAGGCAGGCGCGCAGGTGCAGCAGCTCGTCACCCAGATCGAGCCCGGCGACACCATCGTCCCAGCGGCTGCGCGCACGGTCCGGTCGTGCCGGGTAGTGCCGCGCCAGCTGCAACAGGCGATCGGCCATGCGCCCGCCGAACCAGTTCTCCGCGCGCCCCAGGTCACGCCGGGTCAGGCGGCCGAGGTCGAGCAGGACGGCCTGCATCAGGCGCCGGCCATGCCACACCGGGTCACGCAGGCCGATCAGCTTGAAGGCCAGCACCGCACAGCCGACGCCCAGCAGCATGCCGGGGGCCTCATTGAGGAAGTAGGCCACGTCATAGCCGACACCGGCCGGCGGCAGGCAGAGCACGATCAGGTGCAGGCAGAACGAGGTCGAGGTCGCCGCCAGCGCTGGCTTGGCCATGCCCAGCACGCCGAAGAACAGTGGCACGCCGAGCACCAGGGCGAGCATGGGGAAACCGTCGATCTGCGGCATCAGGATCTGCCCGACGAAGAACGCCACCGGCAGCGCATAGAAAATGCCGCGCAGGAACATCATGCCGATTGCCGGGGCCGCCTCCAGCCGGGCGAACAGGCTGCAGACCACCGCGCCGAGCAGCATCGCACCGATCGCGTGGGTCCAGCCGGTGGCCATCCAGAATGCGGCCAGCGCCAGAAAGGTCAGGCCGCTGCGCGCGCCATAGACCAGCGCCGTCTGCCAGTCGTAGTGCCAGGACAGCGCTCGCGGCGCATCCTCCGGTGCCTGGCCCTGCTCCACCGCCTGCAGCGCGCGACGAGCCTCAGCGACGCGCAGCAGGAGAACGGCCAGGCGCTCCAGGCACAGCTGCTGGGCAGCGCTCAGGGTCTCGTCCAGCGCCGCCTCGCGCAGGCGAGCGAGCAGTTCGGAGAGTTCCCCGGGCTGTGCCTGCAACTGCGTCTGCACCTCCTGCAGCCAGGGCGCGACCCGCTGCGCCTCGTCGGCACCGAGCTGTCGCCATTGCCGTGCCACGCCACGGGCCAGGCGCAGCATACCGAGCAGGTCGCGACTGAGTACGCGCAGGGCGATGGCCCGCTGGCGCCCCCGCTCGCCCTCGAACCAGGCATGTTCGCGCTGGGCGTCCACGGCGACGATACGCGCCAGCACTTCCAGCAGGCCCTGGCGCGAATCGCCCTCCTCCCCGGCCAGGGCCTGGCACACGGCCTTGACGCCGGCCAGCCAGGTGTCGCGCGCCTGCTGCACCAGTTGCCGCTCGACCCGCTGCGGCCAGAGCAGGGCGCTGCTCAGCGTGGCGCAGACCAGCCCCAGGCAGATCTCGGTGGAGCGGGCGATGGCTTCGTCGAAGATCACATGGGGCTTGCCGATGGCCGGCAGGCCGATGATCGCCACCGTGTAGCCGGCCAGGACGAAGGAATAGGCCCATGCGCTGCGCAGCATGGTCGAAACGGCGGTACAGAGCGCCAGCCACAGGGCGAAGGCGAGCAGGAACAGCCAGGGCGTCTGGGCGAACAGGGCCATCATCACCACGGCCATGAAGGTGCCCACCATGGTGCCGAGCAACCGCGCCAGGCCCTTCTGCACCACCATGCCGGACAGCGGCTGGGCGACGATGAAGGCCGTCATCAGCGCCCATTGCGGCTGTTCGAGGCCGAGCCGCAGCGCGAGCCATAGCGCCAGCCCACCGCCAAGCAGGGTCTTGACGGCGAACTGAACAGCCTGGGCACTGGGCGCCAGGAAAGCCTGCAGGGAATCTCGCATGGACAGGGATTCGGAACGTGACGATTTGAAGATAGACGACGGCTCGAGCGAGCAGCCAAACAAAGCCAATTATTAGCTAGCTATCTAATTTCGTCCAGCCCCCTGCCCAACTTTCCCTGCCAGGAGACCGTCAACCGGAACGACAGGCAAAAAAATGGGCGACCGAAGTCGCCCGAATTGCCTTGCGTGCCCAGTTGACCGGAAGGATCAGCTCTGCTTGCGCTTGTGAGCATCCTTCCAGATGAAGTAACCAACACCCCCGAAGAACGCGACCATCAGAAGAACGGTGCCGACTCCGGCGAGAACCACTGTATCGACGAACATGGCTGCCTCCTGTTGTGCCTGTCTGTCTGGGATGGCTTCACGTTATCAGCGCCAGCCCCGGCACCATTGATCTGGATCAATGCTCGCCACCCCCTCGCCCGACGGTTGCCCGGGAAACTGATCCAGGTCAACGAAACCACCCCGACGCAGCGCGCCAGTGCCCCTTGCAGAGGGTCGGTGCCCCGCTCGCCGCATCGCGGCTGGCGCTTGCACAAAAATTAATTGAGTGTTTAATTAATAATTTTCCAGGACTTTCCAGCCATGCCCCGCCCACGCACTCCAGGTCGTCCCAGCGGTGAAGCGCAGCAGCGTGAACGCCTGCTCGACGCCGCCTGCCAACGCTTCGCCCAGCAGGGCATCCAGGCCAGCAGCCTGCGCGGTATCGCCGAGGCCGCGCAGGTGACGCCGGCACTCATCCACTACTACTTCGGCAACAAGCCCAAGCTGACCCAAGCGGTGATCGACGAGCGCCTGATGCCCGAGTTCGAGCGCCTCGCCGGATGCCTGGAGCAAGCCGGCGATACCCCGCTGGAACAGGTCCGCACGCTGGTCACCGAACTGGCGACCATCGTGGCGAAACATCCCTGGCTCCCGCAGCTGTGGGCGCGGGAAGTGCTCACCGAAGGGGGCGCCCTGCGCAGCCTGCTGACCCAGCGCATCGCTCCCTTGCTGCCGCTGCGCCTGGCCCAGCGCTTCGCTGCGGCGCAGCAACGCGGCGAGCTGCACGACGCCATCGACCCTCGCCTGCTGGTGGTCTCGCTGATCGGCGCCACCATGCTGCCCTACGCCGCCGCTCCGCTCTGGCGCGGCATCTTCGCCAGCGCCGAGATCGCCGACCAGAGGATGGTCGAGCACACCCTGGCGCTGTTCGCCCATGGACTGGAGGTGCCCGATGGCCATTGATCGACGACTGCTCTGCCTGCTGCTCATGCTGCCACTGGCCGCCTGCAACGAACCGGCGCAGCAACCGCTGCTGGGCACCCTGGAGTGGGACCGCATCGGCCTGCCTGCCGAGGTCTCGGAGCGCGTGCTGGAGTGGAAGGTCAGCGAAGGCGAGCAGGTCGTGTCCGGCCAGTTACTGCTGGAGCTCGACCCGCGCCGGCTGGACGCCCGCGTCCGTCAGGCCGAGGCCGAGCTGAACCAGGCCAACGCCCGCCTGGAAGAACTGAGCAACGGCGCACGCATCGAACAGATCCAGGCCGCCAGCGCCAGCCTCCAGCAGGCCAGGGCCGAACGCGACGAAGCCGTGCGCGACGAACGCCGCATCAGCGCCCTGTATGCCCGTGGCCAGGTGGCCGTGGCCGAGCGTGACCGCGCCCGCGCCACCCGCGACCGCCTGGTGGCCGCCAGCGAGGCCAGCGCCGCCCGCCTGCGCGAACTGACCAACGGCACCCGCCCGGAGCAGGTCGAACAGGCCAACGCCGCCGTCGAAGCCGCCACCGCGCAGCTGGAACGGCTGCGCCTGGATCGCGAACACCTGAGCCTGCACGCGCCGCGCGCCGGTCGCGTCGACGCCCTGCCGTTCCACCCCGGCGATCAGCCACCGATGAACGCGGAACTGGTCAGCCTGCTGGTTGGCGAGGCGCCCTATGCGCGCCTGTTCATTCCCGCCTCGGTACGCCCGACGCTGGCCGTCGGCGCTACCCTGCGGGTCCGGGTCGAAGGTCATGAACGACCGCTGCAGGCACGCATCCGCAGCATCGCCAGCGAAGCCAGCTTCACCCCCTACTACGCCCTCAACGGCGATGACGCCAGCCGCCTGACCTACCGCGCCGAAGCCGTGCTGCTGGGTGACGAGGCCCGCGATCTGCCAGCCGGCCTGCCGCTGCAGGCGGAGCGTAGCGACGATGAGTGAGACGGTGATCCGCGCCAGCGGCCTGAGCAAGCGCTTCGGCGATCTGACTGCCGTCGACGGCCTCGACCTGCGCGTCGAACGCGCCGAGGTATTCGGCTTCCTCGGTCCCAACGGCTGCGGCAAGTCGACCACCATCCGCATGCTCTGCGGTCTGCTGCTGCCCAGCGCGGGAGAGATCGAGGTGCTGGGCTACCGGATTCCGCAGGATGCCGAAGCGCTAAAGCGACGCATCGGCTACATGACGCAGAAATTCTCGCTGTACGAGGACCTGACGGTGGCCGAGAACCTCGATTTTCTCGCCAGCATCCAGGGCCTGGGACGGGCGCGGGCACGCAGGCGGGTCGCGGAGCTGCTCGAGCGCTACTGGCTGGGCGACCTGCGTGATCGCCTGTCCGGCACCCTCAGCGGCGGCCAGAAACAGCGCCTGGCCCTGGCCGGCGCCGTACTGCACGAGCCCGACCTGCTGCTGCTCGACGAACCGACCAGCGCCGTCGACCCGCAGTCACGCCGGGAATTCTGGGACTCGCTGTTCGAGCTGGCCGAAGCCGGTACGACCCTGCTGGTCTCGACCCATTACATGGACGAGGCCGAACGCTGCACGCGCCTGGGCATACTCGACAGCGGGCGACTGGTCGCCGACGGCAGCCCCGCCGAGCTGATGGCGCGCCTGCCCGGACAACCGCTGCTGGTGGAATGCGCCCAGCCGCGCCAGGCGCAACGGGCGCTGCAAGGCCTGCCGGCGATCTACGCCAGCGCGCAGATCGGCGCCTCGCTGCGTCTGCTCAGCGCCACCGACGATGCCCGCGAGCAGGTCGAACGGCGTCTGGCCGAGGCTGGCGTGCAGGCAGGGGTCCGCGCGACCGAAGCGAATCTGGAGGATGTCTTCGTCGCCGTGACGCGCCGCCCCGACATCCAGGGAGCGAAGCCATGAACCTGCGTCGACTGGCTGCCATCGTGCTCAAGGAACTGCGTCAACTGCGCCGCGACCGCCTGACCTTCGCCATGATCGTCGGCATCCCCGTCATGCAGCTGGTGCTGTTCGGCTATGCCATCAATCTCGACGTGCGCGGCCTGCCCAGCGCCGTGCTCGATCAGGCCAATACGGCCCATTCGCGCGAAGTGGTGGCCGAGATCGGCGCGAGCCAGGTGCTCGACCTGCGCTACCGGCTGTCGAGCGAGCAGCAACTGCAGACGCTGCTGCGGCGGGGCGAGATCAGCGCCGCGCTGGTTATCCCCGCCGATTTCGAGACGCGCCTGGCCCGCCCCAACCCCGAGCGCACGCCCCTGCAACTGGTGGTCGACGGCTCCGATCAGGTAGTCCAGGCCTCGGCGCGGCAACTGGCGAGCTACCCGCTTCCCGGTTGGCAGGCCACGCCGTCGATGACAGTGGTGAACTTCTACAACCCCGAACGCCTGGCGCCCCTGAACACCGTACCCGGCCTGATCGGCGTGATCCTGACCATGACCATGGTGCTGTTCACCGCCATCGCCCTGGTGCGCGAGCGCGAACGCGGCAACATGGAGATGCTCATCACCACGCCGGTCTCGCCCTGGGAGCTGACGCTGGGCAAGGTGCTGCCGTTCGTCGGCATCGGCCTGGTGCAGGTGACGGTCGTCCTGCTGGTCGGCTGGCAACTCTTCGCCGTGCCGGTGCGCGGCTCGCTGCTGGCGCTGTACGCGGCGTCACTGCTGTTCATCTTCGCCAGCCTGACCCTTGGCGTCTTCATCTCGACGCTGGCGCGCAGTCAGTTCCAGGCGATGCAGATGGCCTTCTTCACCTTCCTGCCGCAGATATTGCTGTCCGGCTTCATGTTTCCCTTCGCCGGGATGCCCAAGGCCGCGCAGTGGCTGGCCGAGGTGCTGCCGCTGACGCATTTCCTGCGCCTGGCGCGCGGCATCATGCTGCGCAACGCGACCCTGGCCGAACTCTGGGTGGAGGTGCTGGCACTGAGCGTCTTCACCCTGGCGATGCTGGTGATCGCGGTATCCCGCGTGCGCAAGCGCCTGGACTGAGCAGGCTGGTGGCTCAGCGTTTCTTCGGCTTGCTCTTCGACTTCTTCTTGCCCTTGCCCAGTGGCAGGACCTGCTCGAAGACCTGACGCATGTCGTTGAGGCGCTTGTCGTTGAGGTCGTGGATACGCTTGTCGCGCTCGGCGGCGAAGTCGATCAGTTTTTCGTCATTGCTCATAGCGGAAACCGGATCAGGCGAAAGGTCAGATTCAGGCGCGGCGCGCAGGCTTGGCGCGTCTTCGCCACTTGATGTTGCCAATGATGCTGGGTCGGCCCGCGCATGACCAGTAGCGAGCCATGCTCCAGGGTCAGCGAATGCTCGATGCGCGTGGCGCCCACGCGGCGCAGGTCGAAGCGCCGGCTGCCGCCCAGGTTGAGCGAGGCGATCAGCGGCTCGCGCCCCAGTTCGGGCTCGGCGTCGCTGTGCCAGCCCATGGAGTCCTGGCCGTCGCGGTAGTAGTTGAGCAGCACGGCGTTGAGCGCCTGCCCCACGTCGGCCATGAGCCGCTGGCGGATGTCGTCGAGCAGCGCCGTCCATGGCAGCGGCTCGTGCACCTTCCCGGAATAGCGATAACGTGCCTCGGGCTCGCCATACCAGGCGGTCAGGCGCGGCGTGCGGTGGTAACGCCCATGGATGAACAGCTCCGGCTGCTGCCAGGGCGTCTGCTCGACCAGCGCCTGCAGCCAGCGCTCGGCCAGCGCCGCGTCCACCCAGCCAGGCAGGTAGTCCAGCTCGGCATCGGCGATGGCGGGTAACGGGTCGGCGAACAGCATGAAGATCTACACGGCAAGAATTGAAAGGAGTGTCTCAGACTTCCACATCCACCCACAGCCCCTGCCGTGGCAGATCACCCAGCGCCTCCTGCATCTCCTCCGGCTCGGCCTCGGCCAGTTGCTCCGGGGTGTAGCCTCGCCGCTGGCGGCGGCGCTGCTCTTCGCGCAGCAGTTCCTCGGCTTCCTGCGGGTGCCGCTTGTCCAGGCTCAGCGCACTCTCCTTGGCGCTCTCCTCGGCCGGGGTCACCGGTGGAATCTCGGGCTTGGGCTTGATCACGTCCTGCGAGGCAGTGACCGGCACCAGGCTGTGGGGGATCGGTGGCAGCATGCAACAGCACCTCCTTTGTAAGGCTGTCGGCCCCGTCATCCGCGACTTTAGCAGGCAGTTGAAAAGCTACCAGCGCTGCCATTGCTGCGTTAAAAACAGGCTCGTGCGCGAGTCCGATCAAAATGCTCATTTACAGCGGGTAAACTCCGCTTCTCGCCTGTTCTTGCCTTGCGCTGGCTGCCTCGCCTGAGTTTTTCGACGGCCTGTTAGCCGGTGCTCACTACACTTTCGACTGACGGGCACTGCGATAGTGCCACGAGCGCTTTGGCCGTGGCGCGGCATCCGTTACCATAGCCGGCTTTTTCACGCGGGAGACAGACAGGCATGGCGCAATATCAACCGGGGCAACGCTGGATCAGTGACAGCGAAGCGGAACTGGGTCTGGGAACCATCCTTACCGAGGAAGGCCGCCTGCTCACCGTGCTCTACCCGGCCACCGGCGAAACCCGCCAGTACGCCACGCGCAATGCCCCGCTGACCCGCGTGCGCTTCGCACCGGGTGACGAGATCACCCATTTCGAGGGCTGGAAGCTGACCGTGCAGGAGGTCGAGGACATCGACGGCCTGCTGGTCTATCACGGCCTCAACGCCCAGCATCAGCCGGTCACCATGCCGGAAACCCAGCTGTCGAACTTCATCCAGTTCCGCCTGGCCAGCGACCGCCTGTTCGCCGGCCAGATCGATCCGCTGTCCTGGTTCGCCCTGCGCTACCACAGCCTGGAACACAACAGCCGCCTACTGCAGTCGTCCCTCTGGGGGCTCGGTGGCGCCCGCGCCCAGCCGATCGCGCACCAGCTGCACATCGCCCGCGAAGTGGCCGACCGTATCGCCCCGCGCGTGCTGCTGGCCGACGAAGTGGGCCTGGGCAAGACCATCGAGGCCGGCCTGGTGATTCATCGCCAGCTGCTCTCCGGGCGTGCAGGGCGCGTGCTGATCCTGGTGCCGGAAAACCTGCAGCACCAGTGGCTGGTGGAGATGCGCCGCCGCTTCAACCTCGACGTGGCCCTGTTCGACGCCGAGCGCTTCATGGAAAGCGATGCCAGCAACCCCTTCGAGGATTGCCAGCTGGCGCTGGTCGCCCTGGAGTGGCTGAAGGACGACGAGAAGGCCCAGGACGCGCTGTTCGCCGCCGGCTGGGACCTGCTGGTGGTCGACGAGGCGCATCACCTGGTCTGGCACCCGGAGCGCGTCAGCCCCGAATACGCCCTGGTCGAGCAGCTGGCCGAGGTCATTCCCGGCGTGCTGCTGCTCACCGCCACCCCGGAACAGCTCGGCCAGGACAGCCACTTCGCCCGCCTGCGCCTGCTCGACCCCAACCGTTTCCATGACCTGGAGGCCTTCCGCGCCGAAAGCAGCCAGTACCGCCCGGTTGCCGAAGCGGTGCAGGAGCTGCTCGATCAGGACAGCCTCAGCGCCCAGGCACGCGATGCCATCGGCGGCTTCCTCGGCGACGAAGGCCGTGAGCTGCTCGATGCCATCGACGGCGGCGACGACGAGGCCCGTGCGCGCCTGGTGCGCGAGCTGCTCGACCGCCACGGCACCGGCCGCCTGCTGTTCCGCAACACCCGCGCCGCGGTACAGGGGTTCCCCGAGCGCGAGCTGCACGCCTACCCGCTGCCGAGCCCGGACGAGTACCTCGAGCTGCCGCTGGGCGAGCATGCCGAGCTGTACCCCGAAGTCAGCTACCAGGCCCAGGACGAGATCGACGACGAGCAGCGCTGGTGGCGCATCGACCCGCGCGTCGAGTGGCTGATCGACAACCTGAAGATGCTCAAGAAATTCAAGGTGCTGGTGATCTGCGCCCACGCCGAGACCGCGCTGGACCTGGAAGACGCCCTGCGCGTGCGCTCCGGCATCCCGGCCACGGTGTTCCACGAGGGCATGAGCATCCTCGAGCGTGACCGCGCCGCCGCCTACTTCGCTGATGAGGAGTTCGGCGCGCAGGTGCTGATCTGTTCCGAGATCGGCTCCGAAGGCCGCAACTTCCAGTTCGCCCATCACCTGGTGCTGTTCGACCTGCCGGCCCACCCGGACCTGCTCGAACAACGCATCGGCCGTCTCGACCGTATCGGCCAGAAGCACCGCATCCAGGTGCACGTGCCGTACCTGGAGAACAGCCCGCAGGAGCGCCTGTTCCAGTGGTATCACCAGGCGCTCAACGCCTTCCTCGCCACCTGCCCGACCGGCAACGCCCTGCAGCATCAGTTCGGCCCGCGCCTGCTGCCGATGCTGGAGAACGCCGACGACGGCGAGTGGCAGCAACTGGTCGACGAGGCCACCGCGGAGCGCATCCGCCTCGAAGGTGAGCTGCACAGCGGCCGTGACCGCCTGCTGGAACTGAACTCCGGCGGCGCCGGCGAAGGCGAGGCGCTGGTAGAGGCGATCCTCGAGCAGGACGACCAGTTCACCCTGCCGATCTACATGGAAGAGCTGTTCAACGCCTTCGGCATCGACAGTGAAGACCACTCCGACAACGCCCTGATCCTGCGCCCCAGCGAGAAGATGCTGGACGCCAGCTTCCCCCTCGGCGACGACGAGGCGGTCACCGTCACCTACGACCGTGACCAGGCGCTGGCCCGCGAGGACATGCAGTTCCTCACCTGGGAGCATCCCATGGTGCAGGGCGGCATGGACCTGGTGCTGTCCGGCTCGATGGGCAACACCGCCGTCGCGCTGATCAAGAACAAGGCGCTGAAGCCCGGCACCGTGCTGCTCGAACTGCTCTACGTCAGTGAAGTGGTCGGCCCGCGCAAGCTGCAGCTCGGACGCTTCCTGCCGCCGGCCGCACTGCGCTGCCTGCTCGATGCCAACGGCAACGACCTGGCGCCGAAGGTCGGCTTCGAGACCCTCAACGACCAGCTGGAAAGCGTGCCACGGGCCAGCTCCAACAAGTTCGTCCAGGCCCAGCGCGACGTGCTGGCCAAGCAGATCAACGATGCCGAGGCCAAGATCATGCCGCGCCATGTCGAGCGCGTGGCGGAAGCCAAGCGGCGCCTGGTCGCCGAGCTGGACGAGGAACTGGCGCGCCTGGTCGCGCTCAGCGCGGTCAACCCCAACGTGCGCGACAGCGAAGTCACCGCCCTGCGCGAGCAGCGCGAACAGAGCCTGGCGATGTTCGACAAGGCTGCCCTGCGCCTGGAAGCGATCCGCGTGCTGGTAGCGGGCTGACACGGCCTCGTCCCGGCGCAGGGTGCGCAATGCGCCCCCTGCGCCAGCACACTGGCCCGGATGCAATCCGGGAACGCTCGCCAACATGAGTCCCCGGATCGCATCCGGGCTACGGACTGACTGGCTCTCGGGTGCACCCTAGGGGCTGCCCAACGCCTCCAGCCGCTTCTGCAGAAACTGCCGGTCCGCCCCCTGCTGCGCCAGCGCCAGGGCCTGGCGATAGGCCGCAATGGCCTGATCAGTGCGCCCCAGCCGCCGCAGCAGGTCGGCCCGTGCGGCATGCAGCAGGTGGTACCCATCCAGCTCGCCGCTGGCCAGCAGGCGCTCGACCTCCATCAAGCCGACCTCCTCGCCCTCGTGCATGGCCAGGGCCACGGCGCGATTGAGGGCGACCACCGGCGACGGATTCAGCCGCAGCAGCTC
The DNA here is from genome assembly GCF_013357275.1 of Pseudomonas sp. BMW13. Lineage (NCBI taxonomy): Bacteria > Pseudomonadati > Pseudomonadota > Gammaproteobacteria > Pseudomonadales > Pseudomonadaceae > Pseudomonas > Pseudomonas sp. BMW13. Next base: position 78,571 of record NZ_SUKD01000013.1, on the reverse strand, counting down.
GTCATACAGGCCAACGATCTGCGCCCAGTCGGTCTCCTCCAGGCTGGCCGCCTCGGCATGTACCGCAGCGATCGCCGCCTGCAGGCTGTAAGGCCCGAAGCGGCGGGAATGCAGGGCCTGCAACACCAGCGCCTCGCCTTCGGCGATCAGCTCGCGGTCCCACAGGCTGCGGTCCTGCGCCTCCAGCAGGATCACCTCGCCATCGGCAGCACTGCGCGCCTGGCGTCGAGACTCGTGCAGCACCATCAGCGCCAGCAGCCCCTGCACCTCTGGCTCGGGCAACAGCTCCAGCAACAGCCGGCCCAGGCGGATGGCCTCATCGGACAGCTGGCTGCGGGTCAGCGAATCGCCGGAACTGGCGAAGTAACCTTCGTTGAAGACCAGGTAGACCACCCGCAGCACCGCCTCCAGGCGCTCGGGCAGCTCGTTGCGCCCCGGCACTTCGTATGGAATCCGCGCATCGCGGATCTTCGCCTTGGCCCGCACGATGCGCTGGGCCAGGGTCGAGGGACTGGAGAGGAATGCGCGGGCGATCTCCTCGGTACTCAGGTCGCAGACCTCACGCAGGGTCAGCGCCACCTGCGCGTCGCTGGCCAGCGCCGGGTGGCAGCAGGTGAAGATCAGCCGCAGGCGATCGTCTTCCAGCAGTTCGACCTCCTGCGCATCGTCCTCGCCCGGCACGTCGACCCGCTCGTCCAGGGGCTGGAAGCGGCGTTGCCGCCGCAGGCTGTCGATGGCGCGAAAGCGTCCGGCGGACACCAGCCAGGCCCGCGGATTGTCGGGCACGCCCTCGCGCGGCCATTGCTCCACCGCACTGCGGAACGCCTCGTGCAGGGCCTCTTCGGCCAGGTCGAAGTCACCCAGCAGACGGATCAGCGTCGCCAGCACACGGCGCGACTCGTCGCGGTACAGACGTTCGATCAGCTCGGTGATGGGGGGCGATATCGACATGCGCGTCTCCAGGGCAGGTGCATACGTTGCCCAATCCTGCCTGCGGCGTCGAGCCTCGGCACGATCCGCCCCTCCATTTGGCACCCGCTGCATTGGCAGCCAGGGTCGCGCTGGGCATAGTCGCGCCATCGAAGATCACCAAGGGAGTCCTGTTATGCGTTGGTTGCTGCTCGGTCTGGCGGGTGCTGCGGTATTTCTCTATGGCCGTGTCAGCGGCGACGCGCAGCTCAGCCTGCTGAGCAAGGGCATCCCGGTCATCGCCCTGCTGTTCTGGCTGCGCCAGGCGCCTCCTGGCACCTACCGCCGCTGGATCGGCATCGGCCTGGTGTTCTCCCTGGCCGGCGACATCCTCCTCGACTGGCCCGGCGACCTGTTCGTGTTCGGCCTCGGCGCCTTCCTGCTGGGCCATCTCGCCTACGTGCGCGCCTACTGCTCCGACAGCCGCCAACCGGCCCTGGCCGCACTGCTGCTGGCGCTGATTGCCGGCGGGGCGATGTTCGCCGTGCTGGCCAGCAGCGGCCTCGGCGAGCTGCTGATCCCGGTTGCCTGCTATGCCACGGTGATTTCCCTGATGCTCTGGCGCGCCCTGGCGCGGATCGGCCACCGCGCCATTGCCGCGCGCTCCGCCGGCCTGGCCGCCGCCGGCGCCGCGTTGTTCGTGATTTCCGACAGCCTGATCGGCATCGACCGCTTCGTCATGAGCTTCGACGCCGCGCCCTACGCCATCATCCTCACCTACTGGCTGGGCCAGTGGGGCATCACCGCCTCGGCGTTCGCCCGCAGCAAGGCCTGACAGCAAGCCCGACGCGCCGTCAGGAAAGCCCTGACGGCTGGGCCGCACTTGGCTAAAATGCCGGCCTTTTCCGCTACCCGTCGCAATCGCCGTGAGCCAAGAATCCGACCGTCTGTTCGCCCAGCCCCTGGCCGATGTGCCCGACTTCGTCTTCAACGAGGACGTCGTGCGGGTCTTTCCCGACATGATCAAACGCTCGGTGCCGGGCTACCCGGCCATCGTCGAGAACATCGGCGTGCTCGCCGGCCAGTTCGCCCAGGCGCATACCACGCTGTACGATCTCGGCGCATCGCTCGGCGCGGTGACCCAGGCGCTGCGCCGGCACGTGCGCAGCGACGGTTGCCGGGTGATCGCCGTGGACAACTCGCCGGCCATGGTTTCGCGTTGCAGCGAATACCTGCACGCCCAGGACGCCATGTTCCAGGAGCTGCTGCCGGTTGCAGTGATCGAGGCCGATATCCTCGCCCTCCCCCTGCAACCCACTTCGCTGGTCACGCTCAACTTCACCCTGCAGTTCATCCCGCCGGAGCGCCGCCTGGAGCTGCTCACGCGCATCCGCCAGGCGCTGCTGCCGGGCGGCGCGCTGATCCTCTCGGAGAAGCTGCGCTTCGAGGACGAAGCCCAGCACGAACTGCTCACCGAACTGCACGTTGCCTTCAAGCGCGCCAACGGCTACAGCGAGCTGGAGATCGCGCAGAAGCGCAGCGCCATCGAGAACGTGATGAAACCCGACAGCCTCGAGCAGCATCGCGAACGCCTGCTGGCGGCAGGATTCAGCAAGGTGGTGCCCTGGTTCCAGTGCCTGAACTTCGCCTCCCTGGTGGCCCTGCCATGATGCGCGATCTGGATCTCGACGCACTGCAGGCACAACTGGCCGGCACGCCGCTGCAGGACTGGGCCTGCTCACTGCCCGGCCAGCTCGATGCCAAGCTGGCCATCGGTCATGGCGACCTGGCGCGCTGGTACGGCGCGGTGCAGGCGCTGCCCGCGCTGACGCCGAGCGACATCGAACTCGGCCAGCGCTTCGCGTTCGACGGCCCTTGCGACGAGGCGAACCGCGCCCAGTTGCAGGGCGCCCTGCAAGGCCTGATTCCCTGGCGCAAGGGGCCTTTCGAACTGTTCGGCGTGCACGTCGACACCGAATGGCGCTCGGACTGGAAATGGCAGCGCGTCGCGCCGCATCTGGACCTCGCCGGCAAGCGCATCCTCGACGTGGGTTGCGGCAACGGCTACTACATGTGGCGCATGCTCGGCGCCGGCGCGGACAGCGTGGTGGGCATCGACCCCAACTGGCTGTTCCTCTGCCAGTTCCTGGCGATGAAGCGCTACCTGCCGGACCAGCCGGTGTGGCACCTGCCGCTGGCCTTCGAGGAGCTGCCAGCCAGGTTGCAGGGCTTCGATACGGTGTTCTCCATGGGCGTGCTCTACCACCGCCGCTCGCCCATCGATCACCTGCTCGACCTCAAGGATGCATTGCTCAAGGGCGGCGAACTGGTGCTGGAAACCCTGGTGGTGGAAGGCGACGTCGAGCAGGTGCTGGTGCCCGAGGACCGCTACGCGCAGATGCGCAATGTGTGGTTCCTGCCGTCGGTGCCGGCACTGGAGCGCTGGCTGCGCCGTGCCGGCTTCGAGGACGTGCGCTGCGTCGATGTCAGCACCACCTCGGTGGAGGAGCAACGCGCCACCGAGTGGATGCGCTTCCAGTCGCTGCCGGAGTTTCTCGATCCGGCTGACCACAGCCGTACCGTCGAAGGCCTGCCGGCACCGACCCGCGCCGTGCTGATCGCGCGCAAGCCCTAACCTTCAGCCTGGCCGGTTGCACCCGCCCTGCGGGCGCAGCCAACGTGCCCGCCGCTGTGCGATCGAGCGCAGCGGTTCAGCCGCCCCCTGCTCGACCACGCCACGGGCGCCGCCCAGACGGATGCGCCCCTCGATGTCCTGGGCCAGCAGGCGGCGCATGCGGCGGCGCCAGAACCAGGCGCCGATCCAGTCGACGATGGCATTCTGCAGGTCCAGTGGCCACATGGCCGGCATGTAGAACTCGGGCATGGCTGGGCGCGGCTTGTCGTGATGGTTCGAACTTTTCATGGCGTTTCCTCCTTCTGCGCTGCCGGGTCGTACCGGGCTTGCGATCAGAATGAAACGCGCCTATCGTTCAAACAAACGACAAATTTCAAATCATCGATTAAGTAATATTTAACGAAAATGAACGCGACCGCTCCCCTGTCATTGCCATTGCTGGAAAGCGATGTGCTGCGTACCTTCGTCGCCATCGCCGACAGCGGCAGCTTCACCCGCACCGCCACCCAGGTGTTTCGCAGCACCGCGGCGGTCAGCCTGCAGATCAAGCGCCTGGAGGAAACCCTCGGCCAGCGCCTGTTCACCCGCGAAGCCAGGCGCGTGCACCTGACGGCCGAGGGCGAGCTGCTGCTGGGTTATGCCAGGCGCCTGCTCAAGCTCAACGAGGAAGCGGTAGCGCGCTTCCTGACGCCGACCCTGACCGGCCGCGTGCGCTTCGGCACGCCGAACGACATCGGCGACCGCGTACTCCCCGGCGTCCTGACCCTGTTCGCACGCAGTCACCCGGCCGTGGAGGTCGAGGTCAATGTCGGGCGCAGCGTCGATCTGGTGGCGAAACTGGATGCCGGCGAGCTGGACCTGACCCTGATCAACGCGGGCAACGATGGTCTGGACGACTCACGCGGTGATGTCATCTATTCCGAGGAACTGGTCTGGGCCGGTCGCGATGGCGGCCTGGCGGTGCAGCGCTCGCCACTACCGCTGGCACTGGCCAACCCGGGTTGTGCCTGGCGCCGGACCGCGCTCGACGCACTGGACCGCCAGGGCCTGAGCTACCGCGTCGCCTACTCGTGCGAGCAGTGTGCCGGCCAGGAGGCGGCGATGACTGCCGACCTGGCCATCGCCCCCTTCCCCCGCAGCCTGGTCAAGCCTCCTCTGCGCCGCCTGGGCGCGGAACAGGGCCTGCCGGCGCTGGGCGAGTACCACATCAAACTGATTCGCGGCCATCAGCACAACGACGCCATCGAGGCACTCGCCATGCAGATGACCCAGGCGTTCAGCCAGGGCTGAATCGAAAGCACTTCAGCGGCGACAGGCCATGGAAGGTCGCGGCTGAAGCCCGTCCCACAAAGCCCGCTAGCCGCGCTCGGCCGCCGCGACGATCAGCGCCTTCATCTCCGCGACCGCCTGCTTGAAGCCGACGAACAGCGCATGGGCGACGATGGCGTGGCCGATGTTCAGCTCGTTGACCCCGGGAATCGCGGCCACGGCTTCGGCGTTGTGGTAGTGCAGGCCATGGCCGGCATTGACGATCAAGCCGTGGTTCAAACCGCAGATCACCCCGTCGCGGATGCGTGACAGCTCCTGGGCCGCCTCCTCCGCCGTATGGGCATCGGCGTAGCGGCCGGTGTGCAGTTCGATGACCGGAGCACCGACGCGCATGGCCGCCTCGATCTGCCGCTCTTCGGCGTCGATGAACAGCGACACCTCGCAACCGGCCAGGGACAGGCGCTCGACCGCCGCGGCAATGCGCGCCTCCTGCCCGGCCACGTCCAGGCCGCCTTCGGTGGTCAGCTCCTGGCGGGTTTCCGGTACCAGGCAGACATGCGCCGGGCGGATCTGCTCGGCGAAACCGAGCATGAAGTCGGTGACGCCCATCTCGAAGTTCATCCGTGTCTGCAGCACATCAGCCAGCACCCGCACGTCACGGTCCTGGATGTGCCGGCGATCTTCGCGCAGGTGCACGGTGATACCGTCGGCACCGGCCTCCTCGGCATCCAGGGCGGCCTTGACCGGGTCCGGGTAGCGCGTACCGCGAGCCTGGCGCAGGGTGGCGACGTGGTCGATGTTCACGCCGAGCAGAATACGATTGGCCTCAGTCACGCTTGGACTCCTTGAGCGTCATGAAAAGTTCGCGGCTGACCAGTGGTCTGCCGCCAAGATGGGGTGCCAGTGCCTGGCGCATCAGGCGCTTGGCGGCAGCCAGCGCACCCGGCGTCTGCCAGTCCGCTTCGGCCATGGCCAGCAACTCGCGGCCCTGGAATACCCCAGGCTGCAGTTGTATCACCTGCACCAGGCCGACGTCCTGCTGCCAGCGGTACAGCGCAGCGGGGTCGATGGGCTGGTCATGCTGATCGCGATCGAGGGCGAAACCATAGCCCAGCTCGTCCAGCAGGCGCCATTCGAATGCGCGCAGCAGCGGCTCCAGGGGCCGGCCGGCAGCCAGCGCCTGCAGGGTCAGGCCATAGTGGTCGAGCATCGCGGGGTGCGGATCCTCGGCGGGCAGCAGGCGGATCAGCAGTTCGTTGAGATAGAGCCCGGAGAACAGCGCCTCGCCAGTCAGCAGCAACGGGATGCCGGCGCTTTCCAGACGGCCGACGGTCTTCAGCTCGCCACGGCCACGCAGTTCGAGATCGAGCGGCGCGAACGGACGGGCGATGCTGCCGACCTTGCCGCGCGCGGCTCTCAGCACCGCACGGATGCGCCCCTGAGCGGTGAAGAAATCCACCAGGGCGCTGCTTTCCTTGTAGGGACGGCTATGCAGGACATAAGCGGCAAGGTCCAAGCTGCAAGCCTCAAGCGCGAGCTATGGCGCAGCGCATGACGTGCAGCCCGCAGCTCAATCCAGGTAGCCCAGCGAACGCAGCGCGCGCTCGTCGTCGGACCAGCCGCCTTTGACCTTGACCCAGAGATTGAGCATCACCTTGGAATCGAACATGGTTTCCATGTCCTTGCGCGCGTCCTGGCCGATGCGCTTGATGCGCTCGCCCTTGTCGCCAATGATGATCTTCTTCTGCCCGTCGCGTTCCACCAGGATCAGGCCGTGGATGTGCAGCACGCGGCCCTCCTGCTTGAACTCCTCGATCTCCACGGTGATCTGGTACGGCAACTCGGCACCGAGCTGACGCATGATCTTCTCGCGGATCAGCTCGGCCGCCAGGAAGCGGCTGGAGCGGTCGGTGATCTGGTCTTCCGGGTAGAAGTGTTCGGACTCCGGCAAGCGCTCGCCCACCAGCGCTTCCAGGGTGTCGAGATTCTGCCCCTGCAACGCGGAGATCGGCACGATCTCCGCCTGCGGCAGTTGCTCGGCCAGCCAGTTCAGGTGCGGCAGCAGCTCGCTCTTGTCTTCCAGACGGTCAGCCTTGTTCACCGCCAGCAGGATCGGGCACTTGACGTGCTGGACCTTCTCCAGCACCAGCTGGTCCTCGTCAGTCCAGCGCATGCGGTCGACCACGAACACCACGACATCGACATCCTTCAGCGCCGTGGAGGCGCTGCGGTTCATGTAGCGGTTGAGCGCCTTGTCGTTGTGCTTGTGCAAGCCGGGCGTATCGACGTAGACGGCCTGCACCTCACCCTCGGTCTTGATGCCGAGCATGTTGTGACGGGTGGTCTGCGGCTTGCGCGAGGTGATCGCCAGCTTCTGTCCGAGGATGTGGTTGAGCAGCGTCGACTTGCCCACATTGGGCCGGCCGACGATGGCGACGTAACCACAGCGGGTCACGGGTGCATCAGTCATTGCCATTCTCCACCCCGAGGGCGATCAGCGCCGCAGCCGCAGCGACCTGCTCGGCGATACGCCGGCTGCCGCCCTGGCCCAGGGTCTTTTCATTGAGCAGGGCCACCTGGCACTCGACCATGAAGGTACGGCAGTGCGGCTCGCCCTGAATGCCCACCACCTCGTAACGAGGCAGCTCGCAGGCGCGCGACTGCAGGAACTCCTGCAAGCGCGTCTTCGGGTCCTTGTTGGTATCGACCAGGGTCAGGCCATCCAGCTCGCCGGTCAGCCAGTCCAGCACGCGCTCGCGGGCCGCATCCATGCCGGCATCCAGATAGATCGCGCCGATCAGGGCTTCCAGCGCATCGGCGAGGATCGACTCGCGGCGAAAACCACCGCTCTTGAGCTCACCCGAGCCCAGGCGCAGGTATTCGCCCAGCTCGAAACCGCGCGCCAGCACGGCCAGGGTCTCGCCCTTGACCAGACGAGCACGCAAACGCGACAACTGACCTTCGCGCGCCTGCGGGAAGCGCTCGAACAGCGCCTCGCCAGCGACGAAATTGAGAATGGCATCACCGAGAAATTCCAGCCGCTCATTGTTGCGGCCGGCGAAACTGCGATGGGTCAGGGCCAGGATCATTAGATCCTGGTCCTTGAAGCTATAGCCGAGCTTGCGCTCGAGGCGGGACAGATTGGGACTCACGGCATCCGTACACGAAATTCTTTGTCGAAATTCACCACCAGGTCGAGGTTCTCGATCAGCGGCTCACGTTTTTCATACTTCAGGTGGACCAGAAATTCGTTGTTCTCCACCTTCACTTGCATCACGTCACGCATGTTCAAGTCTCGAATGTTGTTGACCTGCATGCCTTTGCTGACGTGACTGTAGAACTCGCCGACGGTACGTACTTCCGACGCCTTGTCGGTTTCCACCGAGGTAATGATCTTTTCCATCGACATGTAGTCGAGATAATGCGGCAGGACCTTGAAACCGGTGCTGGCGAAGAACGCCACCACAGCCAGAACCATCAGCCAGCTCAGAACGGAAAGCCCCTGCTGCGAACGCGCGAAAGTCATGTTCATCCCCCAATAAACGGTCTTGTTGTAGCCTCGTGGCTAGAATTATTTATAGCCTGCGGCGCTGCCTTGAACAGCGCGCCAGTACTCAATGAATCAGGCCGACCCGCGAGAAGTTGGGCAGATTGCCGGTTTTCGGCTCCGGCCAGCTCATCCAGATGGCGAAGGCCTTGCCGACGATGTGGTCGTCCGGAACCATGCCCCACAGCTCCTGAGGGATGTTGCGATCACGCCAGAAGCGACTGTCGTTGGAGTTGTCGCGATTGTCGCCCATCATGAAGTAGTGCCCTTGCGGCACGACCCACTCACCGCCCGGATCACGCCGCATGCGGGTCATTTCCTTGCGGATGGTGTGCTCGACCTGCCCCAGGCGCTCCTGATAGAGAACCGCGCTGCCCAGGCTGCCCGGCTCTTCGCCCAGCAGCTTCTCGGCCACCGGCTCACCGTTGATGAGCAGACGCTTGCCCTGGGTGTACTGGATGCGATCACCCGGCAGCCCGACGACACGCTTGATGTAGTTGATGCTCGGGTCGCTGGGGTAACGGAACACCATCACGTCGCCACGCTGCGGGTCATCCACCTCGATGACCTTGGTGTCGATGACCGGCAGACGAATGCCGTAGGCGAACTTGTTGACCAGGATGAAATCGCCCACTTCCAGGGTCGGCTTCATCGACCCCGAAGGAATCTGGAAGGGTTCCACCAGAAACGAGCGCAGCACCAGCACGATGGCCAGCACCGGGAAGAACGACTTGCCGTACTCGACCAGCAAGGGTTCCTTGCTCAGGCGCTCCAGCACCCTGTCGTCAGGATCGTCGACCCGCCCCTGGTACGCCGCAATCGCCGCGCGGCGGCGCGGAGCCAGCAGGATCAGATCGATCAGGGCCAGGAAGCCGCAAACGGCAACCGCGATAACCAACAGGAGCGGGAAATTGATCGACATAGAGCCTTAGCTATCCAACCTGAGCACCGCAAGGAAGGCTTCCTGTGGGATTTCCACGTTGCCGACCTGCTTCATGCGTTTCTTACCGGCCTTCTGCTTCTCGAGCAGCTTCTTCTTACGGCTCACGTCGCCGCCGTAACACTTGGCCAGTACGTTCTTTCTGAGTGCCTTGACAGTGGTTCGCGCGATGATCTGGCCGCCAATGGCTGCCTGGATCGCCACATCGAACATCTGCCGAGGAATCAGTTCCTTCATCTTCTCGGTCAACGCACGTCCCTTGTACGCCGCATTGTCACGGTGCACGATCAATGCCAGGGCATCGACCTTGTCGCCATTGATCAGCACATCCAGCCTGACCAGGTTGGCCGACTGATAGCGATCGAAATGATAGTCCAGCGAGGCGTAGCCACGGCTGGTCGATTTCAGACGATCGAAGAAGTCCAGCACCACCTCGTTCATCGGCAGGTCGTAACGAACCTGAACCTGAGAACCGAGGAACTGCATGTCACGCTGCACGCCACGCTTCTCGACGCACAGGGTAATGACGTTACCCAGGTGCTCCTGCGGCACCAGGATGGTCGCCGTCACGATCGGCTCGCGGAAATCGGCGATGGACGAGACATCCGGCAGCTTGGACGGGTTGTCGACGGTGATGGTCTCACCGGTCTTGAGCTCGAGTTCGTAGATAACGCTCGGCGCGGTGGTGATCAGGTCCAGGTCGTACTCGCGCTCCAGGCGCTCCTGGATGATCTCCATGTGCAGCATGCCGAGGAAGCCGCAGCGGAAACCGAAGCCCAGCGCATCGGAGCTTTCCGGTGCGTACTGCAGCGACGAGTCATTGAGGGTCAGCTTCTGCAGCGCCTCACGGAAGTCCTCGAAATCGTCCGAGCTGACCGGGAACAGGCCCGCGTAGACTTGCGGCTGGATCTTCTTGAAACCCGACAGCATCTCGACCTCAGGGGTCGAAGACAGGGTCAGGGTATCGCCGACCGGCGCACCATGAATGTCCTTGATGCTGGCGATGATGAAGCCCACTTCACCGGCCTTGAGGTCAGCGGTGGCGGTGTGTTTCGGGGTGAATACACCGACGCTGTCGACCAGGTGCACCTTGCCGGTGGACTTGACCAGGATCTTGTCGCCCTTCTTCACCCGACCGTGACGCACGCGCACCAGCGACACGACGCCCAGGTAGTTGTCGAACCAGGAGTCGATGATCAGCGCCTGCAGCGGCGCCTCGATCTCGCCCTCGGGCGCGGGAATGGTGTGCACCAGGCGCTCGAGCACCTCGTCCACGCCCATGCCGCTCTTGGCGCTGCAGGCCACGGCATCGGTGGCGTCGATACCGATGATCTTCTCGATCTCGTCCTTGACGCGCTCCGGATCGGCCTGCGGCAGGTCCATCTTGTTCAGCACCGGCATGACCTCGAGGCCCTGCTCGATGGCGGTGTAGCAGTTGGCAACCGACTGCGCTTCCACGCCCTGGCCGGCATCGACCACCAGCAGCGCACCTTCGCACGCCGCCAGCGAGCGACTGACTTCATAGGTGAAGTCGACGTGGCCGGGGGTGTCGATGAAGTTCAGCTGATAGACCTTGCCGTCCTGCGCCTTGTAGTGAAGCGTGACGCTGTGGGCCTTGATGGTGATGCCGCGCTCACGCTCCAGATCCATGGAGTCCAGGACCTGAGCCTCCATTTCACGCGCGGTGAGACCGCCGCAGAGCTGGATGAAACGGTCAGCCAGGGTGGACTTGCCGTGGTCAATGTGGGCAATGATGGAAAAATTGCGGATATGACTCAGGTCACTCACAGATCAACACTCGAAGAGGGCACGGGCAAGACGCTTGCCGAAAATAGCCGCGGATTGTACCCGATCCCTCGCAACCACGTCACGTCTGCTGCAGCGCCTGGCGTGCACGCAAAAAGGGCGCCCGAAAGCGCCCCTGTTCAGCCTCGCCAGAAGAGTTACTCCGCCAGCTTGAAGGTGATGAAGCTGGCGCGCCCCTGACGCAGCACGCGCATGGAGACCGACCGGTTCTTCGGCAACTCCTGCGCCACCTGGGTAAAGGTGCTGGTGGAGTCGATGGCCTGGTTGTTCAGGTGCGTGATCACGTCACCCGGACGCAGGCCGATCATCGCGGCCGGACCATTGAGCACTTCCTTGACCACCACACCGCCTTTCAGGTCGAGGCCTTTCTTCTGCTCGGCAGTCAGCTCGACCACCGTGACACCCAGGCGGTTGTTGCTGCGCTCGCCACCCTGAGCAGGGTCGCCAGCGGCCAGCTCCTGCCCTTCTTCCGGCAGCGTACCGATGGTCACGTTGAGCTTCTTGCGCGAACCGTCGCGCACCACGTCCAGTTGCGCCTTCTCGCCCGGCTTCAGGCCACCGACCAGATGCGGCAGGTCTGCGGACATGATGATCGGCTTGTCATTGAGATTGAGGATGACATCGCCAACCTGCAGCCCGCCCTTGTCGGCCGGGCCGTCTTCCAGCACCTGCGCGACCAGCGCACCGGCAGGCTTGTCCAGACCGAAGGATTCGGCCAGGTCCTTGTTCACTTCCTGGATGACCACACCCAGCCAGCCGCGCGTGACCTTGCCATCCGCCTTGAGCTGGTCGGCGACCTGCATGGCGACTTCCATGGGAATGGCGAACGACAGACCCATGAAACCGCCGGAGCGAGTGAAGATCTGCGAGTTGATGCCGACGACCTCACCCTTGAGGTTGAACAGCGGGCCGCCGGAGTTGCCCGGGTTGATCGCCACGTCTGTCTGGATGAAGGGCACGTAGCTGTCGCTGGGCAGGCTGCGGCCCTTGGCGCTGACGATACCGGCCGTCACCGAGTGATCGAAACCGAACGGCGAACCGATGGCCAGCACCCACTCACCGACCTTGAGCTCCTCGGACTTGCCCAGGCGCACGGTCGGCAGGTTCTTGCCTTCGACCTTGAGCAGCGCCACGTCACTGCGCGGGTCGGCGCCGATCAGCTTGGCCTCCAGCTCGCTGCGGTCGGACAGGCGCACGATGATCTCATCGGCGTCGGCGACCACATGATTGTTGGTCATGATGTAGCCGTCCGGCGAGATGATGAAGCCGGAACCCAGCGATTGCGCCTCGCGCTGACGCCCGCCCGGATTGCGCGGCACCTGCGGAATGCTGCGCTCGAAGAACTCGCGGAACATCGGCGGCAGGCCTTCCAGATCGGGCAGCCCGGACTGCCCGGCAACGGCGCGCTCAGGCACCTTCTGGCGCGTACTGATATTGACCACCGCAGGCGAGGCCTCCTCGACCAACGGCGTGAAATCAGGCAGATCGGCCTGCGCCACCAGACTTTGCCCCCACAACAGGGCGGCCATCAACACCGGCACAACGGACTTGATATTTCTCATCGGCTACAACTCCAGATGCAGAACGAAATACACGCAGGAAATCACGGGCTGGCAGCCAGCAATGCGCGCAGGACAACAGGTTGCAATTGGGGATCATCGGCGACCCTGGACGCTCGCCAGCGTACCAGCAGCCAGGAAACGCACAGACCGGCAAGGCCGGAGAGAATGCACAGAGGTTCGGATAGCCCTGCTGCGTCGGCTGCCAGGGCGGCAGCCATGAGGCCCAGCAAGGGCAGCAGGTAGACAAGCAGAGAGCTGCGTACCAGCAGCTCTTCACGGACGCCGATCACCACGGCGTCACCAACGTTCAGATGCAGCGTGGACAGCGCGCGCACATGACCACGCTCACGGCCCACGCCCAGGCGTTCCATCACGCCCTGCCCGCAGGCAGCATTGGCCGAGCAACTGGAGCAGGTACTCCGGCGTAGCGTCTCGACCCAGACGGCGCCGGGCTCGAGCGCCACTACACGCCCCTGTTCCTCGATCATTGGCTGGCCTGTTCAGGCGCTCCTGTTTCAGACGCGCCCGCGCGCATGGACAGCGCGATGCGCTCGGCAGTCCCCAGGGGAATCTCCCCCACCACCGTGACCATCACGTCACCCGCCTCGGTGCTCATGCGCCTCGACACGGCGACGGTCGGGCCCAGCTGGCTACGTGCGTCTTCGACGACACGGCCGTTCAGCGGTTCGAGAAAGACCGAGAAGCGGGCCAGGCCATCGCCGTACATGAGGTAGGCAACGCTGGCATCGGAAGACGGTTCGTGGCGCAGCTGTGCCATGTTGAGGGTGAAGCCTGGCGGCAGCCAGTCGGAACGCCAGCGGCCTTCGGCCAGGTTGTCGACGGGGCGAATGCGCACCGGACGACAGCGCGAGCTGGGCTGCAGGGCCTCGGCCTCGGGCGTCATGACATCGAGCTGAGTGAACTGGAAACGCTCAAGCAGCTGACCGCGCTCGTTGAGCAGCAAGGACTTCAGCGGCAGACCGGTCTCCCGATCCAGGTGCAGTTCGAAGCCATAGCGGTGCTGATCCTTGGGCGCCAGCACCAGGACCACGGCGCTGCGATCAGCGATGCGTGACTGACCCACGACACGAATGTCGTACCAGTTGCTCAGCTGATCGGCATCCAGGTGGCGAGCGGGCCAGGTCTGACCTTCGCTGACCTGATCGACCAGCGCACCACTGACGCATTGCGTCTGTCCATCGACCTTCAGCACCTCCTGCGCCGGACCGTCCAGCTGCAGAAGGCGCTCACGCACTTGTCCCCCATCCTCCACTTTGTGCCAGACGGCATGACTGGAGAAACTACCGTTACGTTCATAGATAAACGTACCCTGAAAACTTTGCTGACGCTCCGCCTCGGCTAGGCGTCCAAGCAAGTCCTGAACCTCAGAGGCGTGCACCGGCAACGCCAGCAGACCACTGAGCAGACAGAGGGGAATCGCGCGCATGTGACTCCTTAGCGGTTTTCCAGACTGGCGGCCCGGGCGTAAGGCAGAGCGGTTTCACCACCCCCCATCACGGCCTGCTGCGCATGTTGACGCAGGTAGTCGGGCAGACGCTGATCATGCCAGCTTACGGTGCCAACCTTGGCAGGCTCACCGGCTTCCTCGCTGCTGTTGTAGCCGGCGAGCAGTGCAGGCCCCTGGACCTGCGGCGCCGAGAGCACCGGAGAGGCGTCTTGCTGGGCCAGCTGATTACCCGTCAGCTCGTCCTGATTGTAGAAGCGCACACCAGCCAGCACGGCGACCGTCACGGACGCTGCCACGGCGACACGACCGACGCTGCGCCACATGGGGGTCTTGCGCGCCGGAGCCGCTTCGTCGGCCAGCGCTGCGGATACCGCAGCAGCGATGTCCAGCTTCGGCACCAGCACCTCGCGATGCATGGCCGCCCTGGCCAGCTGATAGCGCGACCAGGTGTCACGCAGCTCGCTGCCTTCGCTGGCTGCGAGCACACGCCGCAATTCCAGTTCGTCCGCTTCGTTATCCATCACCGCGGACAGCGATTCCTGCAGGGTTTCACGACTCATGGCGTACCTCTCTTGGCTATCGCCGCTGCCTTAGGCTTCCTGCAACAGCGGTTGCAGGGACTTATCAATTGCCTCACGTGCACGGAAGATCCGTGAACGCACCGTACCCACCGGACATTGCATGACGCTGGCAATGTCTTCGTAACTCAAGCCTTCGAACTCGCGCAGGGTCAGTGCCGTACGCAGGTCGTCCGGCAGCTGGGCGATGGTTCGATGCACGGTGGCTTCGATCTCGTCGCGCAGCAATGCCCGCTCCGGTGACTCGATGTCCTTGAGGCCGTGATCACCATCATAGAACTCCGCGTCATCGCTACTGACATCACTATCTGGCGGCCGGCGACCGCGCGACACCAGATAATTCTTCGCCGTGTTGATGGCGATGCGGTACAGCCAGGTATAGAACGCGCTGTCACCGCGAAAGTTTCCAAGCGCTCTGTAGGCCTTGACGAAGGCCTCCTGAGCGACATCCTGAGCCTCGTGGGTGTCGTGCACGAATCGCACGATCAAACCGAGGATCTTGTGCTGATACTTCAGCACCAACAGATCGAAGGCGCGCTTGTCACCGCGCTGCACTCGCTCGACCAGCTGCTGATCGTCTTCCTGGGTTAGCATGCACTCTCCTCATGACGCTTGGAGGAGGCTTGCGCCCGTAAGCGAATCAGCTTGCCAAGATAGACTCGGGCCTTACGCAAAAGTTCTCCCCTCCAAGCAAGCTTTCCCGCAGAGTTCTCTTCTCTCTGCCAGAAATGGCGCCAGCGGAACCTTTCCGCCAGCGCGAATAATCTTATCGCCGCCCATCCGACCTCCTCGACAATGCTCGGAGGCAGGCACGCGCACGCGTCCTCCCTTACATGGACGACCCTCTATGGAACCTTAACGACTAAGAAAGTTCCCGAGCACTGCGGTCGGTCATAAGGCCTGTTCATAACCTCTCGAACCAGAGCGCTGCCGGCAGGACAGACGCAGCGGTTCGATTCACTCACCCAAACAAGCGGCCCGAGCGGATCGGCGCCCGCGAAGACCGCATTGCAACAGGGTGATCCCGAGCAGGACTTGGGCGGCTATTGTGCCGTCGCCCCTCTCTATATACTAGGACTCGCTTTCACGCGGAACTCGGACATGAGCTTACATTTCCAGCACGACGTTCTGGTCATCGGCAGCGGTGCCGCCGGCCTGACCCTAGCCCTTACCCTGCCCGCCCATCTGCGCATCGCGGTCCTGAGCAAAGGTGACCTGTCCAATGGCTCGACCTATTGGGCGCAAGGTGGCGTTGCCGCCGTACTGGACGATACCGACACGGTCGAATCGCACGTGGCCGACACGCTCGACGCCGGTGCCGGCCTGTGTCGCGAGGACGCCGTGCGCTTCACCGTCGAGCACAGCCGCGAGGCCATCCAGTGGCTGATCGACCAGGGCGTGCCCTTCACCCGTGAAGACGAAACCGCACTGGAAGACGGCGGCTTCGAGTTTCACCTGACGCGCGAGGGCGGGCACAGCCACCGCCGCATCATTCACGCCGCAGATGCGACCGGCGCCGCGATCTTCAACACCTTGCTGGAACAGGCCCGCGGGCGCTCGAACATCGAGCTGCTGGAACAGCGCGTCGCCGTCGACCTGATCACCGAGCGCAGGCTCGGCCTGGAGGGTGAGCGCTGCCTGGGCGCCTACGTGCTGGACCGGACCCGTGGCGAGGTCGACACCTTCACCGCCCGCTTCGTCATTCTCGCCACCGGCGGTGCAGCCAAGGTCTACCTCTATACCAGCAACCCCGATGGTGCCTGCGGCGACGGCATCGCCATGGCCTGGCGCGCCGGTTGCCGCGTCGGCAACCTGGAGTTCAACCAGTTCCACCCCACCTGCCTGTATCACCCGCAGGCCAAGAGCTTCCTGGTTACCGAGGCGGTGCGCGGCGAAGGCGGACTGCTCAAGCTGCCCAACGGCGAGCGTTTCATGCCGCGCTTCGACGAGCGCGCCGAACTGGCGCCCCGCGACATCGTCGCCCGTGCCATCGACCATGAAATGAAGCGCCTCGGGATCGACTGCGTCTACCTCGACATCAGTCACAAGCCCGCCGACTTCATCAAGAGCCACTTTCCCACGGTGTACGAACGCTGCCTGGGCTTCGGCATCGACATCACCCGGCAAGCCATCCCCGTGGTGCCCGCAGCGCATTACACCTGCGGCGGCGTGGTTGTCGACCGCTGCGGCCGCACCGACGTTCCCGGGCTGTATGCCATTGGCGAAACCAGCTTCACCGGCCTGCACGGCGCCAATCGCATGGCCAGCAACTCGTTGCTGGAGTGCTTCGTCTACGCCCGTTCGGCCTGCAACGACATCGTCGCCAACCTGAACCGGGTCGACATGCCCAGTGACGTCCCCTGCTGGGACGCCAGCCAGGTGACGGACTCCGACGAGGACGTGATCATCGCCCACAACTGGGACGAATTGCGGCGCTTCATGTGGGACTACGTGGGCATCGTGCGCACCAACAAGCGCCTGCAGCGCGCGCAGCACCGGGTACGCCTGCTGCTGGACGAGATCGACGAGTTCTACAGCAACTACAAGGTCAGCCGCGACCTGATCGAGCTGCGCAACCTCGCCCTGGTCGCCGAGCTGATGATCAATTCGGCCATGCGCCGCCACGAGAGCCGTGGCCTGCATTACACCCTGGACTACCCCGAGCAGCTGGCCGAAGCCCGCGATACTATTCTGACGCCGACGCCACAGGCTCAGCCCAGCGCCTGCGACTGAACTTCAGACGCAGGCGCAGGCGTCGATGCTGCTCGGTCGGCAGCGCGTCGCGGGGAATGCACAGCCCGCGACTGAAGCGTTGCCCCGGCAGGCGATAACGCAGAACCACCAGCAGCGGCAGCGCCATGCTGTCCGGGCGCAGCTGCGCGGCCTGCCAGGTGCCATCCGCATGCAGCAACGACCAACCGAATGCGTCGCGGCGCAGGCCGACGACGCTCTGTGGCGATGACAACAGGATGTGGCGCGGCAGCACCCAGGCCGCATGCACCAACAGCAGCGCGCAGATCGACAGCTTCGACCAGAGCGGCAGGTCGGCCAGCCAGGGCGCCGGCATGGCCGGCGCCAGGACCAGCAGATAGAGCCTCAGCAGCCAGCGTGACGGCCGCCACTGACACTCGAATACGTCACTTGGGTTGGACACGATCCAGGATCATGCGCACCATGCGCTTGAGATCGGCGTCTTCCGGCTCGCCGCGCTGCATGAACCAGCCGAACATGTCCTGATCCTCGCACTCCAGCAGCTTGCGGTAGCGCGCCTGATCCTCGGCGTCCAGGCTGGGGTACACCTCCTGGACGAAAGGCACCAGCAGTACGTCCAGCTCCAGCATGCCACGACGGCTATGCCAGAACAGGCGATTCAGTTCAGTTTGCTCAACCATGCAACGGACTCCTCGAACGAGGGCCGCAGTATAACGGCGAATTGCGCCGCTGTTCACCGCGACGAGGCGCAATTGCGCTGACAAGGCCTATCACGCCCTCTATGATGACGCCCCTGACCTTTATCCAGTGATTCGACTTGCATCATGGCCGATAGCGCGTATTTCACCCTCCTCGATCACGAAGGCGTTCTCGCCGTGCGCGGCGCCGATGCCGCCAAGTTCCTGCAGGGGCAGCTGACCTGCAACCTCAACTACCTCGATGCCCATCTGTCCAGCCTGGGCGCCCGCTGTACGCCGAAAGGACGCATGCTCTCCAGCTTCCGCATCGTGCCGGTCGCTGACGGCTACCTGTTGGCGATGGCACGCGAGCTGATCGAAGCTCAGCAGGCCGAGCTGCACAAATACGCGGTGTTTGCCAAATCCAAGCCCGCCGATGAAAGCGCGGCCTGGGTGCGCTTCGGCCTGGCCGGCGGGAACGCCGCGCTGAGCGAGCTGGGCATCGAGCTCGGCGAGCAGGCGGATGCCGTGGCCAGCAGCGGCGAGTTGCTCGCGGTTCGCCTTGGCGACGGCCGTGCCGAACTCTGGGCGCCGCACGCCGAGTCCGAGCGACTGCTCGCCGTGCTGAGCAAGCACCTGCGCCAGGCGCCGCTCAACGACTGGCTGCTGGCGCAGGTCCGCGCCGGCGTCGGCCAGGTGTTCGGCGCGACGCGCGAGCGGTTCATTCCACAGATGATCAACCTCCAGGCGCTCGGCGGCGTGAGCTTCAAGAAGGGCTGCTACACCGGCCAGGAGATCGTCGCGCGCATGCAGTACCTCGGCAAGCTCAAGCGCCGCCTGTACCGCCTGCGCCTGGTCGGCGCAGCGCTACCGGCCGTCGGCAGCGAGCTGTTCTCCCCGGTCCACGGCTCCAGTGTCGGAGAAGTGGTGCTGGCCGCGCAGGCTGACGAAGACATTGAGCTGCTCGCCGTACTGCAGGAAGATGCAGTCAATGACGGCCGCATTCACCTCGGCAGCAACGAGGGCCCGGCACTGGCCCTGCTCGACTTGCCCTACCAGCTGGATGCCGACAAGGAAATCCAGCGCTGACTAAACTTCCCGGCGCCACACCGGTTCGCCTAAGAGAGCCTTTTGATGAGCAAGCTTGCCGAAAAAGTCCAACAGGATCTGATCAACGCCATCGAGAACGATGAGCTGGTACTGCCAACCCTGCCCGAAGTGGCACTGAAGGTTCGCGAGGCCGCAGAAGACCCCAATGTCGGTATCCCGCAGATCAGCAAGGTGATCGGCAACGATGCCGCCCTAACCGCGCGCATCATCAAGGTGGTCAACAGCCCGTTGCTGCGCAGCAACAAGGAAATCACCGACCTGCAGATGGCCGTCGCCCGCCTGGGCATCAACTACACCTGCAACCTGGCCACCGGCCTGGCGATGGAGCAGATGTTCCAGGCCACCAGCGACGTGGTCGACCGCAAGATGCGTGAAGTGTGGAACAAGAGCACCGAAATTGCGGGCATCTGCCACGTTCTGTGCCGCCACTACACCCGCCTGATGCCGGACCAGGCGACCCTCGCCGGCCTGGTCCATCAGATCGGCGTGCTCCCGATCCTGACCTACGCCGAAGAACACAACGAACTGCTGGCCGATTCCATCAGCCTCAACCATGTGATCGAGCAGATTCACCCGATCATCGGCGACAAGATCCTGCGCACCTGGGAGTTCCCCGAGCCGATCGCCATCGTGCCCAGCCACTACCTGGACTTCACGCGCAACTCGGCCAAGGTCGATTACGTCGACATCGTCCAGGTCGCGACCCTGCAGAGCTACCTGGGCAGCGAGCACCCCTACACCCAGCTCGACTGGAGCAAGGTGCCGGCGTTCGCCAAGCTGGGCCTCGACCCGCAGGTCGACATGCAGGCCGACGAAGACCTCTCCGCCGCCATGGAAGCGGCCATGGGCATGCTGCAGTAAAAGCATCTCGCCATGGATGGCATATCGCCTCTACACTCAGGTCACTCGCCTGAGGAAGTAGAGCCATGCGTTACGCATTTCTCCTGCTCGTCCTGCTGTTCGGCAACCTCCACGCCGCTGATCGCGTCCGCCTGACCAACGGTGAGTGGCCCCCCTACCTGGGCGAAAGCCTCCCCCATCACGGCGTTGCCTCGCGCATCGTCGAAGAGGCCTTCGCCTCGCAGGGCATCACGGTGCAATGGGAGTTCCACCCCTGGGCACGCTCGCTGAAGATGGCCGAGCAGGGCCTGCGCGACGGCAGCGCGGTGTGGCTGAACAACCCGCAACGGCAGCAGCACTTCCATGTCAGCGCGCCGGTCGTGGAGAGCGGCTACTACCTGTTCCACCGCAAGGACGACGCATTCGACTGGTCCGGCATCGATGACCTGCGCGGCCTGCGCATTGCCGGCACGCGCGGCTACGACTACGGCGACGCCTTCCAGCGCGCCGAAGCAGCCGGCGACCTCGAGGTCATGCGCCTGACCAGTGACGAACAGGGACTACGCCAGCTGCTGGCCGGGCGCGTCGACCTGTTTCCCGTGGACAAGGTGGTCGGCTTCGACCTGCTCTACCAGCACTTCAGTCCGGCCGAGCGCCGGCGCCTGAGCTTTCACGCCAAGCCACTGCGCAGCGACAGCCTGCACCTGCTGCTTTCGCGCGAGGTGCCGGGCAATGCCGAGCTGATGGCGCGCTTCAACCGGGGTCTCGAACAGCTCCGTGCCAGCGGCAAGATCTCCCAGTACCTGCTGGAGATTCAGCAGCCGCTAAGCCTCTACTAGCAACGGAAACTCGACCCGCACCAGCAGACCGTGCGGCCGGGCCTGATGCAGGCTGATGCGGGCCTGGTGGGCACGGCAGATCTCCCCGACGATGGCCAACCCCAGGCCGGCACCATTGCCCTGTGCGCTGCGCCTGTAGAAGCGCTCGAAGACCTTCTCGCGCTCGGCCTCGGGAATGCCCGGACCATCGTCCTCGACCTCCAGCACGGCCGGGGCCACCGCGCGGATCACCAGGTTGCCGCCGGCGGGGGTATGTGCCAGCGCGTTGTCCAGCAGGTTGTTCAGCAGTTCGTTGAGCAGGGTCGGCTCGCCATCGATCCAGACCGGCTGCTCGGCCTCCAGCGCCAGCGCCACCCCACGGGCATGCGCCAGCGGCGCCATGGCCAGCGCCAGGTCGCGGGCCAGCTGGCTGAGATCGATGCGCTGCGCACCGCCCTCGGTGATGGCGCGCGCACCACTTTCGATCCGCGCCAGGGACAGCAACTGATTGGCCAGCAAGGTCAGGCGATCCCCCTGCAACGCCACCTCCTCCAGCGTCCTGCGCCACTCTTGCGCTTCCTCGGCGCGCAAGCCTAGGGTGATTCGCGCCTTGAGCGCGGCCAGCGGCGTGCGCAGTTCATGCGCCGCGTCGGCGATGAACTGCGACTGACGCTCGAACAGGCCTCTCAGCCGCTCGTTGAACTGGTTCAGGGTCTCCACCAGCGGCAGCACCTCGCGGGGCAAGCCGCTGTCGTGCAGGGGCTGCAGATCATCGCTGGTGCGCTCGGCCACCTCCCGGCGCAACGCCTCCAGCGGTCGCAACGCCAGGTTCACCGCCAGCCAGACCAGCAGCAGCGCACTGATCGACAGCAGGCCCATGCGCCACAGCGTCCCCACCAGCAGCTCGCGGGCCATGCGCTCGCGCGCGCCCTGGGTTTCGGCCACGCGAATCTCGGCGATACCGTTCAACTGCGGCTCGCTGACCGGCTGCAGCAGGCTGACCACGCGCACGCCCTGATTGCGGTACTCGGCGTCGTAGAAATGCGCCAGCGCCGGGTAGTCGTCGGTGCGCGGCGTGCCCTTGGGCGCGGCTGGCAGGTCTTCGTAGCCGGATACCTGATGCCCCTCGAGGTCGAGCACCTGGTAGTAGATGCGTCCGGCACTGTCATAGGCGAAGGTGTCCAGCGCCACGTAGGGAATGTTGGCCCTGAGGCGCCCGTCCTCGGCGTAGAGGCCGTCGGCCACGGCACGTGCCGACGCCAGCAGGGTGCGGTCGTAGGCCTCGTCGGCGGCGCGCCGCGCGCTCCAGTAGGCGCTGAGGCTGCTCAGCAACAGGATGACCGACAACAGCAGGGCCAGGCGCCGCAGCAGGCGCCCGCGCAGGCTGAAGCCACGGCTCATGCCTCGACCGCCTCCAGCAGGTAGCCGAGACCGCGGAAGGTGACGATGCGCACGGCGCTGCCTTCGAGCTTCTTGCGCAGGCGATGGACGTAGATCTCGATGGCATCGGGGCTGGCATCCTCGTCCAGACCGAATACCTGCGCGGCCAGCTGCTCCTTGCTCATCACCCGGCCCGGTCGGGCGATCATCGCCTCCAGCACGGCCTGCTCGCGGGCGGTCAGACTGAGCGCCTCGCCCTTCAGGCTGAAGCGCCGCGCCCCGAGGTCGTAGACCAGCTCGCCACAGCGCTGCAGCTGTTCGCCGCCCAGCACGCTGCGCCGCAGCAATGCCTTGACCCGCGCCTCGAGCTCGCTCAGCTCGAAGGGCTTGGCCAGATAATCGTCGGCGCCGAGGTTGAGGCCATGCACGCGGTCCTTGACCTCGCCACGCGCGGTCAGCATCAGCACCGGCAGGGTCTGCCCGCGATCACGCAAGCGCGCCAGCACGGCAAAGCCGTCGAGGCGCGGCAGGCCGATGTCGAGAATCGCCAGCGCATACTCCTCGCTCGACAGCGCCAGGTCGGCGGCGACGCCATCGTGCAGCACGTCCACCGTCCAGCCCGCGCCTTTCAGGGCCTGGGCCACGCTTTCCGCCAGTTGCGGATGGTCTTCGACCAGCAGGATACGCACCGCCACCTCCAGCTGCAGCATCGTTAGAGGCGCGCAGTGTAGCGCCCTCGACGCCGCTGTGAATTGCCCAGTTGCCAGGTTTCGTTGCCACCGCCAGCCGCGCGGACGCCCCTGCCAGCACCGCCGGAAAAAACTTTCAGCCATGAAAGCCTGCTGAAAGCTTGCCCTCATAGCATCGCTTCAAGGTGGCTCGATCCACCTGCTCAAGCGACCTTGCAGTGGTGCCAGGTCGCAACAAGAACAAAAACGGAGACCACACATGTACGCAGCCTCACGTCAGGCCCTGCCGCCTGTCCGCCTGCTCTGCCTGGCCATCGCCGCCAGTGCGACCCCGCTCGCCAACGCTGCCTTCATCGAAGACAGCACTGCCAGCCTGACCGCCACCAACATCTACCTCAATCGTGACTTCCGCGAAGGTTCCGGCCAGAACAAGCGCGAAGAATGGGGTCAGGGCTTCCGTCTCGACCTGCAGTCCGGTTACACCGAAGGCACCGTCGGTTTTGGCCTCGATGCCATGGGCCTGCTCGGCCTCAAGCTCGACTCGGGACGCGGCCGCACCGGCACCGACCTGCTGCCGGTGCATGATGACGGGCGTTCGGCCGACGACTTCAGCCGCCTGGGCCTGACCGCCAAGATCAAGGTGTCCGCCACCGAGCTGCGCTATGGCTCGCACGTGCCGGAGCTGCCCGTGGTCAAGGCCAGCGACAGCCGCCTGCTGCCGCAGGTGTTCGAAGGCGGCCTGCTGACCTCCTCCGAACTGGAAGGCCTGACCTTCACCGGTGGTCGCCTGGACAAGGTCATCGACCGCGCCTCCACCGACGACGAAGACCTGGTGCTCAACAGCAAGAACCGCCGCTTCGCCGGGGGTATCCAGGCCGACCACCTGGACCTGGCCGGCGCCGACTACAAGTTCGCGCCCGGCTTTACCGGCCGCTACTACTACGCCGACCTGGACGACATCTACCGCCAGCACTTCCTCGGCCTGCTGACCAGTCACAAGCTCGGTGCCGGCACCCTGAACAGCGATCTGCGCCTGATCTACAGCGACGACACCGGCGCCGCCAAGGCGGGCAAGGTGGACAACCGCGCGATCAACGCCATGCTCAGCTACGGCATCGGTGCGCACAAGTTCGGCCTGGGCTTTCAGGACATGAGCGGCGACACCGGCTTCGCCTACATCGACGGCAGCGATCCGTTCCTGGTCAACTTCGTGCAGATCAACGACTTCGCCAACGCCGACGAACGTTCCTGGCAGGCGCGCTACGACTTCAACTTCGCCAGCGTCGGGGTTCCCGGCCTGACCTTCATGACCCGCTACATCCGTGGTGACGATGCACGCATCGCCGGCAGCGACGAGCGTGGCGGCGAATGGGAACGCGACATCGAGTTCAAGTACGTGGTGCAGAACGGCCCGCTCAAGGACCTCTACGTCCGCGTACGCAACGCCAGTTTCCGCTCCGACTTTGCCCGCGATGCAGATGAAAACCGCGTCATCGTCGGCTACACCCTGCCCATCTGGTAACCCACAATAAGATTCTCCAGGAGAACCCAATCATGAAATCTGCCCTGACCCGCGCCGCACTGGCGGTTTCCTGCCTGGCCTTCGCCGGCCAGCTGCTGGCTGCCGAACCCAAGCGTCCCGAATGCATCGCACCGGCCAAGCCCGGCGGCGGCTTCGACCTGACCTGCAAGCTGGCCCAGAGCGGCCTCAAGGACACCGGCCTGCTCAAGGCGCCTATGCGCGTCACCTACATGCCGGGTGGCGTCGGCGCCGTTGCCTACAACGCCGTGGTCGCCCAGCGCGCCAAGGACCCAGGCACCATCACCGCCTTCTCCTCCGGCTCGCTGCTCAACCTGGCGCAGGGCAAGTTCGGTCGCTACGACGAACACGCCGTCCGCTGGCTGGCGGCGATCGGCACCGACTACGGCGCCATCACCGTACGCGCCGATGCGCCCTGGCAGACCCTCGGCGAGCTGGTCGAGGCGCTGAAGAAAGACCCGGCCAGCGTGGTCTTCGGCGCCGGTGCGACCATCGGCGGCCAGGACTGGATGCAGACCGCGCTGATCGCCCGCGCGGCCGGCATCGACCCGCAGAGCCTGCGCTACGTGGCCTTCGAAGGCGGCGGCGAGACCCTGACCGCCATGCTCGGCGGTCACGTGCAGGTCACTTCCAGCGGCCTGGGCGAAGTCACCCCGCAACTGGCGGCCGGCAAGGTGCGCATCCTCGCCGTGCTGTCCGACGAGCGTCTGCCGGGCAAGCTGGCGGACATTCCGACCGCCAAGGAGCAGGGCTACGACATCAGCTGGCCGGTGATTCGCGGCTTCTACATGGGCCCGCAGGTCAGCGACGAGCAGTTCGCCTGGTGGCAGGGCCAGTTCGAGAAGATGCTGGCACGTGACGACTTCGCCGCCCTGCGCGAACAACGTGACCTGTTCCCGCTGTCGCTGACCGGCGACGAGCTCAACGCCTTCGTGCTCAAGCAAGTGCAGGACTACAAGGCCCTGGCCGGCGAATTCGGCCTGGTCCAGTAACACGCCTGTGCAATCCGCGCCCTGCCGAGGGCAGCACTGAGCACCCCACCCGGGTCGTGTTCGGCGCTGCCCTCCGGCCTGGCGCTTCCGAGGTAAATCACCATGTACGTTCGCCTGTTCTCCGCGGTCTGGCTGCTTCTGTGTGCCTGGCTCGCCGTCATTGCCTGGGGCTTCCAGGCGCCTTTCGCCTATGACCCGGTCGGCCCACGGGCCTACCCGCTGCTGCTGCTGGCCCTGATGGGTGCCGGCAGCCTGTGGCTGGTGTTCAAGCCGGGCATGCTCGAACAACGCCTGGACCTTCCCACGGCGCTGCGCAGCGCGCTGTGCGTGGTGGTTCTGCTGGCCTATGCGCTGACCTTCGAGCCGCTCGGCTTCGTCATCAGCACCAGCCTGGCCACCTTTGCCCTGGGCCTACTGTTCACTGGCCGCCCGCTGCCCTGCGCGGTCAGCGCGGTGGCGATGGGCGTGCTGCTGTACGTGTTGTTCGATCTGCTGCTGGACGTGCCCCTGCCGCTCGGCCTGCTTGAAGCCTTCGTGGAGAGCTGAAATGGAAACCCTTAACTTCCTGATGCAGGGCTTCGGTGTCGCCACGCGCCCGGACAACCTGCTGGTGGCGCTGTTCGGCGCCTTCGTCGGCACCGTGGTCGGCCTGCTGCCGGGCCTCGGCCCGATCAACGGCGTGGCCCTGCTGCTGCCGCTGGCGTTCGCCCTCGGCCTGCCGCCGGAAACCGCACTGATTCTGCTCGCTGCCGTCTACCTGGGCTGCGAGTACGGCGGGCGTATCTCCGCCATCCTGCTCAACGTGCCGGGCGACGCCGCGGCCATCATGACCACCCTCGACGGCTACCCGCTGGCGCGCCAGGGCAAGGCGGGCATCGCCCTGTCGCTGTCGGCGGTCAGCTCCTTCATCGGCAGCATCGTCGCCACCTGCGGCGTGGTGCTGTTCGCGCCGCTGCTGGCGAAGTGGGCCGTGGCCTTCGGCCCCGCCGAATACTTCGTGCTGATGGTGTTCGCCATCGCCTGCCTCGGCGGCATGGTCGGCGACAAGCCGGTCAAGACCCTGATGGCCGCCCTGATCGGCCTGGCCCTGGCCACGGTCGGCGTGGACTCGACCACCGGCGTCTATCGCTTCACCTTCGACAGCGTCAGCCTGTCCGACGGCATCCAGTTCGTCATCGTGGTGATCGGCTTCTTCAGCGTCAGCGAGGTCCTGCTGATGCTGGAGAAGACCCACGGCGGGCAGAAAGCGGTCAAGGCCAGCGGCCGCCTGCTGTTCAACTTCAAGGAGTTCTGCCAGACCTTCTGGACCATGATCCGCAGCGCCCTGGCCGGCTTCGTCATCGGCACCCTCCCCGGCGCCGGCGCCACCATCGCCAGCGCCATGACCTACATGACCGAGAAGCGCATGGCCGGCAGCAAGGGTCGCTTCGGTGACGGTGACCTGCGTGGCCTGGCAGCCCCGGAGGCCGCCAACAACGCTTCGGCCTGCGGCTCGCTGATCCCCATGCTGACCCTCGGCGTACCGGGCTCGGGCACCACGGCGGTGATGATCGGCGCCCTGACCCTGTACAACATCACTCCCGGCCCGCTGCTGTTCGAACAGCAGCCCGACGTGGTCTGGGGCCTGATCGCCTCGCTGTTCATCGGCAACGTCATCCTGCTGGTGATGAACATCCCGCTGGTCGGCCTGTTCTCGCGCATGCTCAGCGTGCCGAACTGGGTACTGGTGCCGGCGATCACCGTGGTCAGCATGGTCGGCGTCTACGCCGTGCACAGCACCACCTTCGATCTGGTGCTGATGATCCTCCTCGGCGTGTTCGGCTACATCCTGCGCAAGCTCGACTTCCCGCTGTCGGCGCTGATCCTCGGCTTCGTCCTCGGCGAGCTGATGGAGGACAACCTGCGCCGCGCGCTGTCGATCTCGGCCGGCGACCTGGGCATTCTCTGGGGCAGCCCGATCACCCTGGTGCTCTGGGCACTGGTCGCGCTGATGCTGGCGTTGCCGGGCATCCGCTGGGTGCGTCGTCGCCAACAGATCAAGGCCGGGGCTGATGCCGCTGCCGCGTGATCTCTGGGTAACGCCGCTGGCCGGTGCGGTCGGCGGCTACCTGGCCAGCCTCGCCGGCTGGCCCCTGCCCTGGATGGTCGGTTCGCTGCTCGCGGTGATCGCCCTGCGCTGCCTGACCAACCGCGCCTTCAGCGAACTCCCCGGTGGGCGCAAGACCGGCCAGTGGCTGGTCGCCAGCGGCATCGGCCTGCACTTCACCAGCGAAGTGCTGGAGCAGGTGCTCAGCCATCTGCCGATCATCGTCATGGGCGCCTTCGGCACGCTCCTGCTCAGCCTCATCGGCATCGCCATCCTCCGTCGTGCCGGCGTCGACCGCGCCACCGCGTTCTTCGCCAGCATGCCGGGCGGGGCCAGCGAGATGGTCAACCTGGCCCTGCGCCACGACGCCCAACCGGCACGGGTGGCCGCGGCGCACAGCCTGCGCCTGCTGCTGGTGGTCCTGCTGATTCCGGCGCTGTTCACCTGGGGCCTGCCCGCTGTCAGTGCACCGGCGCGCGCGCCAGTGGACTGGACCTGGCTGATCATCCTGCTCGCTGCCGGCGCGGTGCTGGCCCTGGGCTGGGGGCGCCTGAAGCAACCCAACCCCTGGATGCTTGGCCCGCTGACCGCCTGCGCCGTGGCCAGCGCCACCTTCGACCTGCACCTGGGCCTGCCGCCAGGCCTCGGCCAGCTCGGTCAGTGGCTGATCGGCAGCGCGCTGGGCTGTCATTTCGACCGCGCCTTCTTCCGCAGCGCTCCCGGTTTCCTGGCCCGCGTACTGCTGTTCACCCTGCTGGCGATGCTGGTCGCCGCTGCCCTGGGTGAAGGGCTCGGCTGGCTGGCCGGCGAGGATCACCTGTCACTGATGCTGGGCATGATGCCTGGCGGCATCACCGAGCTGTGCCTGACTGCCGAAGCCCTGCAGCTCTCGGTGGCTCTGGTCACCGCGCTGCAGGTGTTGCGGCTGTTTCTGGTGATGTTTCTCGCCGAGCCGCTGTTCAAGCTCTGGTGCAAGCGCCACGTCTAGCCCGTGGTGCTTGCACTGCCGCTTCGCCCAAGTGGCTGCCCCGGCGCCCCGCTACCACTGCAGGTGCAGCTGGCTGTCGAACGTACGGGGCTGACCACTGAGCGGGTCGACGAAGCGCAGACCACGGGCCAGCAGCTTGAGCGGCTGGCTGTAGTCATCCGCCTGGTGGCGCGACTCCAGCAGGTGCGGATAGAAGTCGTCGCCAACGATGGGCGCGCCCAGCCCGGCCAGGTGCACCCGCAGCTGATGCTTGCGCCCGGTGACCGGCGACAGGCCGTAGCGCCATAGCGCGCCACGGCGCTCAAGCACCTCGATCCGCGTTTCGCTGTTGGCCTCGCCGGCGACCTCCTGCATGCGGAAGAAGGGCTCGCCAGCGACCATCCGCGAACGATGCACGCAGGGGAACTGCAGATCGGTCAGCGCCGGGGCGATGGCCTCGTAGCGCTTCTCCACCTGCCGCTCGCGAAACAGCGCCTGATACAGCCCGCGGCTGGCCGGGTCGACCGAGAACAGCACCAGGCCGGCGGTCAGCCGGTCGATGCGGTGGATCGGCACCAGGTCAGGATTGCCGGTGCGCCTGATCAGACGCGCCAGCAGGGTCTGCTCGACGTATTCGCCGGCCGGCATCACCGGCAGGAAATGCGGCTTGTCGGCGACCAGCAGGTGTTCGTCCTGCCACAGCACCTGCTCTTCGAAGGGAATCGGCGTCTCGTTCGGCACTTCACGGAAGTAGCGCACCTTGAGGCCGGCGCGATAGGGATGCTCGGCATCGATGGGCTTGCCTTCGCCATCCAGCACGCGGCCACGCGCCATGCGCTGCAGCCACACCGCCCGCTCGATGGCGGGAAAGTGCGCGCACAGGCAGTCGAGTACCGTCGCCCAGTCGCCCTGGGGCAGGTGAAGCGTACTGGGGCGCATGGCAGGGCTGGGCATTACGGGGGCTCGCATCGGTCCGGATGCGGCGAATTAGGCCGCAGTCACCGCGTCCAGTCAAAGCAAACGGCTTGAGCCGGCGTCACGCTGTAGCTATGGTGGCCGCTTCGCTTCGGAGGCCTCATGTCCATCACCCGTTCCCTGCTCAGCAGCATCGCCCTACTCCCGCTTCTGACCGCCTGCCAGGTCTACACCGGCAAGCCGGAAGGCCCGCCGCCGGCCACCCGCCTGCAGGGCCAGGTACAACTGGAAAACGGCCAGCTGCTGTTCAGCCCCTGCCAGGAACAGCGCCGCTTCCTCCTGGTCGACGGCGGCAACACCGACATCGAGCGTGAAGCCAGGCAGCTCGCTGGCGACCAGGGCGAGCTGTTCGCCGACCTGGCCGGCCAGCTGGGCGGCAGCCAGGGGCAAGGCAACGATGGCCGCTTCGAGGTCAGCCAGCTCTACCGCCTGCAGGGTGAGGGCCATGGCTGCGACGACCTCAACTTCAAGCGCCTGACCCTGCGCGCCAGCGGCAACGAGCCGTTCTGGCAGGTGGAGGTCGGCAGCAAGGGCCTGGTGCTCAACCGTCCCGAGCATGAGCCACTGGCCCTGCCCTACCTGGAAGAACAGCTGCCGGAAGGCCGTCTCAACTTCAGCAGCGAGGCCAACGGCCAGCGCCTCGAGCTGTGGGTCGCGCCGCAGCGCTGCGTCGACGGCATGAGCGGCGCGGTGAACCACCTCAGCGCGGAACTGCGCCTGGATGGCCAGGTACTGCGTGGCTGCGCGCACTTCGGCGCCATGCGCAACTGATCGCACCGCCTGCGGCACGGATGCTGACGGCTGAGCGCAGGTCCTGGCTCAGCCGTCAGCCCGTGTGATCTTTTGCCACAATCGAAAGCAGGCGCACCCCGCTCCCTCCGCCTAAGCTCAAGGCAGCATCGCAGGAAGGAGACCACCATGCTACGAGTAGCCCTCAACGGATATGGACGCATCGGCCGCGCACTCACGCGCGCTCTGGTGCAGCGCGATCTGCAGCAACGCATCCGCCTGGTCGCGATCAACGACCTCGGCGACTACCAGACCCTCACCCACCTGACGCGCTTCGACTCCACCTTCGGCCGCTTTCCCGGCGAGGTGGAACTGCATGGCGAGCAGCTGCACCTCGGCGGCCAATCGATCCACCTGCTCAGCGAGCGCGAGGCGTTCAACCTGCCCTGGAACCGCCTGGGCGTGGACCTGGTGCTGGAATGCTCGGGCAAGTTCAAGAAGCGTGCTCAAGCCGAGCAGCACCTGACCGCCGGCGCGCAGCGCGTGCTGCTCTCGCACCCGCTGGAAAGCGCGGACCTGACCGTGGTCTATGGCGTCAACCACCAGTTGCTGAGCAACCAGCAGCAGATCGTTTCCAACGCCTCCTGCACCACCAACTGCCTGGCGCCGCTGGCCAAGGTGCTGCACGAGGCGGTGGGCATCCGCCAGGGGCTGGTCAACACGGTGCATGCCTACACCAACGACCAGAACCTGCTGGACAAGGCCCACAGCGACCTCTATCGCGCCCGCGCCGCCGCGCTGTCGATGATCCCCACCAGCACCGGTGCCGCCCGGACCATCGGCCTGGTGCTGCCGGAGCTGTCCGGGCGCCTCGACGGTCTCTCGGTGCGCGTGCCGACCCCCAACGTGTCGCTGCTCGACCTGACCTTCAACGCCGAGCGTGCGACCAGCCGCGAGGCGATCAATGCCGCGCTGCAGAACGGTGCCAAGGCCATGACGCCAGGCGTCATGGAGTGCAACGAGGCGCCGCTGGTTTCCACCGACTTCAACGCCTACCCGGTCTCCTGCGTGGTCGATCTCAACCACACCCGCGTGCAGGACGACCTGGTCAAGGTGTTGGCCTGGTACGACAACGAATGGGCATTCGCCAACCGCATGCTCGACGTCCTGCTGTACTGGCATCACCTGAGCCGCGACAGCCAGCGCTGAACGTCGCAGCGGCGCTTGCGCCGCTGCGCCCATGGCGATGCCGGGCGACGACCGGCACACGGCGATCCTGTACAATCGCCGCCCTCGTTACCCCCTGCCGGATCACCACCGGCCCTGCTGGATACCTGCCATGATTCGTCTCACCGAACTGAAACTGCCCCTCGACCACGCCGACGACGCCCTGCGCCCGGCCATCGTCCAGCGCCTGGGCATCGCCGATGGCGAGCTGCTCGCCTTCACCGTGTTCAAGCGCAGCTACGATGCCCGCAAGCGTTTCGGCGACATGCCGTTCATCTACATCGTCGACTGCGAGGTGCAGGACGAAAGCGCCCTGCTCGCCCGCCTCGAAGGTGATCGCCACGTCGGACCGGCACCGGACATCCGCTACCAACCCGTCGGCCAGGCGCCTGCCGGTGGCCTCGACGAACGCCCCATCGTGGTCGGTTTCGGCCCCTGCGGCATCTTCGCCGCACTGATCCTGGCCCAGGCGGGGCTGCGCCCCATCGTCCTGGAGCGCGGCAAGGAAGTTCGCCAGCGCACCAAGGACACCTGGGGGCTGTGGCGCAAGAACGTGCTCGACCCGACGTCCAACGTGCAGTTCGGTGAAGGCGGCGCCGGCACCTTCTCCGATGGCAAGCTCTACAGCCAGATCAAGGACCCGAACCATCACGGCCGCAAGGTGCTGGAAGAGTTCGTCAAGGCCGGCGCGCCGGACGAGATCCTCTACATCAACAAACCGCACATCGGCACCTTCCGCCTCACCGGCGTGGTCGCCACCATGCGCGAGGAGATCAAGGCGCTCGGTGGCGAAGTGCGCTTCCAGGAGCGCGTCAGCGACCTGCTGATCGAGGACGAGCAGCTCAGCGGCGTCGTGCTGGAAAGCGGCGAACAGCTGCGCAGCCGTCATGTGGTGCTGGCCCTCGGTCACAGCTCGCGTGACACCTTCCGCATGCTCCACGCCCGAGGCGTGTTCCTGGAGGCCAAGCCGTTCTCGGTGGGTTTCCGTATCGAGCACCCGCAGTCGCTGATCGACAACGCGCGCCTGGGCAAGTACGCCGGTCACCCCAAGCTCGGCGCCGCCGACTACAAGCTGGTGCACCACGCCAGCAACGGCCGCGCGGTGTACAGCTTCTGCATGTGCCCGGGCGGCACCGTGGTCGCCGCCACCTCCGAGCCGGAGCGCGTGGTCACCAACGGCATGAGCCAGTATTCGCGCAACGAACGCAATGCCAATGCCGGCATCGTCGTCGGTATCACCCCGGAGCAGGACTACCCCGGTGGCCCGCTGGCCGGCGTGGAGCTGCAGGAGCGCCTGGAGTCGCACGCCTATGTGCTCGGCGGGCGCAACTACGAGGCCCCCGGGCAGCTGGTCGGCGACTTCATCAAGGGCACGCCGTCCAGCGCGCTGGGTGAGGTGCAGCCGTCCTACAAGCCGGGCGTGCGCCTGGGCGACCTGGCGCCGTCGCTGCCGGACTTCGCCATCGCGGCGATCCGTGAGGCCATCCCCGCCTTCGCCAAGCAGATCAAGGGCTTCGACCTGCATGACGCGGTGCTCACCGGCATCGAGACGCGCACCTCCTCCCCCGTGCGCATCACCCGTGGCGCCGACATGCAGAGCCTGAACCTGAAGGGCCTGTATCCGGCCGGTGAAGGCGCCGGCTATGCGGGCGGCATCCTCTCCGCCGGCGTCGACGGCATCCGTGTCGCCGAGGCCGTGGCCAGGGACATGCTCGGGCTGGAGCGCTGAACAGGAGCCCGGCCGGACTCAGCCGGGCGACCTGAAGCGTAGCGCCAGCAGGCATGCCGGCAGCGCCAGGACCAGCACGCCGACAGTGACCACCAGCAGGCTGCGCAGCGGCATGCTGGTGAAAAGGTTGACCCAGTACAGCGTCCACAGCGACAGGCAGACGCAGCAGCCGGCCAGGCCACTGCGTCGGCTGCGGCAACTCATCAGCCAGATCGCGTTGAACAGCGCCAGGGCGGCGAAGAGATACAGCGAATGCTGCAACTGCACGCCGTAGCCGATATCGCGGCGGAGCGTGCCGAGCAGCTGTCGACAGAGCTCGAAGGCGCCGCTGTAGAGCAGTGCTGCCAGCACCAGCTGCGCGCCGACGAGCAAGGCGATGGCGCCGCCACGCCGCGCGCTCAAGCGTCTTCGGCGCGCAGGCAACAGAGGGTCGAGCGGCGCGAACCGTGCGGACGCCGTTGCGGGTCGGCGTAGGTGAGCAACTCGACGAACCCCGCCTTGCGCATCATCCCTGCCGAGGCGGCATTCTCCTCGTGGCGGTCGATGTAGATGTCGCGCAGCCCATCCTCCAGCAGCCCTTCGACCACACCACGCAACAGGCGCGAGCCCAGCCCCTGCCCGGCCTGCCGAGCGTGCACCACGGCCTCGCAGATATAGGCATGCACCTGGCCCGAGCGTGACGGCGGCTGATGCGCGGCGAAGCCATCGGTCAGGCGATGACTGACGAAGCCTTGCAGCACGCCCTCCTGCTCGGCCAGCAGGGCCCGCGTCTCGCCACCGGCGATGGCCGCCAGGTGGGCGCGCACCTCGGCTTCGGGCAAGTGGTTCCAGGGGTTCGGTCCATGCTCCAGCAACAGCTCGCACATGGCCTCGATGTCCGCTGCGGTCGCGGCGCGCAACTGCATCATGATGTTCACCTCGCCTGAGTCAGTGGCCGGCGCCAGGTGCTGCCAGCCAGGGGCTCAGTCTAGGGCCTGCGTGCAAGGGTCTACAGGCACAGTCGCGGGTGAAAACTGTCACTGCTCCCAGGGGCGGCCACGGGTCTGCTCGCTCAGGCGCACCTTCTGCTGCAGGGCCGCCTTGGCCAGCATGTGGGCGCTGACCGGCGCGGTGATGAACAGGAACAGGGTGATGAGCAGCTCATGCAGGCTGATGCCCTGGCCCCGCGTCCCGAAGTAGATCAGCGATGCGATGACCATGCCGCCCACGCCCATGGTGGTGGCCTTGGTCGGCCCATGCAGGCGCATGAAGAAGTCCGGCAGGCGGTACAGGCCGATGGCGCCGACCAGGGCGAACAGGCTGCCGAGCAGCAGAAACAGGGCGACCAGGCCCTCGATCCAAGCGTTCATGCTGTCTCTCCTCTACTCGATGATGTCGCCGCGCAGCAGGTACTTGGCCACTGCCACGGTGCCGATGAAGCCCATCACCGCGATCAGCAGGGCCGCTTCGAAATACAGGTCCGAGCCCAGCCAGATGCCGAACAGCACCAGCAGGGCGATGGCGTTGATGTACAGGGTGTCCAGCGCCAGGATGCGATCGGGCATGTCCGGCCCCTTGATCAGCCGGGCCAGGGTCAACACCAGTGCCAGGCCCATGATGGCCAGGCAGATCGGAATCACGTACGCGAGCATGCGAACACCTCCAGCAGTGGTGCTTCGTAACGGGTCTGGATGCTGCGCACCAGCGCGGCTTCGTCATCCACGTTGAGGCCGTGGATCAGCAACGTGCGCTTGTCGTCGCTGAGGTCGGCGGAGACCGTTCCGGGCGTCAGCGAGACGATGCTGGCGAGCATGGTCAGCGCCAGCTCGTCGTCCAGCTTCAGGGGCACCTCGACGAACGCCGGGCGCATGCGACTGGCCGGGCCGAGAATCAGCTTGGCCACTTCCAGGTTGGCGACGACGATGTCACCCAGCACGCGCAGCAGGAACAGGCACAGCTTGACCGGCTTGCGCACCTGCGGCGGGTTGATCCAGAACACCTGGCTGACCAGCGGAATCAGCCAGCCGAGGAAGGCCCCCAGCAGCCAGTGGCCGAAGCTGAAGTCGTTGACCAGCAGCAGCCAGACACCGAGCAGGCACAGGCTCAGCAGAGGATGGGGCAGCCAGCGACGCCCGTTCATGCGCCACCTCCGCTGAGCAGGATCATGTGATAGCTCTCCAGGTCATGCAGTTGCGCCACCATGGCGCCGATGTAGTCCAGCGCGGGCGCGGCGCAGGCCACCAGCAGCGGGCTCATCAGCAGCAGGCCGATGGCGGCGAGCAGGCGGCCGTTGTCCAGCTCGGCGCTGTCCAGCTGGCTCAGCCCGACACGCCAGAACAGGGTGCTGCCGGCGCGGCTGAGACTGACCAGGGTCACCAGACCGCCGATCAGCACCACCGGCCACAGCACGGCGGCTTCCCAACCGGACCCTGCCGCCTTGAGCAGCAGCAGCTTGCCGACGAAGCCCGAGAGCGGCGGCAGGCCGGCCACGGCGATGGCGCCGACGAAGAACAGCGCCCCCAGGATGTACGGATTCTGCAGCGCCGGCCCCTGGATCAGCTGCGCTTCCTTGATCCCGCGCTGGCGGCTGACCAGATCGGCGATCAGAAACAGCGCGCCCGCCACCCAGGTACTGTGGATCAGGTAGAACAGCGCCGCCTGCAGTGCCTCGGGGGTGCCCAGGGCCATGCCGGCGAGCAGCGTGCCCACCGACAGCACCACCAGGTAGGCCAGCATGCCCTGCAGCGTCACCGAGGCGAACGCGCCGACGGCGCCCAGCGCCAGGGTCAGCAGGGCCAGCGGCCACAGCCACTCCTGGACCAGGTGCGAGAGGTTGCCGCTCTCGTCCCCGAAGACCAGGGTGTAGACCCGCAGAATCGAGTACAGGCCGACCTTGGTCATGATCGCGAACAGCGCCGCCACCGGCGCGGTCGCCGAGGCGTAGGCACGCGGCAGCCAGAAGTACAGCGGCAGGAACGCGGCCTTGAGGCCGAACACCACCAGCAGCAACATGCTGGCTGCGCCGATCAGCGGCGCATGGTCGGCGCCGGCAGCGGCGACGCGCAGCGACATGTCGGCCATGTTCAGCGTGCCGGTGACGCCATACAGCACGCCCACGGCGATCAGGAAGAACGCCGAGCCGACCAGGTTG
Source organism: Pseudomonas sp. BMW13 (assembly GCF_013357275.1). Classification (NCBI taxonomy): domain Bacteria; kingdom Pseudomonadati; phylum Pseudomonadota; class Gammaproteobacteria; order Pseudomonadales; family Pseudomonadaceae; genus Pseudomonas; species Pseudomonas sp. BMW13. The sequence continues at coordinate 42,256 of NZ_SUKD01000013.1, read as the reverse complement.
AGCACCACGTAGTGCAGCCCCGCGCGCACGCGATCCTTGCCGCCGCCGTGCAGCAGCAGCGAGTAGGACGCGATCAGCAGGATCTCGAAGAAGACGAACAGGTTGAACAGGTCGCCGGTGAGGAACGCCCCGTTGATGCCCAGCAACTGGAACTGGAACAGCGCATGGAAGTTGCGCCCGCGCTCGTCGTCACCGCGCATCGCGTAGAGCACCGCGAACAGCGCCAGCACCGATGTCACCACCAGCATCAGCGCACTGAGGCGATCCAGAACCAGCACGATGCCGAACGGCGGCTGCCAGTTACCCAGGGCATAGACCTGGATCGTGCCCTGGTCGGCCAGCGCCAGCAGCCAGAAGCTCAGCGGCACCAGCAGCGTGGTCACGCCGACCGACAGCACGCGCTTGCGCGGCATGTCCAGGCGAGCGGCCACCAGCAGCAGGCTGCCGGCCAGCAGCGGCAGAAGAATGGGAAGGATCAACGCATGATTCATCGATGCTGCTCCCGGCCATCGACATGGTCGGTGCTCAGTTCACCGACGCTGCGCAGGGCCAGCACCACGACGAACGCGGTCATGGCGAAACCGATGACGATGGCAGTCAGCACCAGCGCCTGGGGCAGCGGGTCGACATAGCGGCTGCCCTGCCCGATCACGCTGGACGCACCGCCCTGCAGGCGTCCCATGGCGAAGAGGAACAGGTTGACCGCGTAGGAGATCAGGGTCAGCCCCATGACCACCGGAAAGGTGCGAGCTCGCAGCAGCAGATACACGCCGCTCGAGGTCAGGATGCCGAGCGCCACGGCAAACAGCGCTTCCATATCAGAGTACCTCCTGTCCGGGCTTTTCCTGGGTCAGCTTGCCCAGGTTGGCGAGGATGAGCAGGGTCGACCCGACCACAGTCAGATAGACGCCCAGGTCGAAGAGCATGGCCGTGGCCAGCTCGATCTCACCCACCAGTGGAATGTGGAAATGGCCGAACGCCGAGGTCAGGAACGGACGCTCGAACAGCCAGCTGCCCGCCCCGGTGGCCGTGGCGATGAGCACGCCGCCACCGGCCATGCGGTGATAGTTCAAAGGCAGGCGCGACTGCGTCCACTGCACGCCGCTGGCGACATACTGCAGGATCAGCGCCACGGCCGTGATCAGGCCGGCGATGAAGCCGCCGCCCGGCAGGTTGTGGCCACGCAGGAAGATGAACACCGAGATCAGCAGCGCCATCGGCAGCAGCACGCGCGACAGCGTGGCGAGGATCAGCGGGTGGCGGTCACGCGCCCAGCTGCGGCCCTCGGCGTCGGCGTTGGGCTGGAACAGGCGCAGGCCGTCGAGCATGGCATAGATGCCCACCGCTGCGATCGCCAGCACGCTGATCTCGCCCAGGGTATCGAAGCCACGGAAGTCCACCAGGATCACGTTGACCACGTTGGTACCGCCGCCACCGGAGACGCTGTTGGCCAGGAAGTAGTCGGCGATGCTCGTGTACGGGCGGGTCAGCACGGCGAACGCCAGCATGGCCACCATCACCCCGCTGCCGATGGCCAGGCTGAAGTCGCGCAGGGCGCGCATGCTGCTGGACTCGACGCGCGTCTGCGCCGGCAGGAAGAACAGCGCCAGCATCAGCAGGATGATGGTCACCACCTCCACCGACAGCTGGGTCAGTGCCAGATCCGGCGCCGAGTAGCGGGCGAAGGCCAGCGCCACCATCAGCCCCACCACGCTGAGCATCACCAGCGCGGCCAGGCGCTGGCGGTGGAAGATCACCGTGGCCAGCCCGGCCATGACCATGATCGCCAGGCCCAGCGCGGTGATGCCATCGATCGGCTGCATCGGCACCGAGCCACTCAGCTCCGGCAGCGGCCCCAGCGCCAGCACCACCACCACGATGGCAGCGCCGAGCAGGTAGGCGATGTAGCGTTGCAGCGAACCGTTCTCCAGGCGACGGGTGAACGCCGTGGCGCTGACGAACAGGCTCATCACCATGCGCTCGAAGACCAGCTTGGCATCCACCCGGGGCATCCCGGCGTACCAGCGGAACAGCGGTTTGCGCAGGGCATAGACGAGAACACCACCCACCAGCGCGACCACGCTCATGATCAGCGGCAGGTTGAAACCGTGCCAGATCGACAGGCTGTACTCGGGCAGGTCGCCACCCAGGGTGGCGGACGCGGCAGAGGCCAGCAGCGGGGCCACGGTGTAGGCCGGCACGACACCGACCAGCAGGCAGAGGAACACCAGCACTTCCACCGGCACCTTCATATAGCGCGGCGGCTCGTGCGGCGGGTACTTCGGCAGGTCGATCGGCTCGCCGTTGAAGAACACGTCATGAATGAAGCGCAACGAGTAGGCCACCGAGAAGACGCCGGCCAGGGTCGCCGCCGCCGGGATCACCCAGTTGAAGCTACCGAGCAGGTGCTGGTGCAGCGTCTCGGTGAAGAACATCTCCTTGCTCAGGAAGCCGTTGAGCAACGGCACCCCGGCCATCGCCGAGGCCGCCACCATCGCCAGCATCGCCGTATGCGGCATGTACTTCCACATGCCGTTGATACGCCGCATGTCGCGGCTGCCGGTCTCGTGGTCGATGATGCCGGCGGCCATGAACAGCGAGGCCTTGAAGGTGGCGTGGTTGATGATGTGGAACACCGCCGCCACCGCCGCCAGGCGCGTATCGAGGCCGAACAGCAGGGTGATCAGGCCCAGGTGGCTGATGGTGGAATAGGCCAGCAGGCCCTTGAGGTCATGCTGGAACAGCGCCAGGGTGGCCCCCACCAGCAGGGTCGCCAGACCGGTCAGGCTGACCAGGTAGAACCACCACTCGGAGCCGGCCAGTGCCGGATACAGGCGCGCCAGCAGGAACACCCCGGCCTTGACCATGGTCGCCGAGTGCAGGTAGGCCGAGACGGGCGTCGGCGCCGCCATGGCATGCGGCAGCCAGAAGTGGAACGGGAACTGCGCCGACTTGGTGAACACGCCCAGCAGCACCAGGATCAGCGCGACCGGATACAGCTCATGGGCACGAATCGCGTAACCGGCTGCCAGCACCTGGGACAACTCGAAGCTGCCGGCGATATGGCCGATCAGCAGGATACCGGCAAGCAACGCCAGACCACCGCCACCGGTGACCGCCAGGGCCATGCGTGCGCCCTTGCGAGCGTCGGAACGTGCCCCCCAGAAACCGATCAACAGGAAGGACGAAAGGCTGGTCAGCTCCCAGAACACCAGCATCAGCAGCAGGTTTTCCGACAGCACCACGCCGAGCATGGCGCCCATGAACAGCAGCAGGAAGCCGAAGAAGCGCCCCATCGGCTCGCTTTTGGACAGGTAGTAGCGTGCGTAGAGGATCACCAGCAGGCCGATACCGAGGATCAGCAGGGCGAAGAGGAAGCCCAGACCGTCGAGACGCAGGCTCAGGTTCAGCCCCAGTTGCGGCAGCCATTCCAGCTTGACGCGCAGGACCTCGCCGGCGAACACGCCAGGCTGCAGGCTGAACAGCAGCACCAGCGCCACCAGCGGCGGCAGCGCGGCGGCCACGGCGCACGCCGAGCGGCCCAGCCGCTCGGCCAGCACCGGTAGAAAAACGCCCAGAAACGGCAAGGCTATGATCAGCGCAAGCGCCATCGGCAAAACCCCTTTAGCAGGCACGCCAGTCGACCACGACCAGCGACGAGAATTGGAGTCGCAACTCCCTGACGGTGACGAACCCCGCACCACAACGAATCAGCTAAGTCGTTGTCGCGACAAGAATAACCGCCGATTATCCATACCTATCGACGCATCGTCATGCATTGAATTATTACTAAACGCACCAGCAGGTGAATACGCGTCTTTCTCTATCACCGCTCTGCGCCGCGCCTATCAGCCGTTGCGGATAGCGATGCGCGCATCGCTGACCCTCGCACGACGGCGCGTCGTCCAGTATGGCAGGCACAAAAAACCGGAGCGGCCCGAGGCGGCTCCGGTCGGTTGAAACGGCGTCCTCAGTGAGCGACGCGGCTGGTTCCGTTGACGGTCATGATGCGCACGCGCTCGCCGACACGGAAGATCTCATTGGGCTCGACTTCCTGCACATAGGCGCGCAGGGTGCCGTCGTCTTCGCGCACGGTGATCTCCACGCCCTGGGTACGGGTCAGGCCTTCCTCTGCGGCTGCACCGAGCAGGCCGCCGGCCACCGCACCGATCACCGCCAGCACGGCGCTGCCGCGACCGCCGCCGAGACCACTGCCGCCAACGCCACCGATCACCGCACCCGCACCCGCGCCGATGGGCGTCTTGGTGCCTTCGATCTTCACCGGTCGCAGCGACTCGATGGTACCCATGCGCACGGTCTGTACCGCGCGCGCCTCGTCACGGCTGTAGGTATCGCCAGTCAGGCTCGATGCGCAACCGCCTAGGGCCAGCAGCGCCGCCAGCGAAGTCATGAGCAGAGTGGGTTTACGCATAGCAATTCCTCCAGAGATATCTCGATCCATTAGACGCCGGGCACGCGCAACTGTCACGGCAAAGCCTGAACAATAGTAGCCTCAGACAGACAGAGTTCAGTTAGGTTCGTGGCGCTACGCCCGCGCCAGGCGCCAGAGCCTGGCGATATCCGTGGTGCGTGCCTGCAGCTCGGCGGCGGCGCCGGCCATGGCCTGCTCCAGCGACAAGGGCCCCGGAGCAAGGCTGAACGCGGCTTCGATGCCGGCGTCATACAGCGCCTGGTAGTCGTCACCCAGGCTGCCGGACAAGGCGATCACCGGCACGCCGGCTGCACGCGCGACGCGGGCCACACCGACCGGCGTCTTGCCGTGCAGCGTCTGCGCATCCATCCGCCCTTCCCCGGTGATCACCAGGTCCGCGCCCTGCACGGCAGCCGCCAGCCCGGACAGCTCGGCCACCAGCTCGATGCCCGGACGGAAGCCGGCCTTGAGGAACCCCCGCGCGGCGAACCCCAGGCCACCGGCGGCACCCACACCGGGGAACTCGGCGTGATCCTCCCCCAGGGTCGACGCGGTGACGCGGGCAAAACGTCCCAGCGCCTGGTCGAGCTGCGCCACATGCTCGGGCGTCGCGCCCTTCTGCGGCCCGAATACTGCAGAGGCGCCCCGCGGACCGCAGAGCGGGTTGTCGACATCGGCAGCGACGTCGATCTGCACGTTCAGCAGGCGCGCATCCAGGCTGCTCAGGTCCAGCTGGTCCAGCTCGGCCAGGGCAGCGCCGCCCGGCGCCAGGTCGCGCCCCTGCGTATCGAGAAAGCGCATGCCCAGGGCCTGCAGCAGGCCGACGCCGGCATCGTTGGTGGCGCTCCCGCCCAGGCCGAGGATGATGCGCGTGGCGCCGGCATCGAGGGCCTCGCGGATCAGCTCGCCGGTGCCGTAACTGCTGGCCAGGCGCGCATCACGCTGCTCGCGCGGCACCCAGTGCAGGCCGCTGGCCGCCGCCATCTCGATGACGGCCGTGCCCTCCCCCAGCCAGCCCCAATGGGCCACGACCGGTTCGCCCATGGGGCCCCGGACCCGGCACTCGCGGCGCTCACCGCCAACGGCGGCGAGCAGCGCATCGACCGTGCCTTCGCCGCCATCGGCCATTGGCCGCAGCAGGCACTCGGCGTCGGGGAATACCTGCTGCCAGCCACGGGCGATGGCCGCGGCGACATCGGGCGCACTGAGACTCTCCTTGAAGGAGTCGGGAGCGATGACGATTTTCATGACTAGAACCTCGGAAGGAGGCGGGTGCGCCGAAGCCACCCGCCGGTAAAGCGGATTACAGCAGAACCAGGCTGAGCAGCCACACCGCTGCCATGCCGGCCAGGCCCTGGATCAGGGTCGCCATGGTCTGGGCGCGATACGCGGTAGCGACTTTCATGCGGCTGAACTGGGTCACTACCCAGAAGAAGCTGTCGTTGGCATGCGAGACGGTCATCGCGCCAGCACCGATGGCCATCACGGTGAGCACCCGGCCCATCTCGCTGTCCAGGCCCAGGTTGCCCAGCAGCGGTGCGACCATGGCCGACGTGGTGACCAGCGCCACGGTCGAGGAGCCCTGCGCGCTTTTCAGCGCGGCCGCCACCAGGAACGGCATGAACAGCCCGATGCCCAGGGCCGACAGGGTGTCGCCCAGGTAAGCGGTCAGCGCCGTGGCCTTGAGCACGGCACCGAAGGCACCGCCGGCACCGGTGATCAGCAGGATCGGCGCCGCTTCCTTGAGGCCGTGGGCGACATGGTCATGGAACTGCTGACGCTTGCCTTCCCCCTTGAGCAGGGTGCAGGCCAGGGCCAGACCGACCAGCAAGGCGGCGACCGGCTGGCCGAGGAAGCTCAGCACGTCGAAGAACGCGCCGGTGCCGAAGGGCTTGCTCGGGAACGCCGCGAGCGAGCCCAGGCAGATCAGCAGGATCGGCACGAAGATCGGCGAGAACGCCTGCCAGGCGCTGGGCAGCTTGCCGTAGCGGGCGCGCAGGGCGTCGAAGTCGACATCCTCGGCGAGCAGCTCGCTGGGCGCCTCCTCCAGCAGCTCCTGGTCGTTCTGCTTGAGGAACCGGTTGGCCCACAGCATGCCGGCCACGGCGGTGACCGCAGCGACCAGCAGGCCGACCAGGATCACCAGCCCCAGGGAGGCTTCGAGGCCCAGGTTACCGGCTGCGGCGATCGGCCCCGGCGTCGGCGGCACGAAGGTGTGGGTGGCATACAGACCGGTCGCCAGCGCCACGCTCATGGCCACCACCGAGACTTTCATGCGCGCCGCCAGGGCATTCTTCAGCGAGTTGAGAATGACGTAGCCGGAGTCGCAGAACACCGGGATCGATACCAGATAGCCGATGATCGACATGGTCAGCGTGGGGAAACGCTGACCCAGCAGACGGATCACCGTCTCGGCCATGGTGATCGCCGCGCCACTGCGCTCGAGGATCACCCCGATGATGGTGCCAAGGACGATGACGATGCCGATGTAGCCGAGAATGCCGCCGAAGCCGGCGGTCATGGTCTTGATGATTTCGTTGCCAGGCAACTGATAGGCGAAGCCGGCGATCAGGGCAGCGGCCAGCAATGCCAGGAAGGGGTGCAGTTTCAAACGGGTAGTGGACAGCACGATGAACGCGATCAGTGCCACCAGAATCAGGACCAGGCCCATGACCAGTCTCCTCATTGTTGTTATGGCGGGCGCGACGCCCGAGTGGAAGTGCCGACAGGCGCCTCATTGTGGCTCAGCCACCACTCCCCTCGCCCTGTGCGCAGGCACCAAAACAACGCTGACGAACCCCAGCGGCCTGTGCGGGCGCACAAAGCCGCATCGCCCTGCCAGCCGCCTATTCGCTCGTCGGCGCCGCGGCCAAGGCCTCCGGCTCCAGCAGGCCCAGGCCCAACGACAGCTGCAGGCGCTGGTCCAGGCGATTGAGGTCCAGGCCGCTCAACTCGGCGATGCGCTCCAGGCGGTAGCGCAGGGTATTGCGGTGAATGCCCAGTTCCTGGGCACAGGTCTGTACCTGACCGTCATGCGCGCACCAGGCCTCCAGGGTGGTGCGCAGGGTTCCCTGGGGGTCCTGCGCCAGCACGCTGCGCAAGGGAGCCAGCCAGCCCTGCAACAACCAGCTGTGGCGCTGGGCATACAGCAGCGTCGGCAGGCGTAGCTCGTCCAGGCGCAACAGCCGGCGCTCGGGAAAGCGCGCCTGACCGTAGGCCTGCAGGTCACGCAGGACCAGGCTGGCCTGGCGCAACTCGGCCAGGTCGTGCAGCGGATCGCTGAGCGTCAGGGAACGCACGCCCCACTCGCGCTCGTCGGCCTGGGCCAGCCAGGCCCGGTCATCCCGGCTCGCACTGAACGGCCGGCACCAGAGCAGCTCGTCACGTCCAAGCGGGGCGATCAGGTGATCGTTCTTGCCACCGAGGCTGGCCAGCAGGCGCGCCTGGCGTGGCAGCGGGTCGCCGTCGGCGTCGAGCTGCAGCAGGCAGATCTGCCGCGGCCAGGAGAGCTGCAGGGCGAGGCGCTCGGCATCGGCTTCGAGGCTGGCGAGGCGCAGCTGGGGGTCGAGCAACTGGCGCAGCCAGGCCTCCTGCTGATGCCGCTGCCAATGCCGCTCCGCCTGCAGCACCCGGTGCTCGACGAGCATCTCCGCAGCCATGCGCACCAGCTCGGCGTAGGGCCGCACGAGTTCGGGCTCACCGGTGATGCCGAGCACGCCGATCAGGCGCTCGGCATGCAGCAGCGGCAGGTTCACCCCAGGCTTGACCCCACGCAGACAGGCGGCCGCCTGCGCGTCGATCTCCACCACGCGACGATTGGCCAGCACCAGCTGCGCGCCCTCGTGCCGCGTATGCAGGCGACTGGGGTCTCCGCTGCCGATGATCATCCCCTGGGCATCCATGACGTTGATGTTGTGCGGCAGGATGGCCATGGCGCGGTCGACGATGTGCTGCGCCAGGGTGGAATCGAGTTCGAGCATCGGAAGCGGCCTCACGATTGAGGCCGTCATTGTAGGCACATCAGCGGCGCTTCACGATGCGCCGCAGAACCCGAGGCAAGCTCGGGTTGCCGGAGCTTTACGCCTCGTCAGGCTGCGCAGCGGCCTCGACGGCCTCGACGGCCTCGTCAGCCGCCGGCGCCTTCGCCTTGGCCTGGGCGCGCCGGGCCTCCATGCGCTGCCGCCGGGCCTGCTGCCGGGCATGCAGTGCCTGCGCCGCCGTCACCATGCCGACGGGCTGGCCCTGGAGATCCAGGCGCGGCGAGTTCTCGGTCATCGCGGACCAGTAGCGCCCGCCCCGGCACCAGGCGGCGATGCCCAGCTTGAGCTGCTCGAGACTGATGCCGAGCAACGCCAGATGCTGCTCGGCATCCTTGAGGATGCCCTCTTTCAGCGGCACCTTGGGCGCTGGATTGACCGGGAAGGCCAAGGGGAAATGCTTCTGCAGTCGCCAGATCGCCTCGACGGCCGGATCCTGCTCGCGTGCCTTGGTTTTCGGTGCCCTGGTTTTCTGCGGTGCCTTGCGCTTCTGCGGCTTGGCACTTTCAGGTTCGGCCTGCTGTTTTTCCGCCCGCAGGCGGTCACGCAGTTCGGCTAGTTGTTCAAAACCCATCGTTCGGTTCACAGCGCTCTGGTTGATTCGTGGCGCAAGGGTATCTCATGTGCTCCTCGCATACAGCCCCATTGGCAGCTGGCATGCTCGACGGTAGCTGTGAAGGCGGGGCGAAATCGCTGGCATACGTGAATAAGGTAGCGCGCAGACCGGCTGCAACCGGCCAAAAGCAGGCCATGGACACAATGCTAGCGCGCCAGTAACGTTGCCGTTCATAGTCATGCTAGTTACAGCGGAGGTAGCGATGGCGTCGGCAGAACACGACTATCAGCATTTCATGCAATGGCTTCATCGACCTGGCGGTGCTGTGCCAGAAGATGTGCGCCGATTTGCAATGCTAGTGCTCGACGATTTTGAACGAGTTAGTGCCACTTCTCGTAATCGAAGTCAGCGGTCGGTGCATTTGGTTGAGCTGGCGCGCCAGCGACTCACCACGACTGATCCGGGGCAACCGCAGCTGGACGCCATAGCAGGGGGAGTAGGTTGGAGTTGGCAGAGGCTGTGCCACCTCTCGCTTGGGCCATTCCGGGGCTTTCGCAATGCTGAGGCGTTTGATCTAGCACGCCGTATAGTGCTGTTTTATGGCCCCAATGGTAGCGGCAAGACCAGTCTTTGCGAGGCGCTCGAGTTTGCCCTGCTCGGAGCTGTAGACGAGGGGGCGCAAAAGCGAATTGATGCTGCTCAGTACCTCCGCAACATACATGAAGGTCGGTTTGCACCTCCTCAGCTGGCGGCATTAGATGCACATGGCCAGCAAGTTGCCGTTCAGGCAGATGCCGACGCATATCGGTTCTGCTTCATTGAGAAGAACCGTATTGACTCCTTTTCTAGGATCGCTGCAAAACCCGCCGGCCAGAAGACAGAGTTGATCGCCGCGCTGTTTGGCATGGACGATTTCAATGAGTTTGTGAGTCAATTTAACGAGTCAGTTGATGCGCAGCTCTCGATTCAAGCTGTGCAAGGTTTCGAGCTTGCTCGCAGACGGCAAGCAATCGCTCATGACACTGAACTACTTACTGGTGAGCCTGCCAGTATTGCTGCATTCGACCAGGCAGAGCGGCAGTATGCTGAGGCTTTCCAAGCCGGACTGACGTATGCCCAGTTGAAACAGGCGGTGGGCTCTGCTGACGCTCCGGGGCGATTGCAGGCTTTGATAGAGATACTGAACCAACCTGCGCCGGCTTTGTACGGTGTACGGCAGCAGGATCTCCTTGGGGCATTTCGCGTCGCAGATGAAGCTCACGATCTCGTTGAGCAACTCGCTGGCCAGCTGGCCTTGCAGCAGGATGGTGCCGCGTACCAAGGCCTCTACACTGCAATTCTTGAGCTACAGGCGCTTTCTCCAGACCATTGCCCCGCATGTGAGACTGCAATTGTTGGGGTGGAGCATGTCCATACTGATCCTTTTGTTAAGGCTGCGCAGGGTCTGGAGCAGCTGCGGGAGCTGACTCAGCTCAAGCAGCAGCACCAAGCGGCTGTTGACCAGAGGCGGGTCGCATCAGATGCATTGCGAGCGTTCTTCGCCAATTTTGCCCAGCGCGTCGGAGCTAGGGTTGATAGTGAGCATGAAGTTTTACGCTATCTGGCAAATCCAGGTGTCCAACCCGGCACCGCATGGTGGAAGGTAGGGTACAACCCAGTTGCCGGTGGCATCTCACTGGCACAGCAGGCAGTCAATTACGCGCGTCAGCTAGAGGAGGCGGATGCCGCTACTCAGCAAAATCTTCAGCAGCGGGCACAACTGATTGCTGAGCGAGATCGTCTTTCCGACGCTCGCATCGCATTGACTGAGCATACGACTCGACGCCAACAAGCCAGTGTAGCCATTGCAGCGGCTCGCCAGCGTGTCGATGCCTTTGAAGCGCAGAACGCCGGACTGATCGCCGCTGCCGCAGAAGAGGAAGTTCGCATTGCAGCAGAGGTAAGAATTCAAGCTGCCTACAACGGATTCTTGGGCCTACTAAGACAGTACCGCTCGGGGTTGCCGAGAACGTTGATGGCAGGTTTGAACAACTTGGCTATGGAGCTGTACAACGAGTTCAACGTCCGTGATGCCGACGAAGACAAACTGGCTGCGCTACACCTACCTGTCACCGGCGACGGTCGAATCGAGTTGAGCTTTCGAAGTTCCCCAGAAACGCGTGTTGATGCACTTCAGGTGCTGAGTGAAGGACATGTGCGGTGTCTGGGGTTAGCCATCCTGTTGGCAAAGGCTACCAACATCCAGGCGCCTACAGTGATCTTCGATGACGCGATCAATGCTATTGACCATGAACATCGTCAGGGTATTCGGGAGGCTTTGTTCCAGAGCGAGCGCTTTGCCAATACACAGATCATCGTGACCTGCCACAGCAATGAGTTCATTAAGGACATCCAGAATCATGTTGATCGTGCTCAGTGGGTGTCTTACACGTTCCGTCACCACACTGGGAATCATCACCCGCGCGTCCTACGGGATGTGCCGCCGCAAGCCTATCTTTTAAACGCAAGGGCCGCTGTTGACCGAGGCGACCATCGTGGGGCGCTACAACCGTGCAGGCAGGCGTTAGAAATGCTCGCTAACAAGGTATGGCGATGGCTGGGGCAATACGATCTAGGCGTAATCAGCGTCAAGTTGGCAGGTGTGGGAGATCAGCCCTCACTACGAAATTTGTGTGAGGGGCTCCGTGCAAGACTAAATGGCGCACGCACCTTTGAGCATGGTGATAAGCAGCCTTTGCTGGAAGCCTTGGAGCAGATTCTCGGAATACCTGAGCAGACGTTGTTATGGCAATACCTAAACAAAGGCACTCACGAGGAGCAGAATCGGGAGGACTTTGATGAAGGGGTAGTCGAGCAGCTGGTTGTCCTAATGGAAGGAATGAATTCTTTGAGGCTGCGAAGCCGCTAAAAGCACCTCAAGCGGCCATAGAATCCTCAATGCCCCCTACGGCAGCAGGTTGCCAATGGGCCGAGAGTCGCCAGTCGCAACAGACTGAAACTGGCCAGAAGTAGACCTTCGCACATGGCGTTCCTGCCACCGCAGAATGCCTTGCGCATGGTGAAAATGAATGCCCACTGATGGATCAAAAATCAGGAAACTACGCAAAAGAGGCTCCACAGGCGGGCATCGCGATTCCTCGCGGTTAAAACACGAGGTCTTGAAGAGAAGGTTGTAGAAGTGCAAGTTAAGTTTTTTTCAACGAATGACGGCAATATGCCTACCTGATATTTATCCCCCCCTCATCCTAGGGCATTGCGAAAATGCATACAATCTTTTCGCATCGCCTGACGTGTAAGGAGCCTAAATGCTGTCTAGCCTTTGCCTACCATTTTCCTCGCAAGAAATTCCGATGGACTCTTGTCAGTACAAAAATAGAATATCCGTAATTATAGGGGAAAACGGAACAAGGAAAAGTCACTTTCTTCGGCATATACTGAACGACGCGATTCACCTTGTGACTGGTGAAATAGAAGCAAGTGATAGTAAGAACCTGTTCCGGTATCCTCCTCGTAAAATCATTGCAGTTTCGGCGCTTCCAACAGATCGTTTCCCTTCAAAGTACGGATATTCCGATAGGAGTGTTGGTGGAGAGTTCGAAATTGACGAGTATTCGTATGTAGGGCCTAGGACAGCCACTAACATCATAAGTAGAAATCAAAGTGCAAGAGAGCTTGTTTCTGCATTGCTGACTGCACCACAGATGGTGGCAGCAAAAAAAGAACATTTAGCCAGTATTTGTGAACAAATAGGCATAGATAAACGCTTTAGCTTCTTCCTCCGCCTCGTCTCCGCAGAACGTGAAGGAGGAACTTATGCAAGACGAGATATTGATTCAGATATTTTGAAAGTAAGGAATGTCCTCACTAGGCGAATCAATAGCGATACTACGACGCATAGACAGAAAAAAATCTTAACGCATGAAATCTCCCGCCTTGACGTCTATCAGCAAGGAATACAAGAACACATTAAATATTTGCTCGATACAAGAACAAGGGGAGTAGAGCGGCCAATTTTTCCGGTTTCCGTCGACTTTGACAAAGGAACTGTCGATTATGGAAAGCTCTCGCGCGACGTTCTGGAAGCAGGTTTCCGCTATGGATTTATGCGCCCAACCAGCTTAGTTTTTGGACATTCCACTATGAATAGTGAGGACACCCTAAGTGCCGGGCAGTGGGGAATGTTTGTGTCTCTTTGTACAGTGACACTAGGCATTCAAGATAATTCTCTTGTCCTAATTGATGAGCCCGAGAATGGCCTACACCCTTCCTGGCAAAGAAATTATTTGCATAATATTTTATCAGCAATTGACCATGTAAAAGGATGTCAGGTAGTCGTTGCTACCCATTCCCCACTTTTACTTAGTTCCCTTCCGCTCAAAGATTCCGATTGCATTCTACTTAGGCGTGAGGCGGACAATGTTGTTGCTGAATTTCAACATTCACCGTCTGGCTGGGACAGCAACACTCTCTTGGAGGAGGTTTTCACTCTCGAAAGCCCAAGGGGGCCAGAAATAACAGATCTTGTCAATCGAGCCTTGAAAATCATTGGTGCAGGAATACAAGATAACAAGGTCGAATTAAAAGATCTATCCGTAAGGCTAGAGGCATATAGGAAGAATCTTCCCGAGGCGGATATTCTAAAGGAAGTAATTGCAACTATCATTGAGGTGTCATCCTGACATGATGACTACCCATGGGGTCAGTCTCCCTATCAGAGAGTGGAGCATTGATGAACTCAAAAAACTGGACAAGAATACGTCAGGGCTACCGACAGACTGGGAAAAAGCAAGCATTAAAATATTGAAAGACACTCTGAGAGACGAACTTATTTCTCATCAAAATTACTCCTGCAGTTATTGTAAAAGAGAAATATCGACTGAAATTGGGCTTTCAGAGCTCGATCATATCATCCCATCCTCAATGGCGCCTCAGTTCACTTTTGTTAGGGCCAATTTGACATTGACTTGCAAGCGCTGCAATAGTCGAAAGAAAGCACACAACCCTACGATATATGCGGATGTGATGCTACAAAGCATACGAAACTATCTGAATGAGTCTCGGCAGTATTTATGGATTCATCCGTACTTACATGATTACACAAAGCATATTGCCATCATCGATGATGCCGTGTACGAGCCGATTGATAAATCGCCTGCAGGGTCTGCGGTGATAGTTGCCTGCGGGCTCGACGAAATGACAGCAGTGATAGAAAAGAAGAAACTGGCACTGATAAAGCGCGCCAAGAAAAAGTGGTTATCGCTTTTAAGATTAGTTGGTGCATTTCCAGAAAAACCATCAAGAGAGCTCGCCGCCGATCTCCATAAGGAGTATCCCGATACCCCACTAGATGAGTTCAATAGAAAAATTAACGAGTTACGAAGAGGTGATCCATGGAGCGAAATTTGACACGTTTGAATGTCGTTGCTTGGTGACTCCCTTTTTCCGATTCGTGAGTGTCCCGTAGTCAACGCTAGTGGTGGCCCTACCAAGAGGCCGTCCATCAATCGCTACTGTTTCGCCATTAGGTATCCATGGTCCGCTTCTGGCCGATAGCAGCCACCCCACCCTCTCCAGAAAGCGCTTTGCTATTCAGTCAACGAGCCTCGACGCCCCCTTCCGCGCCCCTCAGGGCGCCAGGCGTTCGCGAATCCAGGCCTCGCCCTGCAGGCGGTAGTTGAGTCGGTCATGCAGGCGGCTCGGGCGGCCCTGCCAGAATTCGATGCGCTCGGGCAGCAGGCGATAGCCACCCCAGTGTGGCGGGCAGTGCGGGGCCTGGTTTAGAAAGCGCCGTTCGGTTTCCGCGAGCAGCCCTTCCAGTTCGGCGCGATCACGGATCACCCGGCTCTGCGGCGACGCCCAGGCGCCGATGCGGCTGCCCAGCGGGCGCACCTGATAGTAACCATCGGACTCGGCGGGAGTGACGCGCTCCACCCGGCCTTCGATACGCACCTGGCGCTCCAGGCTGGGCCAGAAGAACGTCATGGCGGCGAACGGGCGCGCCGCGAGCTGGCGCCCCTTGGCACTTTCGTAGTTGCTGAAGAAGGTGAAGCCGCGCTCGTCGAGGCCCTTGAGCAGCAACACACGGCAGTGCGGCCGGCCCTGCTCGTCCACGGTGGCCAGGGTCATGGCGTTGGGTTCGACCGGCAGTTGCTCGGTCTTCACGGCATCGTCGAACCACTGACGAAACAGGGTGAAGGGTTCCAGCGGGGCCTGGGCTTCGCTCAGGCCGTCGCGGGTGTAGTCACGGCGCATATCGGCCAGTGTCTGGGTCATGGCAGTTCCTCGGGGCGCCTGCCGCAACCCTCGGCGCTGTCGCCAGCGGGTTGCGGATACACCCTCAACAGGTGGGAAATGCCGCCAAGCTTACTCTGACTTGCCCAGTTTTCCTTGATCTGCGGCAGCTACCTTGGGCCCATCCTTCAGGCCGGCCTTGGCCGGCTGGCTGTACTTGGCGATCAGCCCCTGCATGGTGTCACGCGAGGTCAGGAGGATTTCCACACGACGGTTGAGCGCACGCCCGGCTGCGCTGTCGTTGGCGGCACGCGGCATGTCCGAACCCAGGCCCATGACCTGCAGGCGGTTCTGCTTGAGGCCGCTGAGGCGGAAGATGGAGGTCACGGCACGCGCGCGCTGCTGGCTGAGGTCGCGGTTCAGCGAGGCATCACCGCTGCTGTCGGCGTGGCCGAGTATCACCACGGCGATGTCGTTGTCGGCCTCGAGCAGCTTGGCGACCCGGGTGATGGGGCCCAGGCTGGCCGGCAGCAGCATCTGCGGACGGTCCGGGTTGAACGAGCCCTTCACCGGCGCGGTGACGACCAGCAGGTTGTCGCGCCGCTCGAACTCGAATGCGCTGTCCTTGACGGCGTCACGCACGCGCGGCTCGTACTCGTCGAGCCAGGCACGGGTCACCTGCGGTGGCGGCATCACGGCCGCCTTGGCGACCTCTTTCTTCTCCGAGCCCGCGCAGCCGGCAATCAGCAGGCAGCAGGTAAAGGCAAAAATCTTGTTGGCGCGCATGAAGCCCCCGAGGTCGCACAAGTTTCTAATGGTCGGTTTGTTATGGGTGGTACTGAACGAATGGCGCAAGTCTAGCCGCTCGATCAGATACAGTCCGCAACCCGTTGCGCAAGTTTCTGCGCTCGAGGGTCCATCAAGACGAACGGTCCTAGATTATTGATGACGAAGCCGAATGCGAGGTCGCGCTGCGGATCGGCAAAGCCGCTGGAACCACCGGCACCAGGGTGGCCGAAGGCGCCGGCGCCCATGCCGTAGGTCGCATTGGCCACCTCGGGTTGGTCGAGCATGCAACCGAGGCCGAAACGGGTGCGGGTCAGCAGGGTCTTGTCCTCACCCAGGCTGTGCTCGCGGGTCATTTCGCCGAGCAGCTCACTGTCCAGCAGGCTGCCGTCGAGCAAGCCGGCATAGAAGCCGGCCAGGCTGCGGGCATTGCCGTGACCATTGGCCGCCGGTTGCTGCATGCGCCGCCACTCCGGCTTGTTGGTGCTGGTCATGATCGATGGCGGATTGGTGAACGAGCGCGTGCTCATGGCGCTGGCATCGCTCATCATCACCTTGAGCAGGCGCTGCGCGGCGGCATCGCCCAAGTTGCCCTTGCCGCGGGCGATGTGCGCGACGCGATCGAACTCGCTGTCGGCCAGGCCGACATGAAAATCCAGGCCCAGCGGCCTGGCGATACGGGCGGCGATGCTCTCGCCCGGGCCACGCCCTTCCACCCGACGGATCAGCTCGCCGATCAGCCAGCCATAGGTGATGGGCGCATAGCCGTGCCCCTCGCCCAACGGCCACCAAGGCTGTTCGGCGGCCAGCGCGGCGGTCATGGTCTGCCAGTCATACAGGGCTTCGGCCGGCAACGGCTGGCGCAACGCCGGCAAACCGGCCTGGTGACAGAGCAGATGGCGCACGCTGATGCGCTCTTTCCCGGCGGCGGCGAACTCCGGCCAGTAGCGCGCCACCGGCGCATCCAGGTCGAGCTTGCCCTCGCCCACCAGTTGCAGCGCGACGACCGCCGCGAAGGGTTTGGTGCAGGAGAACAGGTTGGCGATGGTGTCGCTGTGCCAGGCCTGCTGGCCGTCCTTGTCCATCACCCCGGCCCAGAGGTCCAGCACGGTTTCGCCGCCAATCTGCACGCAGAGCGCTGCGCCGCGCTCCTGGGAGTCCTCGAACAGGCTGGCGAAGGCATCCCTCACCGCCTCGAAACGCAAGTCGAAATAGCCCTGAACCTGCACATCTGTCTCCTTGAACGAAATTGCCCGCATTGTTCCAGCCCCCGCCGCCGTTGGGAACCGCAGGCCGTCGATGTTACGCGGGGCACGCGGGCGACTCGGCGCCGGCCCGGACTCTTCCGGACCCGCGCGCTACAGCCGACAGTCAGGCGCTCACTGGATTTCCCGACGAAAGGGGGGCAAGGCATTGAGAATCGCCTTGCCGTAGCGCTGGGTCACCACGCGTCGGTCCAGCAGGGTGATGGTGCCGCGATCGGCCTCGGTCCGCAGCAGGCGGCCGCAGGCCTGTACCAGGCGCAGCGACGCATCCGGCACGGCGATTTCCATGAACGGGTTGCCACCCCGCGCCTCGATCCACTCGGCCAGCGCGGCCTCGACCGGGTCATCGGGCACGGCGAAGGGAATCTTGGCGATCACCACATGCTCGCAGTAGGCACCTGGCAGATCGACGCCCTCGGCGAAGCTGGCCAGGCCGAACAACACGCTCTCCTCGCCGGAGTCGACACGCGCCTTGTGCTTGTTCAGCGTCTCCTGCTTGGACAGGTTGCCCTGGATGAACACCCGCTTGCGCCAGTCACGATCCAGGCCGTCGAACACGTCCTGCATCTGCTTGCGCGAGGAGAACAGCACCAGGGTGCCGCGACTGCCCGCGACCAGCGCCGGCAACTCGCGCACGATGGCTGCGGTGTGCACGGCCGCCTCGCGCGGGTCGGCCTTGAGGTCGGGCACGCGCAACACGCCGGCATCGGCGTGATGGAAGGGGCTCGGCACGATGGCGGTGACCGCCACCTTGGGCAGCCCGGCACGCATGCGGTAGCGGTCGAAGGTGCCCAGCGCGGTGAGCGTGGCCGAGGTGACCAGGGCGCCGTGGGCGACGTTCCACAGGTTGCGGCGCAGGGTTTCCGCCGCGAGAATCGGGCTGGCGTTGACTTCGATGTCGAACAGCGCGCCACTGTCGGCCAGGGTCAGCCAGCGCGCCATCGGCGGGCTTTCTTCCGGGTCTTCGGCGGTGAAGGCCAGCCACAGCTCCCAGTTGCCCTTGGCGCGCGCCATCAGGCTGCCGAACAGCGGGTACCACTCCTCGGCCTGGTGGCTGGCGATGCCGACCGCGCCCTCGCCGTCCATCGCTTCCTTGAGCAACTCGGTGACGCCGGTGAACAGGTCGTTGAGTTTGGAGAAACCTTTCTTCAGTTCCAGCCCCAGCTCGGTCAGGTGCTCCGGCACCACCCCACCGACGAAGCGGTGGCGCGGGCGCTCGCGCCCTTCCATGTCCTCACCGGCCTTGAAGTCGGCGACCTCTTCGCAGGCGCTGAACATGAACTGCTGCTGGCTCTTCAGCTCGCGCGCCAGCTCCGGCACCTGCTCGATCAGCCGGCCCAGGTCGCCCGGCAGCGGATTCTGCGCCAGCAGCTTGGTCAGGTTCTTGTCGATCTGCGTGAGCCAGTCGGCGGTCGAACGCAGGCGCGTGAAGTGAGCGAAGTGGCCGATGGCCTTGTCCGGCAGGTGATGACCTTCGTCGAACACGTAGATGGTTTCGCGTGGGTCGGGCAGCACCGCACCGCCACCGAGCGCGAGGTCAGCCAGCACCATGTCGTGGTTGGTGACGATCACGTCGACCTTGCCCATGCCTTCGCGGGCCTTGTAGAAGGCGCACTGCTGGAAGTTCGGGCAATGCCGGTTGGTGCACTGGCTGTGATCGGTGGTCAACTGCGCCCAGCGGCTGTCGTCCAGTTCTTCGGGCCAGCTGTCGCGGTCGCCGTCCCAGCGGTTGCCGGAGAGTTTCTCGATCATCGCGGTGAACAGCTTCTGCCCCTGCTCATCGACGTCGATGCGGAAGCCTTCCTCTTCGAACAGCTGCGCCGTGGCGCTCTGCGCGGCGCCGTCCTGCAGCAGGTGATCGAGCTTGGACAGGCACAGGTAGCGACCACGCCCCTTGGCCAGGGCGAAACTGAAGTTAAGCCCGCTGTTGCGCAGCAGGTCGGGCAGATCCTTGTGCACGATCTGCTCCTGCAGCGCCACGGTGGCGGTGGCGATGACCAGACGCTTGCCCGCCGCCTTGGCCGTGGGAATCGTCGCCAGGCTGTAGGCCACCGTCTTGCCGGTGCCCGTACCCGCCTCCACCGCGACCACGGCGGGATCGCCCAGGCGCTTGCCCTCGTCGTCGCTCCTGATGGTGCCGAGCACCTTGGCGATTTCGGCGATCATCAGGCGCTGACCGTAGCGAGGCTTGAGCGACTTGGCCTCGAGGAAGCGCGAGTAGGCGCCCTGAATCTGGGACTTGAGTTCGGTACTGAGCATGGATTCTGAAACGAAAAAGGCTGGATAAATTTTCAGTATTCGCGGAGCGGCCGCTATCATAACGCGGCAATCGATCTGGCGCAGACTCCCGTGCACATCGGGCAGCTCGAGCCGTCAACCGAACCCTCTGGAGACCCTGCATGACACCCTACGCCCCACTCTATGCGCTACACCTGCTGGCCGCCGTCATCTGGGTGGGCGGGATGTTCTTCGCCTGGATGATCCTGCGCCCGGCAGCGGTCGACGCACTGGAGCCGCCTGCCCGCCTGCGCCTGTGGCTGAACGTGTTCAAGCGCTTCTTCGTCTGGGTCTGGCTGGCGGTACTGCTGCTGCCGCTGAGCGGCGTGGGCATGCTGCACCTGAGCTACGGCGGTTTCGACGCGGCGCCGCGCTACGTGCACATCATGATGGGGCTGTACCTGGTGATGCTCGCGCTCTTCCTGCGTATCCAGGCCCTGCTGCTGCCGGAGCTGCGGCGCGCGGTGGAGGCCGAGAACTGGCCCGTCGGCGCTGAGGTACTGGGAAAGATCCGCAAGATCGTCGGCAGCAACCTGCTGGTCGGCCTGGCGCTGATGACGCTGGTGGCGATGCGCCCGAGCTTCTGATCGAACGGGCTGCCTGCAGGGCGCAGGCAGCCCGCGCCCCTCAGAAACGAAAGACCTGCACGGCGCCACTGCGCCCTGCAGCGCCGGCGCGCCCCGGCTGGCCGGGGTTGCCGTCGGCGGCGCCATCGACGCCATAGAGCAGGCAGTCCCTGGCCGCGCCACCGTGGCCGGGCCGCCCTGCTGCGCCGGCCGCGCCACCCTCGCCGCCGTCGAGCAACACCTGCAGGCGCTCGACCTCGACATAGTGCGGCACTTCCAGCACCACGTTGCCACCCGCCGCGCCGGCATGCCCGTCGGTACCGTCCTGGCCATCGTAGCCGGCACTGGCCTGGCCCCAGGTACAACCACCCGGCTTGCCATGGGCACCGTCGAGCCCGGCGTAACCCGGCGCACCACGACCGCCACGCACGTCCAGGGTCAGGGACTCGAACGTCAGCTTGTGCAGTTTCAGCTTGATTTCCCGCCCAGGCGTGGCGGCCTTGCTGTAGGTGCCTGCGGCGCCCTTGGCGCTGATCCAGGCGCCGGCGCCGACATCGGCATCCTGCACCTCCAGGCGCAGCGGCTGATCGCTCGGCGCCACGCCGATGCGCGCCTCGCGCCCCATCAGCAGGGTGCCGACACGCAGTTCGGTGACCTTCGCCGGAATCATCAGCGTCGCGTGATCGGCGACCTCCAGGCGGTCCAGCTGCAGGGCGGCGCTGGCCACAGGCAGGCGCATCAACGCATTGGCAGGCACCTTGACCTGGTTGTCAGCCAGCGCGACGCCCGTGCACAGGCACAGCAACAGGGCGAGCTTACGCATGCGCAGCCTCCTCGACCGAGGCCGTCTCGACGGGAGCGGGCTGCTTCGTCGCTTTCATCGGATACAGATGGAAGATGCCGAACAGCAGCACCTGCAGCCGGTCACCCCAGGGATTGGCCCGCCCTACCAGCAGGCCCGCGAACAGCCACAGCTGCAGCGCATGCACGAGCAGCATGGCAGCGGCCAGCACAAGGAGCAGTTGCTCGAACGGTGCACCGAAGCGCTTGGCCAGCGCCGCGCCACACACCACCCAGAACACCAAGACCAGCGCCTTGCCCACGGTCAACAATGACTTCATCCCGCCCCCATGCTCGCGACTTTCTGATAGCGCAGCACGTTAACCGGTCGCAGCGCCGACCACCAGCGGCAAGGGTCTTTTTCCGGGACTTTGTCAGGCGTTGGCCCAGACGGACGTGCCCCCGGGGCGAATGCACCGGGGGCACCAGGTGGTATCGATCAGCGGGAAACGTACAGCTCGACTCGACGATTTTCCGCACGTCCGGCATCGCTGCCGTTGTCCGCCACCGGCTGGCTCTCGCCACGCCCTTCGGTGCTGAGCTTGTCGGCTGGCACACCCTGGGCGACGAGGAAGTCGGCGACACTGCGCGCACGACGTTCGGACAAGCCCTGGTTGTACGCATCGCTGCCGACGCTGTCGGTGTGCCCGACAACCTTGACCGCCACCAGGTTGGCGCCTGTCAGCCGCGTCGCGACATCCGCCAGCAAACGTTTCGCCTCGCCCGTCAGCTCGGCGGAGTCGAAGGCGAACAGCACGTTGCCCAGATCGCTGAGCACGATGACTTCGTCCTGAGCCTGCGGCTCCATGGGTGGTTCCTCGGCGACACTGGCCGGGTACTGCGGCAGCGGGCAACCGTTGTGGTGGACCGGCGTTCCAGCGGGTGTGCCCGGGCATCGATCACGCCGATCGAACACGCCGTCGTCGTCTTCGTCGCCGTCCTGCGCATAACAGATGATGGTACCCAGTACCGCACCGGCCACGGCGCCGCCTGCTGCCCAGGTAGAACTCTCGATTGCACCAAGGCCGCCACCGGCCAGGGCTCCAATCGCACTGCACAGGGGCCAGTTCCCTTGATTGAGCGGCGCGTCTCCCGTACTGGAAGTCGTGGCACAACCAGAGAGAACACTGCTGACCAAGAGAAAAGGTATGACCTTCAGAAGGTGGGTTCTCATGGTGGTGTCTCCTGTGTACCGGCGTTATGCCGGTATACAGGAGTAAAGACGGCAGGCGGGGATCACACAAGAACGAGCCCGGTCGGTTGCACACCGACCGGGCTCGTTCGCATCTGCCGTCTACGGGGCGAAGCGCCTTACGGCTGGGCTTCGACCTCGGCTTCCACGCGACGGTTGATGGCGCGGCCATCAGCAGAAGCGTTGTCGGCGACCGGGCGGCTTTCGCCATAACCCACGGCTTGTACGCGGCTGGACTCGACACCGTACTGGTTGACCAGCACGTCACGAACGGCACCGGCGCGGCGCTCGGACAGACCCTGGTTGTAGACATCGCTGCCCACGGAATCGGTGTGACCTTCAACCACGGTGCTGGTCTGCGGGTACTGTTTCATGAAGTCGGCCAGCGCCTTGATGTCGCCGTAGCTTTCCTGCTTGACCTGCGCCTTGTCGAAGTCGAACTTGACGTCCAGCTCGACGCGTACGGCTTCGGCCGGCTCAGGCGCCATCTCTTCGACGACGACTTCCTCGACGACTTCGACCTGCTGCGCCTCGGCACCGTGGACCCAGCAATAGGCAGCGCCCATGCCGGCGCCAACCAGCGCACCGCCACCCGCCCAGCTCGAGCTCTCGATTGCCCCTAACGCGGCACCACCCACACCACCGACGGCTGCGCAGGTGGGCCAGTCGGTTTTCTGCAGACCGGCACAACCGGTCAGCAGGGTACTAGCCAGAATCAGGGGTACAGCGTTCCTTGTGATACTCATACTTTAGGTCTCCAATGTTCATCGGCCCATAACCGACTCAATAGTAGTAAAGACACGAGTTGTACAATCCGCCAGCTATAGCGCATAGCACGGATAATTTTCTCTCACTCTAGGCCTGATATCGACACCACGTTAGTCTTTGCAGACTTTTCGAGGAAGTTCGATGACTGCCAGCCTTAGCTCCCGTACTCCACAGCAGGCGATTGCCGCACTGCTAGCCCGTTATACACCCGAGAAGCTGTTGCTGCTCGGTGCCAGCGAGCTACCCGCTGTCGATGCCTTCAAAGAGGCACATCCGCAGTGTCAGGTCACCACCGCAGCGGCTGCGCCCCTGGCGCCGGAACTGGCCGCACAGCGTTTCGACCTGGCCCTGCTGGTCGACTGCCTGGAGCACTTGCCCAAGCGCGACGGACTGCAACTGCTCGGTGGCATCCGCAACCTGAACGCCAGCCGGGTCGCCGCGTTGGTCGATCTGCAGGCGGGCGACTGGCGGGAAACCGACTTCTTCGCCCTGGCCATGCAAGCCAGCGAACAGTTCCAGCGCGAGGGACAGACCCTGCATCTGTTCACCTATGATCTGCTCGATTACAAGCAAGTTCCCGACTGGTTGAACGCAAAGTTCTGGGCCAATCCACAAAATTTCGGCAAATACTGGTGGTGACGATGGACCCACTCGATCCCAACTGCCCGTGCGGCAGCGGCAACCCGCTGAGCCAGTGCTGCGGTCACTATCACAGCGGCACCCCCGCGCCCTGCGCCGAGCTGCTGATGCGCTCGCGCTACAGCGCGTACGTCCTGGGCCTGGTGGACTACCTGGTGGCGACCACCCTGCCCGCCCAGCAACAGGCACTCGACCGCGACGCCATGGCAGCCTGGAGCGCACAGAGCACCTGGCTCGGCCTCGAGGTGGAGCAACGCGAAGTGTTCGGTGGCAAGCCCGAGCACGCCCAGGTGACCTTCGTCGCCCGCTGGCACGATGACAACGGCGAGCACAGTCATCGCGAATGCTCGGCCTTCGTCCAGGTCGACGGCCGCTGGTATTTCATCGACCCGACCGTGCCCCTGAAGGCCGGGCGCAATGACCCCTGCCCCTGCCAGGGCGGCCAGAAATTCAAGAAGTGCTGCGCCCCCTTCCTGAGCGCCTGACTGGCTTTCTTCGCGCTTTCTGCTTGAGTTGAAGCGTCCGCAAGGACACTCAACAAGGAGAGAGCCATGCACAAGAAAAGTGGTTTGACGGTCATTCTGGCGAGCCTGCTCATAGGTTGCGCCACTCAGCCCGGCGGGCTGCAGGGGGAATCCGTGGACCTGGGCGACAGCCAGCGCGTCAGCCGGCTGTTCGCCTACCCGAACAACTGCAACGTGATCTGCTATCGCGACTGGACGCTGGAGCAGACCGTCGAGCACTACCTGCGCCAGAGCCTCGATCGGGACGGTTATCCGCAGGCCAGCGTGAACGTGGTCCGCCACGGCGAGCGCATCCTGGCCGACTTCAAGGGTGCTCCCGACGGCTATGGCAAGCCGCTGCAGCAACTGCTCAATGCCGGGGACCTGGCCTACAAGGGCGCCAGCCAGCTGAACAGCGACGGCAAGTGGCAGTACAACTGGTACTTCTTCCTGCCCCTGGGCATGGCGCTGGAGAACCGCAAGAGTGTCGAGCTGCTGCACTTCCCGCCAGACTATTCGCTGACCCAGGCGCAGGACTATCTGCGCTCCAACACCACCGATCGCTGGGCGTCGCTGCTCAGCTACAACGGCGTGCCGGTGCAGCAGACGCCGGCCTACCAGACCATCGTCGACATCGCGCCCATCGCGGCACCGGCCAGTGCGGGGAGCACCCTGGAAGGCGTGTACAGCTACTTCAATACCTACCAGCAGCGCATGGTCGGCGAGCTCACCGCCGGCAAGGGAGACGGTACCCTGCCCATGGTTGCCTTCGGCAGCCCGGTGCGGAACTGGATCAAGCAGCAGTACGGCGTGACCCTGCCGGTGCTGGGGCTTGGCCAGATCACCTCGGCGCCCGGGCAGCAGACGTCGGTTCTCGGCGCCAACCACCCGAGCTACATCTGGTACGCGGCGGACCCGGACAACAACCAGGGCAGCGAAGCCAAGGCCAACGCCACCGGCATCAAGGTCATGGGGCAGGACCTCAGTGCCGCCTGCTGGCAGGCCGGCATGGGCCAGAACCCGGGCAATGACCCGCAGCAGACGCTGACCAGTTGCACCCAGAAATGGCAGGTGACGGACAAGCAGCAGACCTGCGAACTGTTCTTCATCACCGTGCGCAACCTCAAGCCCGAGGACGCCAAGGCCCAGTGCAAGGCTGGCTGAAGCGACAGGGCCCGCACATGCGGGCCCATTTCTTCATTCCTGCAGCTTGAGGTGTGACGTATCCGGCGGTGGCGCCGCCGCGTCGGCCTTGGCCTGCCCCATGTCACTGCCCACCGGCGCCAGGCTGAACTGCGACAGGTCCACGCGCGGCGCCTCGGCATCCGGCTTGGCGTCCTGCAGGTCCGCCCCGACCGGGGCGATACCGAAGTCCGGGGCATCCACTTCGCTGAACGCCGCCATGTATTCGTCACGCGGCGCCACCTGCAGTCGCCCCGCCGACGCCGCTGCCGCAGCAGGTGCCGCAGGTGCCGCAGGTGCCGGTTCGGCGGGCGGTGGTGGAGCCAGTTCGACTTCCTCGATCGGCATATCCATGTCGATCACTTCGACACGGGCCCCCGCCCGCTCCAGGGTCGATCGGTACTTCTCCGCCGCCGCAGCGTCGAGGTTGTTCTTGATCACGATGCGACGCCCGGAAAACAGCTGGGCGATCCGCTGGGCATCGGCCTGGAACAACTTGGCCATGTTGGCCTTGACCAGCTCCAGTTGCGCCCCCGGCACCAACTGCCCGGAGAAGGCGATCTCGTAGCGACTCATGGTCACACTCCTGTCCTATTCACGACTCAGTATGGCGCAGGTTGTTTTGCGCTGACACTGCCGGCTTCTCATCCGTGCATCACGCTTTACAAATGTTCAACGGGCAACGGCGGTATCTCCTTGAAAATAATGACTCACCCCAGTTGCAGCCAAGCGCTTGCTTGTTACACTGAGCCGCAATGGGGGTATGAAATGTTTTCTCAGGCGCAAATGATAAGAATTATCAGCCTAATGATGTTTTTTGGCCTTGCTTCAGGCCTCGCAGGATGCTCCACCTGGATGACGGGTGGATTCAAGGACCCGGATGTCCGACTCATCAAGGTGGACGTAATCAAGGCCAGGCTGCTCGAACAAGAGTTCCTCCTGCGCTTTCGCATCGACAATCCCAACAGCGTCAGCCTGCCGGTACGCGGTCTGGAATATGCGGTCACCCTCAACGACATTCCCCTGGCCGACGGTTCCGCCAGTGAGTGGTTCACCGTGCCCGCCAATGGGCATCACAGCTTCGACGTGCCGGTGCGCACCAACCTGTGGCGCCATGTCCGCCAGGTGGTGAAGATGCTGGAAAAACCCGACCAGCCGATCCGCTACAGCCTCAAGGGTGAAGTGAAGACCGGCATGCTCTTCAGCCGCAGCGTGCACATGTCGCGCAATGGCGAGATAATTCCCGGTGATTTCATCCCGGAGTAACCCTCATGAGCAACCAACCCCACGTCCACGGCCCTGACTGCAACCATGACCATGATCACCACGACCATGGCCATGTCCACGGCCCGCATTGCAACCACGGCCATCAGGAGCCGGTACGCAACGCCCTGAAGGACGTCGGCCGCAACGATCCCTGCCCCTGCGGCAGTCAGAAGAAGTTCAAGAAGTGCCACGGCGCCTGAGCCGGGCATGCACGCCGTGACCCTGCCCCTGCTGCTCGCCGGCCTGCTGCTGATCGCCGCCCTGGCCGCCTATGCCTGGCACCTCTGGCGCCGCGTCTGGGCCCGGCAACAGGCCCAGGAGGAGGCTCGCCAGGAACGCCAGGAGCGCCTCGGTGGTGACCTGAACATCCTCGCCAGCAGCCTGCTCGACGAGCAGCTGCCGCTGATCGAGGGCGCCATCCGCATCAAGGTGCTGCTCGACAACTACGACAGCGACCTCAGCAACGACAGCCGCTGCCAGGTGTTCCACCTGCTCTTCGAGGCGACCACCGACGTACCGACCCATGCGGCCTGGAAGGCGCTGGACAAGGAGCAGCGGCGGCGCTTCGAGAAGCGTTTCAACGAGCTGGAGCTGCAGCACAAGGCCGCCGCCCGCACGGCCGCGCGCTGGCTGCTCGATGACGGGCTCAAGCGCACTCAGCCGAACGCCTGAGCCCTCTTGCCAGGTCGCAACGGCCTCTTTACCTTGGCGACTTCGTGGCCGGTCGACACCCGACCGGCCTCATCCCCTGTCCAAGGATATCCGCCATGCGCACGCTGGCCCGCCTGACCCTTGCCGCATCCCTGACCACGCTCGGTGGCTGCCAGTCACTGCTCAACAGCCGCTATGCCGACAGCGTGCCGCCGACCCGCGGCATCGAGCGCATCCAGGGCGTGGCGGAAAGCGCATCGGTGCGGCGCAATGCCCTCGGCATGCCGCTGATCGAGTCGGGCACCTTTCACGACGCGCTGTTCACCCTGGGCTACGTGCACGCCGGCGACCGCCTCAGCCAGATGGTCGGCATGCGCCTGCTGGCCCAGGGTCGCCTGTCGGAAATGGCCGGCCCGGGCGTGCTGGAGATGGACCGCTTCATGCGTGCAGTCAACCTCAGGAAGAGCGCCGAGCTGCTCTATGCCGACGCCTCGCCGCGCCTGAAACGCTTCTTCGAGGTCTATGCACGCGGCGTCAATGCCTATCTGTTCCGCTACCGCGACCGCCTGCCGATGGACCTGGCGGAATCCGGCTATCGCCCCGAGTACTGGAAACCCGAGGACTCGGTGCTGCTGTTCTGCCTGCTGAACTTCGGCCTGTCGGTGAACCTGCAGGAGGAGATCGCCGCGCTGACGATGGCCCAGCAGGTCGGCGTCGACAAGCTGCCCTGGCTGCTGCCGATCTACCCGGATGAGCCGCTGCCCTTCGCCGAAGCGGAGAAACTCGCCGGTCTCGATCTCAAGGGCCAGCTGCCCGGTCTGCAGGCGATCGCCCGCAGCGCCGCGCAGATCGCCGAGCAGCACATGCTGGGTGTCGCGGCCTCGAACAACTGGGCCATCGCCCCCGAACGCAGCCGTGGCGGCAAGAGCCTGCTGGCCAACGACACGCACCTGCCGCTGAGCATGCCGTCGCTGTGGAATTTCGTGCAGATCCGCTCGCCCAAGTACCAGGCCGCCGGTGTTTCGCTGGCCGGCGTGCCGGCCGTGGTGGCCGGGTACAACGGCAAGCTGGCCTGGGGCATGACCATGGTCATGGGCGACAACCAGGACATCTACCTCGAACGCATCAAGCGCGAGGGCAGTCGTCTGATGTACCAGGCCGACGGCCAGTGGCTGCCGGTGATGGAGCGCCAGGAGACCTTCTTCATCAAGGGCCAGCGCCCCATCCGCGAAACCCTGTACGAGACTCGCAACGGCCCGCTGCTCAACTCGGTACTGGGCGAGCGCAAGCACATGCTGCAGCCCCTGCCCTTGCAGACTGGCTACGGCCTGGCCCTGAAGACCACCCAGTTCGAGCGCGACAAGAGCCTCGACGCCTTCTTCGACCTGTCCCGTGCGCAGTCGGTGGATGCCGCCTTCGAAGCCACCCGGGAAATCCGCGCGATGCCGCTGAACATCGTCTTCGCCGATGCCCAGCACATCGGCTGGCAGGTCACCGGTCGCTACCCGAACCGGCGCGAAGGCCGTGGCCTGCTGCCCTCCCCCGGCTGGGACCAGCGTTACGCCTGGGACGGCTACGCCGATCCGATGCTGCATCCCTACGACCAGGACCCGCCGCAAGGCTGGCTGGGCACCGCCAACCAGCGCAGCGTCGAACCCGGCTATGGCATGCAGCTGTCCAGTTCCTGGTTCTACCCGGAACGCGCCGAGCGCATCGCCGAGCTGGCAGGCAACGGCCGTCACGATGGCCGCAGCATGATCGCCATGCAGTACGACCAGAGTTCCCCGTTCGTCGCCAAGCTGCAGGCGATGTTCAACGACCCGGCCATGCACGAGCCGCTGCGCCAGGCGATCGCCGCGCTGCCCAGCGGCCAGCGCGAGCGCGCCGATGAAGCGCTGCGGCGCCTGCTGGCCTTCGACGGCAAGCTCACCGCCAGCTCGGCCGATGCGGCCGTCTACGGTGCATTCATGCAGGAGGGCGCCCGGCAGACCTTCCTCGACGAACTGGGCCCGGAAGACGATCCGGCCTGGCAGGCCCTGGTGGAAACCGCCAACCTGTCCTATTCGGCGCAGGCCGACCACCTGCTCGGCCGTCCTGACAGCCCGTTCTGGGATGACATCCGCACCCCGCAGAAGGAAGACAAGCCGGCCATCCTGGCGCGCAGCCTGGCCGCCAGCATCACGCTGCTGGAAAGCCGCCTGGGCAGCGAACGCCGCAACTGGCAGTGGGGCAAGCTGCACACCTACGAATGGGTCACCGACACCACACGCCTGGCGCCCTACATGAGCGCCAGCCAGCGCACCAGCATCAACGCCCTCAAAGGCTACCTGGATCGCGGTCCCTACCCGGCCGGTGGTGACCACGGCACCCTGAACGTCGCGGCCTACCCCTGGGGTCAGGACTTCACTACCTTCCTGATCCCGGCCATGCGCATCGTCGTCGACTTTTCCGCCGATGAGCCGCTGATCGGCGTCAACAGTTCGGGGCAGTCCGGCAACCCGGCCAGCCCGCACTACGCCGATGGCATCGAGGCCTGGCTCAAGGGCGGCTACATGAGCTTCCCGTTCAAGGCGCAGAATCTGGACAAGGTCTATGGCAGCCAGCGTCTGCTGCTGATGCCGGGCAAGTGATGACCGTTCGTCGGCTGGCGCTGAACCTTTTCCTCAGCGCCAGACTCTGAGTAATCGACTTACTCCATAGATCATCGATTTGAGGCGCCCCTGGCGCCTTTTCTTTTGCCTGCAGAAAAAAAGATGGCATTTCTGCATCAGTGGATTGAACTTCTCGCTCGAAGCAGGCTCTGAACCTGTGCATCGATTGAAATGCTCCCCTGGCGCCCATGGCGCCTATTTTTTTGCCCGCAATCAGGCAAACCCTCTATGCCAGCAGGCTGCGGTCGAAGATGAAGGCCTCTCCCGCCTGCGGACGATGCTCCAGCAGATGCTGTGGCCGCCCCATCTTCGGGTAGTTCTTCTCGCCGGTATCGGCGATCCAGCCCTGCGCCTTCATCCGCTCCAGACGCCCACGCAGGGTGGTGTGCTGCACCGGCTCGCCCAGGCAGGCCTGAAACGCCGCCAGTGCCTCGGTCACGGTGAAGCGTGATACCAGCAGGTACAGCGGCAACGAGCTGTATACCGATTTGCCCTGCAGGCGTTCGGCGGCCAGGCGCACCAGCTGCGCATGATCGAAGGGCAACGCCTGCTGGCCGCTGAGTACCGCCTGCAGGTCGACGAAACGCAGGTCGTCGTCTTCCGGCTCGACGTCCGCCGCCAGCAGTGCCAGGTAGCAGGTGCTCAGCGACCAGCCGCGCGGGTCGCGCACGCCATTGCCCACCGTCGCCACCTGTTCCAGGTAGTGCGGCCGCAGCCGCGCCTTGTCCGCCAGCGCCCGCTCGGCGGCGGCATCCAGGCTGGCGTCGACGCAGCGACCATTGACCAGCACACCGGGCAATGCCCACTGCCCCGCATAAGGCTCACGCTGACGGCGAATCAACAACACCTGCAGCGTCCCCGCCTCACTCAGACGCAACGCCACGATATCGACCCCGGCAAGAACCTCCACTGCACTCATCCTGTCACCTGCTCCTCCGTGTACTTATTTCATCTTGACCAATAAGGCGGTTTTTTTCACGTGGAAAATCAGATAAACGCTTGACTACATATTTCATCAGATGGAATATGTAGTCACTCACACGCAGAAAGGAGGCACACCATGAAGATCGCCAGCTTCGACGTCGATGCCCAGAAAGGCTTCACCCCGCTGTGCCCCAACGAACTGCCGGTGCCCGAGGGCGATGCCATCGTGGCGGCGCTCAATCAGCTGGCCGCACGGGCGCAGCTGCGCATCGGCAGCAAGGACGCGCACAGCCCGCAGGCCGCCTGGGTCGTCGACAGCCACACGGAGATGCTGCGCCCCCTGCCCCTGGCCAATGCCGACCTGACCTGGGTCAGCCACTGCGTACCCGGCACCCTCGGCTTCGAACTGCTCGACGGCCTGCCCGCGCCGCTGGACTATGACTACTTCGTGTGGAAAGGCGTGGAACCGGACCTGCACCCCTACGGCGCCTGCTACCACGACCTGGCCGAGAAGCGCAGCACGGGCGTGATCGAGTTTCTCCGGCACAATGACGTCGAGCGTGTACTGGTCGGCGGCCTGGCGCTGGATTACTGCGTCAAGACCACCGCTCTGCAACTGCGCCGTGCAGGCTTCGAGGTGATCGTCTACCTGCCGGCCTGCCGCGCCATCGCCGAAGAAACGGCCGTGCCGGCCTGCCGCGCGATGAACGACGCCGGCATTACCCTCGCCGCCAGCCAGGAAGAGCTGGATGCGATCCTGACTCTGGAGACCCAAGGATGAGCGACAGCATTTTCGCCGACCGTATCGTGCAGAACCTGCTCGACACCGACCTGTACAAACTGACGATGATGCAGGCGGTGTTGCACAACTACCCCAATGCCGAGGTGGAATGGGAGTTCCGCTGCCGCAACAGTGAAGACCTGACACCCTACCTGGCCGAGATTCGCTACCAGTTCGAGCGCCTCAGCGAGCTGAGCCTGACGGTCGACCAGCTGGCCTTCCTCGAACGCATTCCGTTCATCAAGCCGGACTTCATCCGCTTCCTCAGCTTGTTCCGCTTCAACCTGCGCTACGTGCACACCAGCATCGAAGACGGCCAGTTGAGCATCCGCCTGCGCGGCCCCTGGCTGCACGTGATCCTCTTCGAAGTGCCGCTGCTGGCCATCATCAGCGAAGTGCGCAACCGCTATCGCTACCGCGAAGTGGTGCTGGAGCAGGCCGCCGAGCGCCTCTACGAGAAAATCGACTGGCTGCGCAGCGAGGCCAGTGACGACGAGCTGGCCGGTTTCCAGCTCGCCGACTTCGGCACCCGCCGGCGCTTCTCCTACCGTGCGCAGGAGCAGGCCGTGCGCATCCTCAAGCGCGACTTCCCCGGGCGCTTCGTCGGCACCAGCAACCTGCACCTGGCCCGCGAGTTTGAACTCAAGCCCATCGGCACCATGGCCCACGAATGGCTGATGGCCCACCAGCAGCTCGGCCCGCGCCTGATCGACAGCCAGAGCGCCGCACTGGACTGCTGGGTCCGCGAGTACCGGGGCCAGCTGGGCATCGCCCTGACCGACTGCATCACCATGGACGCCTTCCTGGCCGACTTCGATCTGTACTTCGCCAAGCTGTTCGACGGCCTGCGCCACGACTCGGGCGACCCGCTGGTCTGGGCGGAAAAGGCCATCGCCCACTACGAGAAGCTCGGCATCGACCCGCTGAGCAAGACCCTGGTGTTCTCCGACGGGCTCGACCTGGAGAAGTCGCTGCGCCTCTACCGTGCACTTTCCGGGCGAATCCACGTAAGCTTCGGGGTCGGCACCAACCTGACCTGCGACATCCCCGGCGTCGAGCCGATGAACATCGTGATCAAGATGATCGCCTGCAACGGCCAACCCGTGGCGAAGATTTCCGACACGCCCGGCAAGACCCAATGCCGCGACGAGAATTTCGTCAGCTACCTGAAACACGTCTTTCGCGTGACCCAGTGAGGACCCAGACATGAGCAACCGCCAAGCCGAAATCGCCGCCGCCCTCGACGTGGTGCCGCCGTTCGCCGACGACGCCGCGCTGAACGCGGAAATCGAGCGACGCAAGACCTTCATCAAGCACGTGCTCAAGCAATCCGGCCTCAAGGTGCTGGTGCTGGGTATCAGCGGTGGCGTCGACTCCCTCACCGCCGGGCGCCTGGCGCAGCTTGCAGTCGAGGAACTGCGCACGGAAACCGGTGACAGCGCCTACCGCTTCATCGCCGTGCGCCTGCCGCACAACGCTCAGCACGATGAGCACGATGCCCAGGACTCGCTGAAATTCATCCGCGCCGACGAAGACGACACCGTGAACATCGCCGGGGCGGTCAACGGCCTCGGCGAGCAGGTCACCCACCTGCAGAAGCTGACCGATGCCCGCCGCGACTTCGTCGTCGGCAACGTCAAGGCGCGCATCCGCATGGTCGCCCAATTCGCCATCGCCAACGCCAACAACGGCCTGGTGATCGGCACTGACCACGCAGCCGAGGCGGTGATGGGCTTCTTCACCAAGTTCGGCGATGGCGCTTGCGACCTTGCCCCGCTGTCCGGCCTGGTGAAAAACCAGGTACGCGCCATCGCCAGGCACCTGGGGGCGCCGCAACACCTGGTGATGAAGACCCCGACCGCCGACCTGGAAGAACTGCGCCCGGGCAAGCCGGACGAGGAAGCGCATGGCGTGACCTATGCCGAGATCGACGCCTTCCTGCATGGCGAGGCCGTCAGTGACGAGGCCTATGCCACCATCGTGCGCACCTACGACAACACCCGCCACAAGCGTGAGCTGCCTCTGGTGCCCTGAGCAACGGGCAGAAAAAAGCCGGGCAAGCGCCCGGCTTTTTCATGCCTACGAAAACATCAGGCCTTGGGCAGTGTCACCCCGGTCTGGCCCTGGTACTTGCCACCACGGTCACGGTAGGAGACCTCGCAGGCCTCATCGGACTGCAGGAAAAGCATCTGCGCCACGCCTTCGTTAGCGTAGATCTTCGCCGGCAGGTTGGTGGTGTTGGAGAACTCCAGGGTCACGTGGCCTTCCCATTCCGGTTCCAGCGGCGTGACGTTGACGATGATGCCGCAGCGCGCGTAGGTGCTCTTGCCCAGGCAGATGGTCAGCACGTCACGCGGAATGCGGAAGTACTCGACGGTGCGGGCCAGGGCGAAGGAGTTCGGCGGGATGATGCAGACGTCGCTCTTGATGTCGACGAAGCTCTTCTCGTCGAAGTTCTTCGGGTCTACCACGGCGGAGTGAATGTTGGTGAACACCTTGAATTCATCCGCGCAGCGCACGTCGTAGCCGTAGCTGGAGACACCGTAGGAGATCACCCGGCTGGCGTCGGCGCCGCGCACCTGGCGCTCGACGAAGGGCTCGATCATGCCGTGTTCCTGGGCCATGCGGCGAATCCACTTGTCCGATTTGATGCTCATGGCGAAGGGTCCTGAGTGGGCGATTACGAAAAAGTGAGCGCATCTTACCGATGCGCGCGCCACGCATCAAAGATTGCCCGCCGAGCGCTTGGTCATTATTTGCAAAAAAAGCTGCATCGACCATTCGCACTTGGCGATAAAAACACGTATGGTGTGCCCACTGTGCTGCATGTGTCACCGCGAATCGCTACTAGATGCCCAGATTTCGATCCAAACATCGTCCGACTCCTAGTACTCGTTGCACTCAGTCCCGGCCTGGGCTTTTCCAGGGCTGCTATTACTTTTGTTAGGAGACATCAACATGTCCAATCGTCAGACTGGCACCGTCAAGTGGTTCAACGATGAGAAAGGCTACGGCTTCATCACTCCGCAATCCGGTGACGACCTGTTCGTTCACTTCAAAGCCATCCAGGCCGACGGTTTCAAGACCCTGAAGGAAGGCCAGCAGGTTTCCTTCGTGGCTACCCGTGGCCAGAAAGGCATGCAAGCTGAAGAAGTTCAGATCGTTGGTTGATCTGCGCTTTTGAGCTGCTGAAAAAGCCCCGCCTAGTGCGGGGCTTTTTTGTGCCTGTTTGTACGCCCTGTGGGAGCGGATCTATCCGCTAGATTCGCGGCTGAAGCCGCTCCTACAAAACACCAGCCCAGGGTGGCTAGGGCGAAGCCAAGGGGGCACAGCCGCTACCCTCTCCCGCTTGCGGGAGAGGGGCTGGGGGAGAGGGTGATGCTGGCGGCGCCGCACTGCGGAAGCACCTACAGTGTTGCCCCCAGCGCCCCGAAGGGATGCGCCGACAAGCACGAGAGCCAAAACCGCTGCGCCGAGCGCCCTCTCCCGCCCTTCGGGCACCCTCTCCCATGAATGGGAGAGGGTCAGCAGATGGCTGCTGCGCAGCCGCTCTCAATCATCACTGATTTCGATGCTCGGCATGCTCGGCTTGCCGGCCTGGGCGATGCGCGCGCCCACCTTGCGTGCCAGCTCCTGATAGATCATGGCGATCTGGCTTTCCGGATCGGCCACCGTGGTCGGCTTGCCGTCGTCGGCCTGCATGCGGATGGCCATCGACAGCGGCAGCGATGCCAGCAGCTCGACGCCGTACTGCGCGGCCAGCTTCTCGCCGCCGCCTTCGCCGAACAGATGCTCGGCATGGCCGCAGTTGGAGCAGATGTGCACGGCCATGTTCTCCACCACGCCGAGCACCGGGATGTGCACCTTGCGGAACATCTCCACGCCCTTGCGCGCATCCAGCAGGGCCAGGTCCTGCGGCGTGGTGACGATCACGCTGCCGGCCACCGGCACCTTCTGCGCCAGGGTCAGCTGGATGTCGCCGGTGCCCGGCGGCATGTCCACCACCAGGTAGTCGAGCTCGTTCCAGGCGGTCTGGGTGATCAGCTGCAGCAGCGCACCGCTGACCATCGGCCCGCGCCAGACCATCGGCGTGTTGTCGTCGGTGAGAAAGGCCATGGACATCACCTGCACGCCATGGGCTTCGAGCGGCACGAACCACTTCTGCTCCTTGACCAGCGGTCGGGTGCCTTCGGCGATGCCGAACATGATGCCCTGGCTCGGGCCATAGATGTCCGCGTCGAGAATACCGACCCGCGCGCCTTCGCGGGCCAGCGCCAGCGCCAGGTTGGCAGCGGTGGTGGACTTGCCCACGCCACCCTTGCCCGAGGCCACCGCGATCACGTTCTTCACCCCTTGCAGGGCCGGCACCTGGGCCTGCCCCTGGTGCGAGTCGATCACGCAATCGACCTGCACGCGCGCACTGTCGACGGCGTCGAGGTTCTCCAGCGCCATCTGCAGCATCTGCGCCCAGCCGTTCTTGAACAGGCCGGCGGCGTAACCGAGTTCCAGGCGCACGGAGACCCGCCCGCCCTGGATGTCGACCTCACGCAGGCAGCCGGCGCTGACCGGGTCCTGATCGAGGTGGGGGTCGGTGAACTGACGCAGACAGGCTTCGACCGCTTCGCGGGTGACGGCACTCATGCAAGAACTCCAGAAGGCAGGCAGGAAATCAGAGCGTCATCTTAACAGCAGCCACGGGCCGCGAGCGTCACGCCGCGAGCAACAACGACGCTCGTTGTCGCTGGTGGCTTGCAGACTGTCGCTGCTTTATAGTTGCTGACTTCCCTCGTTTTACCAGTGCAGCCGATCACCATGACCGAAGCCCGCAAGATCCTCGTTACCAGCGCCCTCCCCTATGCCAACGGTTCGATCCACCTCGGCCACATGCTCGAGTACGTACAGACCGACATGTGGGTGCGCTACCAGAAACTGCGCGGCAACCAGGCCATCTACGTCTGTGCCGACGACGCCCACGGCTCGGCCATCATGCTGCGCGCCGAGAAGGAAGGCATCACGCCCGAGCAACTGATCGACGGCGTGCGCGCCGAGCACATGGCCGATTTCGCCGAGTTCGGCGTGGCCTTCGACAACTATCACTCGACCCACTCGGAAGAGAACCGCGAGCTGTCGTCCTCGATCTACCTGGCGCTGCGCGACAAGGGCCACATCGCCACGCGCGCGGTCACCCAGTACTTCGACCCCGAGAAGGGCATGTTCCTCGCCGACCGCTTCATCAAGGGCACCTGCCCGAAGTGCAGCACCGAGGACCAGTACGGCGACAACTGCGAGAAATGCGGCGCCACCTACTCGCCGACCGAGCTGAAGAACCCGAAGTCGGCCATCTCCGGCGCCACCCCGGTGCTCAAGGAGTCGCAGCACTTCTTCTTCAAGCTGCCGGACTTCGAAGCCATGCTCAAGCAGTGGACCCGCTCCGGCGCCCTGCAGGAGGCGGTCGCCAACAAGATCGCCGAATGGCTCGACGGCGGCCTGCAGGAGTGGGACATCAGCCGCGATGCGCCCTACTTCGGCTTCGAGATTCCCGATGAGCCGGGCAAGTACTTCTACGTCTGGCTGGATGCGCCGATCGGCTACATGGCCAGCTTCAAGAACCTCTGCTCGCGCCGCCCGGAACTGGACTTCGACGCCTTCTGGGGCAAGGACTCCAGCGCCGAGCTGTATCACTTCATCGGCAAGGACATCGTCAACTTCCACGCCCTGTTCTGGCCAGCCATGCTCGAAGGCGCCGGCTACCGCAAGCCGACCGCCGTCAACGTGCACGGCTACCTGACCGTCAACGGGCAGAAGATGTCCAAGTCGCGCGGCACCTTCATCAAGGCGCGCACCTACCTGGACCACCTGAACCCGGAATACCTGCGCTACTACTACGCCAGCAAGCTGGGCCGCGGCGTCGATGACCTCGACCTGAACCTCGAGGACTTCGTGCAGAAGGTCAACTCCGACCTGGTCGGCAAGGTGGTCAACATCGCCAGCCGCTGCGCCGGCTTCATCCACAAGGGCAACGGCGGCCTGCTGGTCGCCGCCGACCCCGAGCCGGAGCTGTGGAACGCCTTCCGCGCCGCCGCGCCGAGCATCGCCGAGGCCTACGAGGCACGCGACTTCTCCCGCGCCATGCGCGAGATCATGGCGCTGGCCGACCGCGCCAACGCCTGGATCGCCGACAAGGCCCCCTGGGCCCTGAACAAGGTGGAAGGCAAGCAGGCCGAGGTGCAGGAAATCTGCGCACTGGGCATCAACCTGTTCCGCCAGCTGGTGATCATGCTCAAGCCGGTGCTGCCGCAGCTGGCCGCCGACGCCGAGGCCTTCCTCAATGTCGCCCCGCAGACCTGGGCCGACCTGGCGCTGCCGCTGGCCAACCACCAATTGAACCCGTTCAACCCGCTGCTGACCCGTATCGAACAAGCGAAGATCGACGCCATGACCGAAGCCTCCAAGGAAGACCTGGCCGCCGAAGCCGCCAAACCACAGGGCAACGGCGAGCTGGCCAAGGACCCGCTGGCGGCCGAGATCAACTTCGATGCCTTCGCCGCCGTCGACCTGCGCATCGCGCTGATCGAGAAGTGCGAGTTCGTCGAGGGCGCCGACAAGCTGCTGCGCCTGTCGCTGGATATCGGTGACGAGAAGCGCAACGTGTTCTCCGGCATCAAGTCCGCCTACCCGGACCCGAGCAAGCTGGAAGGCCGCCTGACTCTGTACGTCGCCAACCTGGCGCCGCGCAAGATGAAGTTCGGCATCAGCGAGGGCATGGTCCTGGCGGCCGGCCCCGGCGGTGAGGACATCTACCTGCTCAGCCCGGATAGCGGCGCCAAGCCGGGCCAGCGCGTCAAGTAAGCCACACGCCAGGAGGCCTCGATGAAACCATGGATGGTGGCAACGCTTGCGTTCGTCCTGGCGGGTTGTTCAGACCCGTCGGGCCTGCCGCAAGGCGGCGCCCTGCAGGGCGAACGCAACAAGGCCGACAGCTACCTAGCCTATGAACACCATGTGGCTATCGAACTGCCCGCCGAGCGTATCGGCGAGCGTATC
Organism: Pseudomonas sp. BMW13; assembly: GCF_013357275.1. NCBI lineage: Bacteria > Pseudomonadati > Pseudomonadota > Gammaproteobacteria > Pseudomonadales > Pseudomonadaceae > Pseudomonas > Pseudomonas sp. BMW13. Next base: position 3,665 of record NZ_SUKD01000013.1, on the reverse strand, counting down.
GCGGCGACCCGCGAGGCGTGCCTGAGCGAGCGCTTCGGCGCCTGCAGCCTGATCACGGCGCAACAGAGCAGCGGCCAGGCGCCGCGTGGCGAACTGACCCTGCGCATCGTCCCCGATGGCGTCGAGGCCATCACCCAGCTCGCCAGCGCAGACGGTGAACTGACCAGCCGCACCACCCATGCCGAGGACCTGGCCCAGGCCGTGGCCGACAACCGTCGCCAGCACGAGCAACTGCTGCGCCAGCAGCGCACCCTGCAGCAATTCGAGAAACGCGACGACCTCGCCGTCGCCGACCTGCTTGCCCTGGCCCGTGAACAGGCCGCCCTGGAAGTGCAGCTGCAGGCCATCGCCCAGGACGCCGCCCAGCAGCAACGGCGCCTGGACACCAACCTGCTGACCCTGCGCTTCAGCAGCCCCTACGAGCGTTCGCCCCTGGGGCGCATTGGCGAAGCGTTCTCGCGCCTGCAGGACAACCTTGCCGAAGGCACCGCCAACCTGATCGAGTTCATCGGCTATGGCCTGCCCTTCCTCATCGTGCTGTTCCCCCTGGCCCTCGGCCTGCGCAAACTGTGGCGACGCCTCACCCGTCACTGAGTCCAGCTGTGACGAATGGTCGCCAAGTGCAGGCGATTCGCCGCATGCGGCTTGTATGGCCAGGGCTGCTTCCCGATAATAGGCGCCCTTTTCCTAAGGCCTTTGCGCATTCGACGGCAACCCGATGACCGAACTCGTCCTGATCATGGTCAGCGCCATCCTGGTCAACAACTTCGTGCTGGTGCAGTTCCTCGGCCTGTGCCCGTTCATGGGCGTGTCGAAGAAGATCGAAACCGCCATCGGCCTGTCGCTGGCCACCACCTTCGTGCTGACCCTGGCGGCCATGTGCAGCTACCTGGTGCAGCAATACGTGCTGAAACCGCTGGATCTGGAGTTCCTGCGCACCATCAGCTTCATCCTGGTGATTGCCGTGACCGTGCAGTTCACCGAGATGGTGGTGAACAAGACCAGCCCCCTGCTGTACCGCGTGCTGGGCATCTTCCTGCCACTGATCACCACCAACTGCATCGTGCTCGGCGTGGCCCTGCTCAACGCCAACAAGAGCGAGTTCACCTTCATCACCGCCACCGTCAACGGCTTCGCCGCCGGCCTGGGCTTCTCCCTGGTGCTGGTGCTGTTCGCCGCCATGCGTGAGCGCATCGCCATCGCCGACGTGCCCAAGTCCTTCCAGGGCGCAGCCATCGGCATGATCACCGCCGGCCTGATGTCGCTGGCGTTCATGGGCTTCTCAGGGCTGATCAAGCTATGAGCCTGGTCCTGGTCGCGATCGCCGCGCTGCTCGCGCTGTGCCTGATCGCCGGCGCCATCCTCGGCTTCGCCGCCGTGCGCTTTCGCGTCGAGGGCGACCCCATCGCCGAGCAGATCAACGCCCTGCTGCCGCAGACCCAGTGCGGCCAGTGCGGCTACCCCGGCTGCAAGCCCTACGCCGAGGCCATCGCCGGCGGCGACAAGATCAACAAGTGCCCGCCCGGTGGCGAGGCGACCATCGCCGCCCTGGCCGACCTGCTCGACGTCGAGCCGGAGCCACTGGACGCGGTGGAAGGCGAGAAGCCGCAGATGGTCGCCTTCATCCGCGAGGCGGAGTGCATCGGCTGCACCAAGTGCATCCAGGCCTGCCCGGTGGACGCCATCGTCGGCGCGGCGCGGCAGATGCATACGGTGATCGTCAGCGAGTGCACCGGCTGCGACCTGTGCGTCGAGCCCTGCCCGGTGGACTGCATCGACATGCTCGAAGTCGGCAGCACGGTGCAGAGCTGGAAATGGGACAAGCCACTGGCGCCCGGCCAGTTGATCGCCAGTGACCGGGAGCAGGCCGCATGAGCGCAGTACTGAAAGACCCCATGAAAATCTGGGACATCCCCGGCGGCATCCATCCGGCCGAGCACAAGGACCTGTCCAACCGCACGCCGATCCAGGCGCTGCCCCTGCCCAAGCGCCTGGTGCTGCCGCTCGGCCAGCATATCGGCGCCGCCGCCGAGCCCTGCGTGACGGTCGGTCAGCGCGTGCGCAAGGGCGAGAAGATCGCCGAGGCCAACGGCTTCGTCAGCGTGCCGCTGCACGCACCGACCTCCGGCACCATCGCCTGCATCGGTGAGCAGCCCTACCCACATGCCTCCGGCATGCTGGCGCCGGCCATCGTCATCGACAGCGACGGCCTGGATGAGTGGCTGCCACTGACGCCCCCCGCCGACTACCGCAGCCTGGAGCCCGGCGAACTGCTGACGCTGATCCGCGAGGCCGGCATCAACGGCCTGGGCGGCGCCGGCTTCCCCACGGCGGTCAAGCTCACCGCGCGGCCGACGCAGAAGATCCACACGCTGATCATCAACGGCACCGAGTGCGAACCCTACATCACCGCCGATGACGTGCTGATGCGCGAGCGCGCCGCCGAACTGGTGGCCGGTATCGCCGTGCTGGCCCACCTGATCCAGCCGGAGCAGGTGTTGATCGGCATCGAGGACAACAAGCCCGAAGCCGCCGCCGCCGTGCAGGCCGCCTGCACCGGGCACGATTTCCAGGTACGGGTGTTCCCCACCAAGTACCCGTCCGGTGGCGAGAAGCAGCTGATCCAGATCCTCACCGGCGTCGAGGTGCCCAGCGGTGGGCTGCCGGCCGATATCGGCATCCTCTGCCAGAACGTCGGCACCTGCGTCGCCATCCATGACGCCGTGCTGCTGGGCAAACCGCTGATCTCGCGCATCACCACGCTCACCGGTGCCGCGCTGGCGCGGCCCGGCAACGTCGAGGCGCTGATCGGCACGCCCGTCCGCGAGCTGCTGGCCTTCGCCGGGCTCGACCAGGGCAGGCTCAATCGCCTGATCATGGGCGGACCGATGATGGGCTTCACCCTGCCCAGCCTCGACGTGCCGCTGATCAAGACCAGCAACTGCCTGCTCGCCAGCACCGCCGAGGAACTGCCGGCGCCAGCGCCCGCCATGCCCTGCATTCGCTGTGGCGAATGTGCCGAGGCCTGTCCGGCCAGCCTGCTGCCGCAGCAGCTGCATTTCTTCGCCCTGGGCCAGGAACACGAGCAGCTCAAGGCACACAACCTGTTCGACTGCATCGAATGCGGCGCCTGCGCCTACGTCTGCCCGTCGAGCATCCCGCTGGTGCAGTACTACCGCGTGGCCAAGGCGGAGATTCGCGAGCTGGAGCAGAAGCAGCTCAAGGCCGAACATTCCAAGCAGCGCTTCGAGCAACGCCAGGAACGCCTGCGCCGCGCCGAGGAGCAGAAGGAAGCCGAACGCAAGGCCCGCGCCGAGAAAGCCGCGCGCGCCAAGGCGGCGCAGGCCGAAGCGCCTCCGGCAGCAGCAGCCTCGCCAGCGGACGAGGCGCTGAAGAAACTCAAGATCGAAGCCAGCATGGCCCAGGTCGCGCTGAAGAAGGCGGAGAAACAACTGGCCGCCCACGACACCGCCGAGCTGCAGGCGCAGGTCGCCGAGCTGCGCCGTGCCGCCGAGGCCGCGCAGCAAGCGCTGGCCGAGGCCCAGGCTGCCGCCCCTGCGCCAGCACCGAAAGCCGCTGGCGACGAAGCGCTGAAGAAGGCCAAGATCGAAGCCGCCATGCTCAAGGCCCAGCTGCGCAAGCTGGAGAAGCTCGACAGCCCGGAC